>NZ_VJYK02000400.1 GCF_007097205.2 Streptomyces alkaliterrae
CGGCCGGCGGGCCTGGGCGGAACCGGTCGGCCCGCCGGCCGTGGTGGCGGCGGCAACGGCGGACGCGCGGCGTCGGCGTCTGTGCTCACCCGCTCCCCCTCGCGCATGTCGAGACCCCGCTCGGCAGTGGAGTTCAGGGGCCGTACTCGTCCGGACAACGCCGCTTGAACAGCCAGTTGGCCGGTCGGAGGCGTGAGCGTCACTCTACGGCGCTCGCGGCCCGGCACAACAACCCGCGCCCGGCGGGGCTGTGCTGGAGGCGACTCCTCTGGCAAGCTGCCCGCGTGCTCACCACCGACCCGCACCCCACCGCCGACCGGGCCAGGTACGACCGGGCCACCGCCGCGCTGGACGCGCCGCTGGCCATTGTGGACCTGGAGGCCTTCGACGACAACGCCGCCGACCTGGTCCGCCGGGCGGGCGGCAAGCCGGTGCGAGTCGCCAGCAAGTCCGTCAGGTGCCGCGCCCTGCTCGAACGCGCCCTGGCGCACGAGGGGTTCGCGGGTGTCATGAGTTTCACGCTGGCCGAGTCGATCTGGCTGGCCGGGTCGGGCGTCCCGGACGTGCTGCTGGCGTACCCCTCCGTCGACCGGGCCGGGTACGCCGAGTTGGCCGGCGACAAACGGTTGGCCGGGGCGGTGACCGTCATGGTGGACGATCCCGCTCAGCTGGCGCTCATCGACCTGGCCAGGGACGGCGGCCGCGAGGAGATCCGGGTGTGTCTCGAACTGGACACCTCGCTGCGGCTGTTGGGCGGGCGGCTGCGGGTCGGGGCACTGCGCTCCCCGCTGCGCTCGCCCGACCGGATCGCCGAGCTGGCCCGTTCCGTGGTGCGTCGGCCGGGCTTCCGGCTGGTGGGTGTGATGGCCTACGAGGGGCATGTCGCCGGAGTGGGGGACGCGGTGCCCGGGCGGCCCGTGCGGTCCGCCGCGATCCGGCTGATGCAGCAGGTCGCCCGGCGGGAGCTGGCCGAGCGGCGGGCGGCGGCGGTACGGGCCGTCCGGGAGGTCGCGCCGGACCTGGAGTTCGTCAACGGCGGCGGCACGGGCAGCGTGCAGCACACCGCCGCCGAGGAGTGTGTCACCGAGATCGCCGCCGGCTCCGGGCTGCTGCTGCCCCGCCTGTTCGACCACTACAGCTCCTTCTCCGGCCGCCCGGCGGCCCTGTTCGCCCAGCCGGTGGTGCGTCGGCCGGGGGTGGGGATCGTCACCGTGCTGGGTGGCGGCTATCCCGCCTCGGGCGCCGCCGGCCGGGACCGACTGCCCACGCCGTACCTTCCGGAGGGGCTGCGCTACGACCCGATGGAGCAGGCCGGTGAGGTGCAGACCCCGCTGCTCGGGGCGGCGGCGGACGATCTGCTGATCGGCGACAAGGTGTGGTTCCGGCACGCCAAGGCCGGTGAACTGGCCGAGCGCTTCGACCGGTTCCACCTGGTGGAGGGCGACCGGGTGACCGAGGTGGTGCCGACGTACCGGGGCGAGGGCCGCACCTTCCTGTGAGGCACGGCCCTCTCCGGCTTCCGGCTCCGCTGTCTCAGGAGCTCGCCTGTCTCAGAAGCTCGCCTGTCTCAGGAGGAGACGGCGGCCTCGACGTCCTCGAGTGTCTCCTTGGTGACCAGCCCGGTGTCCTCCAGGACCTCCAGGTGGTCCAGGACGGTCTCGTTCGCCACCTTGGAGTGGCGGCGGATGAGGTCGTTCTGCGTCGCGGCCCTGACCTCGCCGATGAGCGCGAAGACCTTGCCGTGGGCGGCCCGGAGGAGGTTGACGAAGATCCGGTCGAACTCCGCGCCGCGGGCCGCCTTCATCTGCGCGACCCAGCCCTGCTGCTCCTCGGACGCCTCGTTCGGGATCTGCACTCCGAGGATCTTCGCGTCCTCGCGGACAAGCTGGTCCAGCATGGCGTGGCCGTCGATGAGGTGGTGGCCGGCGCGCTTCACGGCCTCGTTGTTGCTGTTCGTCTGGGCCAGTCGGCCGGCCGGGATCTCCCACAGGCCGGCCCGCCGCACGGCGATGAGGAACTTCTTGTCGACCTCGGTGACCGGTCCGGCCGCGCTCTGGGACGTGCCGTTGCCGCCGGCCTCGCCCTCGGCGGGTGCGCCGGGCGCGCCCGGCGCGGCGGCGCCGCCGGTCTGCGCGCCGCCCGTCCCGGTGCCGGCCGAGCCGGCGGCCTGCGGCGGCTGGGCGGCGGCCGGCAGGCTGTCCGGGTCGCTGGGGTGGGCGTTCCCGCTGTCCTGCTGGAAGGCGAGCACCACCGTCGCGATGACGATGAGGCTCATCGCGGTGATCGTCACCGCGATGAGCCGGGGTGGGATCCTGCCCTTGCGTTCCAGGCGTCGACCGAGCCTCATGCGTTCTCCTCCGTCACGTGAGCCCCCCGCTTTCGCGGCAGCATGCCCGGTGTTCGGGCGACATCGGAGAACTTGCGCACAACTGGACGAGGTCTGAGTACGGGCGCCGGGCGCTGGGATACGGTTCCCTCGGCCGGACCCGTGAGGGTCGAGCCGTCGTCGATTGGGGAGCCGGCTGCGTCGTCGAAGGCCACTCGCCGTCCTGTCAGGCGTCGGTGGCGAGGAAGACGTTCTTGGTCTCGGTGAAGGCGGTCAGCGCGTCGGGGCCGAGCTCCCGGCCGAGGCCGGACTGTCCGAAGCCGCCGAACGGCGTCCAGTAGCGCACGCTGCTGTGCGAGTTGACGGAGAGGTTGCCGGCCCGGACCGCCTGGGAGACGCGCAGTGCGCGCCCGGCGTCGCGGGTCCACACCGAGCCGGAGAGGCCGTAGTCGGTGGCGTTCGCCAGCCGCACCGCCTCCGCCTCGTCGCGGAACGGCAGCACGGCGGCGACCGGGCCGAACACCTCCGCGGTCGCGACCGGGTCCTCCGGCCTGGCCTCGACTACGGTCGCCGGGTACCAGAAGCCCTTGCCGTCCGGGATCTCGCCGCGGATCGCGGCGGGGGCGTCCTGCGGGAGGTGGCCGCGTACCCGCTCGCGGTGTTCGGCCGAGATCAGCGGGCCCATCGCGGTGGCGGGGTCGGTCGGGTCACCGCAGCGGAAGGCGAGCACGGCAGGTTCCAGCAGTTCGAGGAACCGGTCGTAGACGTCGGCCTGCACGAGGACGCGGCTGCGGGCGCAGCAGTCCTGGCCGGTGTTGTCCAGGAAGGAACCGGGGGCCGCGGCGGCGGCCGCCTCCACGTCGGCGTCGGCGAAGACGACGTTCGGGCTCTTGCCGCCGAGTTCGAGCGTGAGGCGTGTGACGCGCCGGGCGCAGCGCGCCATGATCTCGCGGCCCACGGCGGTGGAGCCGGTGAACACCACCTTCGCGACGCCGGGGTGGTCCACCAGCGCCCGGCCGGTGACCTCGCCGGCACCCGGCAGTACCTGGAAGAGCCCTTCGGGCAGCCCTGCGGCCAGGCCGAGTTCGGCCAGGCGGAGGGCGGTCAGCGGGGTGGTCTCGGCGGGTTTGAGCAGTACGGCGTTGCCGGCGGCGAGCGCGGGGGCGGCCCCCCAGGCGGCGATCGGCATGGGGAAGTTCCACGGGGCGATGACGGCCACGACGCCGAGTGGTTCCTGGAAGGTGAGGTTCACCCCGCCGGGGACCGGGATCTGCCGGCCGGTGAGTCGTTCCACGCCGCCAGCGGCGTAGTCCAGCACGTCGCGGACGTTGCCGGCCTCCCAGCGGGCGCCGGCGACCGGGTGTCCGGCCTCCCGGACCTCCAGTGCGGCCAGTTCCTCGATCGCCTCGTCCACCTGGACGGCGAAGCGGCGCAGTACCCGGGCCCGGTCACCGGGCGGCAGGGCGGCCCACACCCGTTGGGCCGACTCGGCGCGGCGGACCGCGTCGGCGACCGCGGCGGCCGGCGTCGCGGGGACGGTGGCGATGATCTCCTCGGTGGCCGGGTTGAGGATCGTGTGCGACTCGGGGCCGCCTTCGAGGTCCGGGTCTGTCCTGGTGTCGGTCTGGGTCACTTCTCGCTTGCTCCTCACATACGTTCGAAGGAGCGGAGGCGCTCCCGGTCGGTGACCGCGGCGTCGTAGGCGTCCTGTCCGACGCGCGCCGTCTTGGGGGTCCTGCCTGGTGTAGGCGTTGCCGGTCCGGACCGGAGAGAGGGCGGACCGGCCGGCGCCCCTGCCGCACCCGCACCCGCCCCACACC
>NZ_VJYK02000401.1 GCF_007097205.2 Streptomyces alkaliterrae
GGGGAGTGACAGGTGTGGGGGAGGGATCGGCTGGATGTGCGAGGAGGTTCGTGTCGTCTCGGAGGTTTGTCGACAGATGGTCATTCCTGCGGGGGAAACCGGTTGGTTCCGGGGTTTTTCGGCCCCACGCGGGGCAGTCTGGCTCCGCGACGTCGTATCGCCGCCGGACGTTCGGGACGGAACGTCCGGCGGGACAGCTCAGTCAGTTCCTGGAGGAAATGTTCATGGCAAGCATCCGTGCCGCCCGCGTCGGGAGCGTGTGGTGAGTTGAGCGCGCCGGCGTCGAGGAGCGCCGGCGCGCGATGGGGATCGGGTCAGACCGGGTGGCCGTACCTTCGGGTGCGGCCACCCGGTCGTTCCGCGTGCCGGTCGTTCCGCGTGCCGGTCTCCAGTCGCCGGAAGGCCCTGCCGGGGGCGGTCAAGTCGGGGTCGACCCTGAGATGCCCCTATCTCCGGAGTACTCGTCTCCCCCTGAGGGAGGTGGACGGTAGGCGGCGAGTACAACCTGAGATGGAGAAGCCTCAGGACTTGCGGTCGATCCCCGGGGGGTGCCCGCGAACCTAGGTTTGAGTCATGACCACGCCTGGGACTTCCGCCACCGTGACGCCCCTCGTGACGCCGCTGACGTTCACCACCTACGTCCGGGCGCGCGGGCCCGTACTGATGCGCACGGCGCGCTCGCTCACCGCCAATCCCAGTGACGCCGAGGATCTCCTCCAGACCGCGCTGACCAAGACGTACCTCGCCTGGGAGCGCATCGAGGACCACCGGGCGCTGGACGGCTACGTGAGGCGTGCCCTGCTGAACACGCGCACCTCGCAGTGGCGCAAGCGGCGGGTCGACGAGTTCGTCTGCGACGAGCTGCCGGAGCCCGAACCGACGCCGGGCCCTGACCCGGCGGAGCAGCAGGCGACGCGGGACGCGTTGTGGCGGGCGGTGCTGCGGCTGCCGGCACGGCAGCGGGCGATGGTCGTGCTGCGCTACTACGAGGACCTGAGCGAGGCGCAGACGGCCGAGGTGCTGGGGGTCTCGGTGGGCACGGTGAAGAGCGCGGTCTCGCGGGCGTTGGCGAAGCTGCGGGAGGACGGCCAGCTGGCGGCGGAGGCGGCCGCCTGACCGGGCCGGCACCCGACCGGCCGGCGGGCGGGTAGCCGGCCGAGCACCGGGTGACTGGCGGTAACTCGTATACAGATGCGCTACTTTCGGTCCGGCCCGTGACAGTTCGGCCGGTCGGTGGCAGGCTGCCCGCGAGAACGTTACGCGGCTGTCAACAACGGTCGGCCCTGCCGATGACCAGCGCCGACCCGTGTGGGCGTGCCGCGCTTCTTGTGGAGCTTCGCGAACCTTCCACCCTCAGGAGGCCCGGTGCTGAGCACGATGCAGGACGTCCCGCTGACCGTGAGTCGCATCCTCGCCCACGGCGAGCGCGTCCACGGCGCGGCGGAGATCATCACGTGGACGGGCGGTCCCGAGCCGCTCAGACGGACGTTCGCCGAGACGGGAGTCCGCAGCGCCCGCCTGGCCCACGCGCTGCGGGACAAGCTCGGAGTACGCGGCGACGAGCGGGTCGGCACGCTCATGTGGAACAACGCCGAGCACGTGGAGGCTTACCTGGCGATCCCGTCGATGGGCGCCGTCCTGCACACGCTCAACCTGCGGCTCCCGCCGGAGCAGCTGGTGTGGATCGTGAACCACGCCGCCGACCGCGTCCTCCTGGTGAACGGAACGCTGCTGCCGCTGCTGGTGCCGCTGCTGCCGAAGCTGCCGACAGTCGAGCACGTCGTGGTGGTCGGCCCCGGCGACCGGGCCGCGCTGGACGGCGCGTCGGTGCGGGTGCACGACTACGAGGAACTGCTCGCCGACCGCCCGGGCAGCTACGACTGGCCGGAGATCGACGAGCGGCAGGCCGCCGCCCTCTGCTACACCTCCGGCACGACGGGCGACCCGAAGGGCGTGCTGTTCAGCCACCGGTCGGTCTACCTGCACGCCATGCAGGTCAACAGCGCCGAGTCGTTCGCCCTGACCAGCGCGGACGTCGCGATGCCCGTGGTGCCCATGTTCCACGTGAACGCCTGGGGGCTGCCGCACGCCTCGTTCATGGCGGGCGCTTCGATGCTGATGACGGACCGCTTCCTCCAGCCGGCCCCGATCGCGGAGATGATCGAGACCGTGCGGCCGACGATCGCCGGCGCGGTGCCGACCATCTGGCAGGGGCTGTTGGCCGAACTGGAGCAGAACAAGCGCGACGTCTCCTCGCTGAGCCGGGTCGTCATCGGCGGTTCGGCCTGCCCGCCGAGCCTGATGCGGGCCTTCGAGGAGCGGCACGGCGTCACGCTCGTGCACGCCTGGGGCATGACGGAGACGTCGCCGCTGGGCACGGTCTCGCACCCGCCCGCCGGAGTGAGCGGCGACGAGGCCTGGGCGTACCGGCTCACGCAGGGTCGGCTGCCGGCATCGGTGGAGGCCCGACTGGCCGCGCCCGACGGCGGCTTCGCGCCCTGGGACGGTGCCAGCGCCGGCGAGCTCGAGGTGCGCGGCCCGTGGATCGCCGCCGCCTACTACGGCGGCGCCGACGCGGACGAACCCCTGCGCCCCGAGGACAAGTTCAGCCCCGACGGCTGGCTGCGCACCGGCGACGTGGGCACCATCTCGCCCGACGGCTACCTCACGCTCACCGACCGGGCGAAGGACGTCATCAAGTCCGGTGGCGAGTGGATCTCGTCCGTGGAACTGGAGAACCACCTGATGGCCCACCCGGACGTCGCCGAGGCCGCCGTCGTCGCGGTGCCGGACGAGAAGTGGGGTGAGCGGCCGCTGGCGACCGTCGTGCTGCGGGAGGGCGCCGCCGACGTCGGCTACGGCGAGCTGCGGGACTTCCTCGCCGAGCGGGTGGCGCGCTGGCAGTTGCCCGAGCGGTGGGCGGTGATCCCGGCGGTGCCGAAGACAAGCGTCGGCAAGTTCGACAAGAAGGTGCTGCGGGCCCGCTACGCGGCCGGGGAACTGGACGTCACCGAGGTCTGAGGTCCGAGGTTCTGAGGCATTGAGGCTCTGAGGCATTGAGGCTCTGAGCGTCCGAGACGGGGCGGGGCGGTCGGTCGCCGACCGGCCGCCCCTCACCCCGTGTCGCGGCTACTGGGCGCCGATCTTGGCGAGCAGGTCGACCAGGCGGTTCTGCACCTCGGGGCTGGTGGAGCGTTCGGCGAGGAACAACACCGTCTCGCCGGAAGCCAGTTGGCCGAGCTGGTGATCGTCCATGGCCGCCGACGTGTAGACGACGAACGGCGTGCGGTTCAGCAGGCCGTTGACGCGCAGCCAGTCGATGACGCCCGCGCGGCGGCGACGCACCTGCGTGAGGTCCATGACGACCAGGTTCGGCCGCACCTGCGCGGCGAGGGCCGCCGCGTCCGTGTCGGTGGGGGCGTGCGCCACCTGCATACCGCGCCGCTCCAACGTGGCGGCAAAGGCGTTTGCGATCGCCGCCTGCTCCTCGACCAGCAGCACGCGCGGCGGGTGCTGCTCGCTGTCGCGAGGCGCGAGCGCCTTCAGCAGCACGGCCGGGTCGGCCCCGTACGCCGCCTCCCGTGACGCCTGACCGAGACCGGCCGTCACCAGGACGGGCACCTCGGCCGCCACCGCCGCCTGGCGCAGCGACTGCAGCGCCGTACGGGTGATCGGCCCGGTCAGCGGATCGACGAACAGGGCCGCCGGGTAGGCCGCGATCTGCGCGTCGACCTCCTCCCGGGAGTGGACGATCACGGGCCGGTAGCCGCGCTCGGTGAGCGCCTGCTGGGTGGTGACGTCCGGTTCCGGCCAGACCAGCAGCCGACGCGGGTTGTCCAGCGGCTCGGGCGGGAGTTCGTCGTCCACGTCCATGGGGCGCAGCGGCATCGACGGCGTCGGATCGGCCACGATCTCCACCGCGCCGTTCGGCCCGTCCAGCGGCTCGGGCCCCTCCGCCGCGCCGGCCTTGGGGGCGCTGACGGTGAACTCGCGCGCCGGGGGCGTACCACCGGGGCCCAGTGTGCCGCCGAGGTGCAGCGGCTGCGCGGGCGTCGTCTGCCCGGTGTGCGGCTGCGCGACGTCCCCGGCGGGGGTGGCGGTGTGGCCGGTGTGGCCGGTGTGGCCGGTCGGTGTGGCGG
>NZ_VJYK02000402.1 GCF_007097205.2 Streptomyces alkaliterrae
GGCCGGGAGGGTGGCGTCAGGCGGGTGTGCGAATGGGGCGTAGGGTTGCGATTCGGCCGTCCGGCGGCCGACGGAAGGCGCCCGACCCGCGTTTCTCACCCGCCCTGACAGTTACCCCTGAGTAGAGGTGACGTACGCGGCCCAGCGGTACACGATGGGAGTCGGCGCGACACCAGACAAGGCACCACCGAGAACGAAGGAACAGCGTGGCTTCCGGATCAGATCGCACCCCGATCATCATTGGCGGCCTGCCGAGCCAGGTCCCCGACTTCGACCCCGAGGAGACCGGCGAGTGGCTCGACTCCCTTGACGCGGCGGTCGACGAGCGCGGCCGGGAACGCGCCCGCTACCTGATGCTCCGGCTCATCGAGCGCGCCCGCGAGCGGCGCGTCGCGGTGCCCGAGATGCGCAGCACCGACTACGTCAACACGATCGCCACCAAGGACGAGCCGTTCTTCCCCGGCGACGAGGAGATCGAGCGCAGGATCCTCAACGCCACCCGTTGGAACGCCGCCGTCATGGTGTCGCGTGCCCAGCGGCCGGGTATCGGCGTCGGCGGGCACATCGCCACGTTCGCCTCCTCCGCTTCCCTGTACGACGTGGGCTTCAACCACTTCTTCCGGGGCAAGGACGGCGGCGACGGCGGCGACCAGATCTTCTTCCAGGGGCACGCGTCGCCCGGCATCTACGCGCGCGCGTTCCTGCTGGACCGGCTGAGTGAGCGGCACCTGGACGGCTTCCGCCAGGAGAAGTCGAAGGCGCCGTACGCGCTCTCCAGCTATCCGCACCCGAGGTCCATGCCGGACTTCTGGGAGTTCCCGACCGTCTCCATGGGCCTCGGCCCGATCGGCGCGATCTACCAGGCGCGGATGAACCGCTACATGGCGGCGCGCGGTATCGCCGACACCTCGAAGTCGCAGGTGTACGCGTTCCTCGGGGACGGCGAGATGGACGAGCCCGAGTCGCTGGGCCAGCTGACCCTGGCCGCGCGGGAGGGCCTGGACAACCTCACCTTCGTGGTGAACTGCAACCTCCAGCGCCTGGACGGCCCGGTGCGCGGCAACGGCAAGATCATCCAGGAGTTGGAGTCGGTCTTCCGCGGCGCCGGCTGGAACGTGATCAAGCTCATCTGGGACCGCTCCTGGGACCCGCTGCTGGCCCAGGACCGGGACGGCGTGCTGGTCAACAAGCTCAACACCACGCCCGACGGACAGTTCCAGACGTACGCCACGGAGACCGGCGCGTACATCAGGGACCACTTCTTCGGCGGCGACCAGCGGCTGCGCGCCATGGTCGAGAACATGACCGACGAGCAGATCCTGCACCTCGGTCGCGGCGGCCACGACCACCGCAAGGTGTACGCGGCGTTCAAGGCGGCCAAGGAACACAAGGGCCAGCCGACGGTCATCCTGGCGCAGACGGTCAAGGGCTGGACACTGGGCCCGAACTTCGAGGGCCGCAACGCCACGCACCAGATGAAGAAGCTGACCGTGGAGGACCTCAAGCGCTTCCGGGACCGGCTGCACCTGCCGATCCCCGACAAGGCGCTGGAGGACGGCCTGCCGCCGTACTATCACCCCGGCCGGGACTCGGACGAGATCCAGTACATGCACGACCGGCGCAAGGAGCTGGGCGGCTACGTGCCGACCCGCGTCGACCGCTCCAAGCCGCTGGCGCTGCCGGGCGACAAGACGTACGCGGCGGTGAAGAAGGGCTCCGGGCAGCAGTCGATCGCCACGACGATGGCGTTTGTGCGGCTGCTGAAGGACCTCATGCGGGACAAGGAGATCGGCAAGCGGTTCGTGCTGATCGCGCCGGACGAGTACCGCACGTTCGGCATGGACAGCTTCTTCCCGTCCGCGAAGATCTACAACCCGCTCGGCCAGACCTACGAGGCCGTCGACCGGGACCTGCTGCTGGCGTACAAGGAGTCGCCTAACGGGCAGATGCTGCACGACGGCATCTCCGAGGCAGGCTGCACGGCCTCGCTGATCGCGGCCGGTTCCGCGTACGCCACGCACGGCGAGCCGCTGATCCCGATCTACGTCTTCTACTCGATGTTCGGTTTCCAGCGGACCGGTGACCAGTTCTGGCAGATGGCCGACCAGCTCTCGCGTGGCTTCGTGCTGGGCGCGACCGCCGGGCGCACCACGCTGACCGGTGAGGGCCTGCAGCACGCCGACGGCCACTCCCAGCTGCTGGCGTCCACCAACCCGGGCTGCGTGGCCTACGACCCGGCGTTCGGCTTCGAGATCGCGCACATCGTCAAGGACGGTCTGCGCCGGATGTACGGCGAGAACGCCGAGGACGTCTTCTACTACCTCACCGTCTACAACGAGCCGATCCAGCAGCCGGCCGAGCCGGAGGACGTGGACGTCGAGGGCATCCTCAAGGGCCTGTACCGCTACCGGGCCGGGGAGGCCGGCGAGCTGCCGGCGCAGATCCTCGCCTCCGGTGTGGCGCTGCCCTGGGCGCTGGAAGCCCAGCGCGTCCTCGCCGAGGACTGGAACGTACGCGCCGACGTCTGGTCGGCGACGTCCTGGAACGAGCTGCGCCGCGAGGCCGTGGAGGTGGAGGAGCACAACCTCCTGCACCCCGAGGAGGAGCAGCGCGTGCCGTACGTCACCCGCAAGCTCCAGGGCACCGAAGGACCGGTCGTCGCGGTCTCGGACTGGATGCGCGCGGTGCCGGACCAGATCGCCCGCTGGGTGCCGAACGCCTACCAGTCGCTGGGCGCCGACGGCTTCGGCTTCGCCGACACCCGCGGCGCGGCGCGGCGTTTCTTCCACATCGACGCCCAGTCCGTGGTGCTCGGTGTGCTGACGGAGCTGGCCCGTGAGGGCAAGGTGGACCGGTCGGTGCTGAAGCAGGCCATCGACCGCTACCAGCTGCTCGACGTGGCGGCGGCGGACCCGGGCGCGGCGGGCGGCGACGCCTGACAGACCCGCGGCGGCCCGTGGCGCTCTTCTTTTCGGCGCCACGGGCCGCCGGCGTGTGTGACGGGGGACGGCCCCGCGCGCGCCCGGGTGACCCGCGCCGCCGAGTGGCCGAACGTCCATGGTGGCGTCGAGGCGGTAGCCGGAGGCGTGGTTACGGTGTGGTTACGATTGGCCGTCACAACAGCGAAGCGGGAGGTGACCGGGTGACGGGACTGCGCGAGCGCAAGAAGCTGCGGACCCGCAACGCGCTCATCCGTACCGCGCACGAGCTCTTCCTCTCCCAGGGCTACGAGCGGACGACGGTGGAGGAGATCGCCACCTCGGCTTCGGTGTCCGAGCGCACCTTCTTCCGCTACTTCGCAGGCAAGGAGGACGTCGTCTTTGTCGTCCAGGAGGCGGTGCAGGAGCGCTACCTGGCCAGGTTCGCGGCCCGTCCCGCCGAAGAGCCGCCGCTGGTGGCGCTGCGCAACGCCATGGACGCGGGCTGGCGGGAGATCGGTGCGACCATCGAGGAGATCGTCCCGGCGGACGTGTACCTCCGGATGTGGCAGCTGATCGAGACCACCCCCACCCTCAGCGCCCTGCAACTGGGCCGCAGCCAGGCCATGGAGGACGAACTGGCGGTCGCCGTCGCCCGGCGCGTGGGCGTGGAGCTGGCCGAAGACCCCCGGCCGAGGGTGCTGGTCGCCGCCTTCTGCGGGGTGCTGCGCACCGCCATGCACGTCTGGGGCAGCACCGGGAATCCCGACCTGGACAGCGCCCGGCGCCAGGCGGGCGAGTACCTGGACCTGCTGCCGTCCGCGCTGTCCGAGGACTGGGGAGGCACGGCCACGTCCCGCTCCGCGCTTCCCGGCGCGCGTCCGCCCGTCCCTCCCGGCCGCGCGCTCCCCGGGTGCCCCGGCCACCCGGTGGGAAAGTGAGACGCGTCACGCCTCCGGCGGGGGTGTCGGCGACGTCTCGTAGGGTGTGCCACCTGTGAACTGCTCCACCACCGCGACGTGTTCGCACGACCGCCGACCAGCGCTCGGCCCGCCCCGGGCGACCGCCACCGCGCGCCCGGGCGGCCACGGTACGTGCCGGGAGGACTTCGCCGGGTATCCGGCCCACGTCGGCCCGCGCCGCGTCGCCCTGATCCCGCGCCAGACCTCGGCCGCCGGCTGCCCGCCCGGCGACGGACCGGCGGGTCGGGGCGCTGT
>NZ_VJYK02000403.1 GCF_007097205.2 Streptomyces alkaliterrae
CCCCGCCCCCGCCGCCGGGTGGCGGGGCGCCGCCACCGCCCGGCGGCGGGTACGCCTCTCACCCGTACGGGGAGAACCCGTACGGCGGTGCGCAGGGGGCGGGGGACCCGCTCGCCGGGATGCCGCCGCTCGCCTCGCGCGGCCGCCGGCTCGTGGCCCGCATCATCGACTGGCTGATCGTGGGCATCCCGCTGACCCTCATCACCGCGCCGTTCTTCGGCACGTTCAACTGGGACACGGACAACACGGGTGGCCAGTGGGGTCAGGGCCTGCTGTACGTGCTCGTGTACCTGGTGTACGAGGGGCTGATGCTGACCTCGCGCGGCCAGACACTGGGCAAGATGGCGATGAAGATCCGGGTGGGCATGCTGGAGAACGGCGCGGTGCCGGCCGGCTCCCCGGGGTGGACGCGGGCGGCGGTGTACTCGCTGCCGAACCTGGTGCCGTGTATCGGAACGCTGTTCTGGCTGGTGAACGTCCTCTACTGCACCTGGGACAAGCCGTACCAGCAGTGCGTGCACGACAAGGCCGCCAAGACCGTCGTCGTGGCGTCGACCTAGGGCCTGTCCGGCGGCCTGGCGTCCACCCACCGTCGCCGGCGGACCGGTCAGCGGCGCAACGAGGGTTGCGGCAGACGTACTTCGGCGGCGGGCGCGCCGCCCGCCGCCTCCGTCTGGGTGAGCGCGCTTGCCGTGGCCCGGCGCCGCTCGTCGGCGGACGAGCCGACGAGCATGGCGACGGTCAGCCCCAACAGGAGCGCCCCGCAGGCGATGAGCACCGCGCCGGTACCGGACTGCGTTCCGGTGATCAGCAGCAGCGCGAGGGTGGTCAGGACTACGGTCGCGGAACCGGAGAGTGTCTGAGCGAGACTCGGACGCGGCATGGCGGAATCCGTCCTCAGGGGTCAGGTCGAGAGTCGTTCGGGCTGTCGCGTTCCGTTGAACGACTCTACGTTGCGGGATGCCCTGGCGGAACGGTGGGTAAGCGTGACGTGACCCACGGGACGCGCGGCCCGGTGCACGGGGGGCGCACGGCGTCGCCTCCTGCCCCGCCTGCGGCGGCGGTCCTGGCCTGCTGGTTCCGGGGCCCAACAACCCCTGAGTGAAGGTTGGTTGACCGGTGTACTACCGGTGCGCGCGAGGGGCATGACAACCTAGTGGATTGTCGTGGCCAAAACAAGACCTGTCTTTTCCGCTGGTACTCGGGTCAAATGCCTCCCGACGAGTGACTAGCACTCTTCAGGGGAGGATTTCGACCACGTGACCGGACCACACAGATCCGCGAGGTCCAGAACAGCGGCACTGGCCACCGCCGTTGTCGCTCTGGGCGCAGCGGCGATGCTGCCCGCGACCGCGATAGCATCGCCCGACCACAAGGGGCCCCAGCCGCATCCGCAGGCGATCGCCCCCGGGGACACAGACGACGCCCACCTGGTGGAGCACAATCTGGAAGGCCCGCTGACCAAGCAGCAGAACGCCCAGCGCCTCGCCGCGCTGGAGCGGGTCGCCGCCGGTGAGAGGCCGCAGAGCCGCAACGGCTCGAAGGTGCTGAAGCTGGACGACAACAAGTACGTCGAGATGGAGCAGGTGAAGACCGACAAGATCTTCACCATCCTGATCGAGTTCGGCGACAAGATCGACCCGCGCTTCGGGGGAACCCGCGGGCCGCTGCACAACGAGATCGAGAAGCCCGACCGCAGCAAGGACAACACCACGCTGTGGAAGGAGGACTTCAACCGCGAGCACTTCCAGGACATCTACTTCGGTGACCACCCCGGTTCGCTGAAGGGCTACTACGAGGGCCAGTCCTCAGGCAAGTACACGGTCAACGGCACGGTCTCCGACTGGGTCAAGATCCCGTGGAACGAGGCCCGTTACGGCAACACCGCCTGCGGCAGCAACGTCTGCCCGACGGTGTGGGACGCGGTCCGCGACGGCGTCAACCAGTGGGTCGAGGACCAGAAGGCCGCGGGCAAGACCACCAAGCAGATCCGCGAGCAGCTCGCCGAGTACGACGTCTGGGACCGCTACGACTACGACGGCGACGGCAACTTCAACGAGCCGGACGGCTACCTCGACCACTTCCAGTTCGTGCACGCCGGTGAGGACGCCTCGGCCGGCGGCGGCGCGCAGGGCGACGACGCCATCTGGGCGCACCGCTGGTACGCCTACGGCACCGACTACGGCAAGACCGGCCCGGAGTTCAACAAGGCCGGCGGTACCGAGATCGGTGACACCGGCATCTGGGTCGGCGACTACACCGTGCAGCCCGAGAACGGCGGCCTGGGCGTCTTCGCCCACGAGTACGCCCACGACCTCGGCCTGCCGGACCTCTACGACACCACCGGCCGCGGCGAGTCCTCGGTCGGCTACTGGTCGCTGATGTCCAGCGGTTCCTGGCTCGGCAAGGGCAAGGACGCCATCGGCGACTGGGCGGGCGAGATGACCGCCTGGGACAAGCTCCAGCTCGGCTGGCTCGACTACGAGACCGCCAAGGCCGGCAAGACGTCCCTGCACACGATCGGCACCCAGGCCGCGCCCTACCCCAAGGGCAAGGGCAAGGGCGGCAAGAAGCGTCCGCAGGCCGTGGTCGTCGAGCTGCCCGAGAAGGAGGTCACCACCGCCATCAACAAGCCCGCCACCGGCGCGAAGCAGTGGTGGAGCGGCAGCGGTGACAACCTCAACAACACCCTCACCCGCAAGGTCGACCTCAGCGGCGCCAGCAAGGCCTCGCTGGACCTGACCGGTTGGTGGGAGATCGAGAAGGACTACGACTACCTGTACGTCCAGGTCTCCACCGACGGCGGCCAGAAGTGGACCGCCCTGGACGGCACCGCCGACGGCGAGACCATCCCGCGCGACGCCAGCGACACCCCGGCGCTGCACGGTGAGTCCGAGGGCCAGAGCGCGCTGTCCTACTCGCTCGACGAGTACGCCGGCCAGCAGATCGACCTGCGCTTCTACTACCGCACCGACGGCGGCGTCGCCGAACGCGGCTTCACCGCCGACGACATCGTCATCACCGCCGACGGCGAGAAGATCCTCGAAGACGGCGCCGAGGACGACAAGGCCGGCTGGACCGCCAACGGCTTCGACCGCATCGGCGAGGGCTTCACCAAGACCTACCCGCAGTTCTACATCGCCGAGAACCGCCAGTACACCGGTTACGACGAGACCCTGAAGACCGGCCCGTACAACTTCGGCGACCCGCAGAACAAGCCGAACTGGGTCGAGCACTACCGCTACGAGACCGGCCTGTTGATCTGGCTGTGGGACACCTCGCAGAACGACAACAACGTCGGCGTGCACCCGGGTCAGGGCCTGATCCTGCCGATCGACGCCCACGCCAAGCCGGAGAAGTGGTCGGACGGCACGCTCATGCGCAACCGCGTCCAGGCGTACGACTCGACGTTCAGCTGGTACCCGACCAGGGGCATGACGCTGCACAAGGACGGCGTGCCCACCAAGATCAAGCCGAAGCTCGGCAAGCCCGTCTTCGACGACCGGTTGGGAACCTACTGGTACGAGTCCAACCCGACCGCGGGCGTGAAGGTGCCCAACACCAACACCCGCATCTCGATCATCAACCAGCCGCTCGGCGGCAAGACGATGACGATCCTGGTGAGCCCCTCGAAGCTCTGGTGAGGGCGCGCGGATGACCGCGCGTAATGGTTCGCTTGCCTGAAGTGAGCGGCCGTCGCCCCTTGGCGGGCGGCGGCCGTTCGCGTTTAGATGCCCTCAGCAGGACCAGACCACCATCTTGGAAACGGGGACACAGCCATGCCGCAGACAGCCGGAGGAGGCTATGCCAGGCAGCCGGACGGCAGCGTGATCGTCGCGCTGTCGGTACCCAGCCCGCAGCGCGAGGGGAGCCGGATACGGGTCCTCGTCCATGCCGCGAACCGCCCGCAGGCGCTGACGCGGCTGCGGAACCTGGGGTTGCGGGCCGTCTACCTGCGGGGGAACAGCGAGCCGCCGACGCCGGACGAGGTGACGGCGGTGTTGCACCACCCGGACGGGGTGCTGTGGCGGGGGCCGACGCCGGTGGCGCCCTCGGGGCGCCGGGTCTCCACGAGCTGGCAGCCGATGGCCGCGCTCCTCCGCCCGGCGTGAGGGGATCTCCCCAATCC
>NZ_VJYK02000404.1 GCF_007097205.2 Streptomyces alkaliterrae
AGGGGGAGTTGTTCGGCTCGCGTACCGCGACGCTGGAGGAGGTCGAGCGGGCGGCCGCCCGCCTTCAGGCGATGCTCGGCCACGGCGCGGTCACCCGGGTGGAACTCGGCGCCGGGCGGTCCCCGGGGGAGCGGGTCGTCCGGGTGCCCTTCGGTGACGTGGCCGAGGAGGGGCGTTCCGCCGACGGTCCCTGGCCGGGGCGGTTGCCCGCACCCCATCCTGCGGTGGTCTATTCGACGCCGCGTCCGGCCCGGTTGCTGGACTCGGCGGGGGCGACGGTGGAGGTGTCGGGTCGGGCTGTGCTGTCCGCGCCGCCGGCCGCACTCGGCCCGGCGGGCGGCGGCGGGGCGGGGCTGGTGCCGGTGACCGGCTGGGCCGGTCCCTGGCCGGTGCTCGAGCAGTGGTGGGATCCGAGCCGGGCCCAGCGGGTCGCCCGTCTCCAGGTGACCACGGGCGACGGGCGGGCGTGGCTGCTTCGGGTCTCGGGCGGCGCCTGGTCCGTGGAGGCGTGTTATGGCTGAGGGGTCGAAGGAGGCTCGCCCCGGCGCGGCGCGGCACGGTTCACCGGACGCCGCCGGGCGGCCGGTGCTGCGCGCGGTACGCGACACGCCCACATGCGCCGACGAACTCACCGTGCCGTGGGCGGAGTTGCACACCCACTCCGGTTTCTCCTTCCTCCAGGGCGCCTGCGATCCGGCGGAACTGGTCGAAGAGGCGGCGCGGTTGGGCGTGGGCGTACTGGGGCTGACCGATCGGGACGGTCTGTACGGCGCCCGGCGGCTCGAAGGTGCCGCGCGCCGCGCCGGCGTCCGGACGGTCTTCGGCGCCGAACTATCCCTCCAAGCACATGAGTTGGGGCGAGTCGTGGTGCTCGCGAGGTCGACGGAGGGTTTCCGGCGGCTGTCGGCGGCGTTGAGCGCCGCGCAGTTGGCGGGCGCCAAGGGGGCGCCCGTCTACGATCTGGCGGCGCTGTCGGCAGCGGCCCGGCACGACGGTTGGGCGGTACTGACCGGCTGCCCGCGGACGGGCCCGGCAGACCCGGGCGGACCCGGCGGGGAGGCGGTGGCGGAGTACGACGATCCCGCCGACGTCGACGCGGTCGTGCGTCGTATCCGGCGGTTGGCCGACGTCTTCGGGCGGCAGCACGTGCACGCCGAGCTGATCGACCACCGCCTGCCGGAGGACTCGCCGCGCAACCACACGCTCTTCGCGGCGGCCCGCCGCACCGGCGTGCGGACGGTGGCGTCCGGCGCGGTGCACTACGCCGCGCCCCGGCAGGCGCGGCTGTCCCAGGCGCTGGCGGCGTTGCGGCGCCGGGAGGATCTGGAGCGCGCGGCCGGGCATCTGCACCCGGCGCCCACCGCGCATCTGCGCTCGGGCGCGGAGATGGCCGCCTGGCTGGAGCGTTTCCCCGGCGTCCGGGAGGCCACGCTCGCGCTCGGCGAGGAGTGCGCGCTGGACCTGTCGGCGCTGCGCCCCCGGCTGCCCGGTTTCCCGGTGCCCGACGGGCACGCCGAGGACTCCTGGCTGCGCCGGCTGGTGCAGGCCGCCGGTGTCGAGCGCTACGGGCCGCCGCCCGGGGACAACCCGTCGGCCCGCGAGGCGTGGCGGCAGTTGGAGCACGAGCTCGGCATCATCGGGCAGCTCGGGATGGCCGGCTACTTCCTCATCGTGCACGACATCGTGGAGTTCGCCCGCCGAGCCGGCATCTGGTGCCAGGGGCGGGGCTCGGCAGCGTCCTCGCTGGTGTGCCACGTGCTGGGCGTGACGGCCGTCGACCCGCTGCGGCACGGGCTGCTGTTCGAGCGGTTCCTGTCCGTCGAGCGCAGTGAGGCGCCGGACATCGACATCGACTTCGAGCACCGCCGCCGCGAGGAGGTCATCTCCTACGTGTACGAGCGGTACGGGCGGGAGCACGCCGCCCAGGTGGCCAACGTCATCACCTACCGCCCCCGGCTGGCCGTGCGGGACGCCGCGCGGGCGCTGGGCTATCCGCCGGAGCGGGTGGACGAGTTGAGCAGCCGCGTGCACCACCACCGGCCGGCGAGCGCGGGCCGCGAACTGCCGCCGGACGTCGCCGAACTCGCCGGGCAGCTCGAGGGTCTGCCGCGCCATCTGGGCATCCACTCGGCCGGCATGGTGCTCACCCGCCAGCCGGTCGGGGAGTTCGTGCCGGTGGAGTGGGCGACGGCGGAGGGCCGCAGCGTGCTCCAGGGGGACAAGGACGACGTGGAGGCCGCCGGGCTGGTGAAGATCGACCTGCTGGGGCTCGGCATGCTGTCCGCACTGCACGACGCCTGCGATCTCGCCGCCCGCCACCAGGGCGTGCGGCACGACCTCGGTTCGATCCCGCCGGACGATCCGGCGGTGTACGAGATGATCGCCCGGGCCGACACGGTCGGGGTGTTCCAGGTGGAGTCGCGGGCGCAGATGTCCACCCTGCCCCGGCTGGCCCCGGAGAAGTTCGAGGATCTGGTGGTGGCGGTGTCGCTGATCCGGCCCGGCCCCATCCAGGGCGGCAGTGTGCACCCGTACATGCGGCGCCGGGCCGGCCGGGAGAAGGTGGACTACCCGCACCCGTTGGCGGAACGGGCGTTGCGGCGTTCCCTCGGGGTGCCGCTGTGGCAGGAGCAGATGATGGAACTCGCCGTCGACTGCGCGGGGTTCACCCCCGGCGAGGCCGACGAGCTGCGCAAGGCGCTGAGTTCGAAGCGTTCGGTGGAGCGGGTCGGTGAGCTGCGCGGGCGGCTGATGCGCGGCATGGCCCGCAACGGGATCGGGCGGCGGACCGCCGAGCGGATCTACCACATGGTCGAGGGGTTCAGCGGCTACGGCTTCCCGCAGAGCCACGCCCAGTCGATGGCCCATCTGGTGTACGCGAGCGCCTGGTTGCGGCTCCACCACCCGGCGGCGTTCACCGCCGCGCTGCTGCGGAACCAGCCCATGGGCTTCTACTCGCCGCTCTCCCTGATCGCGGACGCGCGGCGGCGCGGGGTCGAGGTGCGCGGCGTCGACGTCCTGCGCTCGGACGTACGCGACACCCTGGAGTCGCGGGAGGCGGCCGGGGAGCCGGCGATCCGGCTCGGGCTGTGGCATGTGAAGGGGCTCGGGGAGGCAGCGGCGGCCCGGATCGTCGACGGCCGCCCCTACACCGACCTGGCGGACCTGGCCCGCCGCGTCCGGCTGCCCGCCGCCGTCATGGAGACCCTGGCCACCGCCGGCGCCTTCGCCGGGCTCGGCGTCGGTCGGCGGGAAGCACTGTGGGCGGCCGGCCCGCTCTCCCGGGCCGACGAGGACACCCTGCCGGGCACCACCCCGGTCCCCGAGGCGCCCGCGCTGCCGCCGATGAACGTCGTGGAGGAGACGTTCGGCGATCTGTGGGCCACCGGTTCCACCACCGGCCGCCACCCGGTGGAGCATCTGCGCGGGCTGTTGCGGGAGCACGCCGCCGTGCCCGTCGCCGAGGTCTTCACACTGCCGGACCGGGCGACGGCGGTGGTGGGCGGTCTTGTCACCCACCGCCAACGTCCACCGACCGCCGGCGGGGTGGTCTTCCTGACGCTGGAGGACGAGAGCGGGATGGCCAACATCGTCATCCGGCCCGAGGTGTGGGAGCGGTACGCCCGGGCGGTCCTCGACCACCCGGCGGTGCTGGTGCACGGCCGGGTGGAGCGCGCCGACGGCGCGACCAGCGTCCTGGCCCTCCGCGTCACCGCCCTCCCCTCCCTGGTACCCGCGCCACAGCCGAGGCGGGGCCGCGGCGGATAGGCGCCGAGGCGGCCGGCGGGCCGCCGAGCGGCACCCGGACGCCCGCGCGGCGAGACGACGCCCGCGCGGCGAGACGACGGCGGCACGGCGCGGGCGGACGCCGGGCGGAGTGCATCGGCCGGTACCGACCGGGCCGCACCGCCCTCGCCGCTCCCTGCGCCACAACCGTGGCAAGGACGCAGCGGGTAGGCGCCCGACGGGCCGCCGGGCGGCAGCCGGACGCGTGGCGCGGGCGGAGGCGAGCGGGGTGGTTGGACGGTGCCGACCGGCTGCACCGTCCTCCCCCCGCCACTGCCGAGGCGGGGGGAGGAC
>NZ_VJYK02000405.1 GCF_007097205.2 Streptomyces alkaliterrae
GTTCGCCGCCCGCGCACTCGCCGCCGACAGAGCGGCCCCGCTGCGGGCGCTGGCCGCCGCCGCGCCGCGCCCGGTCGCCTCCGTCACCTGGGACATCTCCGGACCGCTCCAAGCCGCGCTCACCGCCCCCGAGGGCACACCGGGCCGCGCCCGGCGGGTGGCCGCCGTGCGGGTCGTGCCCAGGCCGCCGGCGGCACCACCCGGCGGCGGCCACCCCTCGCCGCTGGTCACCTCGCTGGTCTCCTGGCGCGGCGTCGTACGCGGCGGTCACGACCTGTTCGGCACCGAACTGGCCGCACTGGAGCCCGAAGCCGTCCGCCGCGGGGTGCGGGACGTGCTGGACTCCGGGGCCCGCGCCGTCGCGGTCACCGCCACCGGCGCCCCCGCCAGCGTCGACCACGAGTCCGCCCTCGCCGCCGAACTCCTCGCCCGGCGGCCCGACCTGAAGCTGTGCCTCTCCCACGAGAGCGGCGGCCTCGGCCTGCTGGAGCGGGAGGCCGCCACCGTGCTCAACGCGGCGCTGCTGGAGGTCGCCGACCGGGTCATCACCTCCTGCGAGCAGGCCACCGAAGCCCTCCCCGGTTCCCCCGCCTGCTGGTTCGCCACCGGTGACGGTGGCCGGGTCACCGGCCGCAGGCTGCGCTGGACGCCGGTCGTCGGACTCGCCGCCCGGACCGCCGCCGCGCTCATCGGCGCCGCCCGCACCGCCCGGGTCAGCGACGCCGTCGTCGCGCTCACCGACGCCGACGAGATCACCATCGGCCAGGTGCGCGACGGCCTCCCGCACGTGGAGACCGACCTCACCGACGGCAACGGCATCCGCACCTGCCTGCCCCAGCCCGTCCTCACCCGGATACCCGTCCACACCCCCTCCGCCGCCACACTCCTGGCCACCCGCAGCCGGCACACCAGCGACGTCGTCGCCGCGCTCAGCCCCGCGGGCGTCGCCGTCGCCGAGGCCCTGGCACACCCGGACCACGGCGGACCCCAGCACATCCACCCCCGGGCCGACCTCACCGCGGTCGGCGCCGCCCTCACCGAGCCCAGCGCCTGGGTCGACATCCTGGTCCCCACCGACGGCCCCAAGTGCCTCGAACAGCACCAGCGGGACGCCGAACAGCGCGCGCTCGGCCTCGTCGCCGCCCACGGCGCCGAACCGGGCAGCGCCTACGTGGTGCGCTCCACCGCCACCGCCGCCGGCTACCTGCGGGTCTACCGGCTCCAGGTCCGCGCCGCCAGCCGCACCTGCGCGGAGGTCGGCCGATGAACCCCGCACCGCACGGCGGCGCCACCGCCGTCCACCACATCAGCGCCGACGACGTGCCCGCCCTGGTCGCCGGGGACGAACTCCTCAGCTCGGGCGGCGGCGGCATCGACGGACTCACCCTGTGCGTGAGCGACCTGCTGCGCCGGCTGGGTCCCGTCCCCCTCGTGCCGCTGGACGCCCTGCCGCCGCGAACCCGCTGCGCCGCCGTCGGCCTCGTCGGGGGCTTCGCACCGATCACCGAGCTCCCGCCGGGCGGCGACGAGGGCGCCCTCGCCGTACGCGCACTGGAGGAACGCACCGGACACCGGCTGGACGCCGTCGTCGCGCTCAACTCCGCCGGACCCAACGCCCTGTTCCCCATCGCGACGGCCGCGCTGCTGGGACTGCCGCTCGTCGACTGCGACGGTATGGGCCGCATCCTGCCGCTCATCCACCAGACCACCTACGCGCTCGGCGGACTGCCCGTCACGCCACTGGCCGCGGTCAGCCAGACCGGCGACACGACCGTCCTGGAGTGCGACACCCCCCGCGCCGACCGGCTGCTGCGCGGCGTCGTGGACGCCTCCGGCGGCGCGATGGTCTGCGCGATGTACCCGACCACCGCCGGCGAGCTGCGCGCGGTCGCGATCCGGGAGGCGACGAGCAGGGTGATGCGCGTCGGGGAACTCCTCACCCGCGAGACCAGACACGCCTCCCTGCTGGCCGGCCTGGCCCGCACCGTCGGCGCCCGGGTGCTGGCCAGCGGACAGGTCACCGCCGTCGACCTGCCGCACCCGCCCGGCGGCGCCGGGGCGTTCCCCTCCATGCCCACCAGCATCGTCGTCAGCGACCCCGCCGGCGGCGGACCCGTCGTGCGGCTGGAGGCGCAGAACGAGATCCTGCTGGCGCTCATCGACGGCGCCGTCGCCGCTGCCGTCCCCGACGTCGTGTGCCTGCTGGACCGGCAACGACTGTGCCCGGTGGCGCTGGAGAGCGTCGCCGTCGCCGACCACGTGGACGTGCTCGTCGTCCCGGCGGCCCCCATGTGGCACACCCCGGCAGGGCTCGCGCTCGCCGGCCCGCGCGCCTTCGGCTTCCCCGTCCGCCACCCCGGCGAACCCGACCCGCCCGAAGCCCTCGACCGACCGGCACGACCCGAGCGACCGCCGCGCGCAGACCGACCGCCGCGACCCGACCGGGCCGGCCGACGGGACAACCACAACAGGCACGACACGCCAGGCAAGGGGGCCACCCGATGAGCCGTCACCGCCCCTGCGGCCAACTGACAGTGGCCCAACTCGTGCGCTTCGGCCCGCTCAGCGGCGCCCGGGTCTTCGCCGGCAACCATCTGCACCGCCCGGTGACCGGCGTGGGCCTGGTCTCCGACCTCGACCAGGCCCGGCGCTGCGAACCCCAGACCGCCATGGTGGTCCACCCCGCCGCCGCGCACGGCGTGTGGGCGCTGGAAGCGGCGCTGCGCTGCGCCTGGGAACGCAACGCCGCCTGCGTCGTGGCCCCCGACACCGTCCCGGTCAGCGGCTCCACCACCCAGCTCGCCGAACGGCTGCGGATGCCGCTGCTCACCGTGCCGGACCCGGCCGGCATCGCCCTGGAGATGGCCGTCGCCATCGCCGACACCGAGGCCGCCAGGGCACGGCTGATCGCCCGCTGCGCGGTGCTCTTCGGCGAGCGCTTCAGCCTGCGCGGCATCGTCGGCGTCATCAACTCCGAGGTGCCCGGGGTGATCGCCGCCCTGGTCACCAAGGAAGGACATCTGCTCGCCGGTCGGGCCGCCGCCGGGGGAGGCGACCTCGCCGGACCCGCCGAGGACCACCACCGGGTCACCGTGCCGGTGCCGTCCGCCGACGGCCGCCCGTGGGCGACGCTGGTCGCCCGCATCAACACCCCCTCGCCCGCCTGGGCCGAGACGGTCGAGACCATCCTCCGACTGGCCCGCGCCCCGCTCGCCTCCGCCGGCGCCGGCACCCGGCTCTCCCTCGCCCACCAGGGCAGCCGCGACCGCCTGCTGATGGAGACCCTGCTGACCGGTCGCCCCGCGCAGCAGCCCGCCGACGAGGACGGCCGCCACGGCGTCGGACACGACGGGCGCGAGAGCCTGCCGCGCGGCGTCGAGCAGAGCCCCGAGGAGATCGCCAGGGACGCGGGCTGGCCCGTCGACGGCCGACTGGTCGCCGTCTATCTGCGCCCGGCCGGCTGGGAGCCGCAGGACCTGGACGCCGCCGCCCCCGGCGTGACGGCCGCCTGGCAGGCCGACCTCTCCGACGCGCCGCTCGTCCCCCTCGAACACGGCTGGGCCACCTGGTTCACCGGCGCCGCACTCACCTCGGAGCAGGTGGGCCAACAGGTCGGCAGGCGGCTGGAGTCCGCCCGTATCCCCATCCCGCTGAGCGCGGGCGTCGGGGACGTGGGGGAGGGCATGGCCGGTCTGCGCCGCTCGGTGACCGAGGCGGAGCTGGCCGCCGCCGCCGCGAGCCGACGCGGCGGGCGCGTCGTCGAACTGTACGGTCGGCTCGGGCCGCGCGCGGTGCTCGCCGCCCTGCCGGTGGCCGAACTCGCCACCGCGGCCCGGACGTTACTTGCTCCGCTGCTCGCCGACCCGAAGGCCGACGTGCTGCTGGCCACGCTGGCGGCGCTGCTGGACTGCGCCGGGTCCACCGGGCAGGCCGCCGCCCGGCTGGGCGTGCACCGCAACACGATACTGGGCCGCGTCGAACGCATCCGGGCGCACGGCGTCGACCTCAACGCGCCCGAGCAGCGACTGGCCCTGCACGTCGCCTGCCACGCCCTCCTCGACCCCGCCGCTCCCACC
>NZ_VJYK02000406.1 GCF_007097205.2 Streptomyces alkaliterrae
GACGCGAGCGTCGCCGGGGGGGGGGGGCAGGGCCGCTCCCCCCGGCAGGGCCGCGATGTACGCCGGCCGCTGCCGTCCGGTGCCTCGGACACACCCCCGCACGCCCATGGCACCGGACTTCTCGGAGCCACGTGCCGCGACCGTGGGGACCACCGCGGGAACCGCGGCGGTACGCAGACGCGTGTGAGTCACTGCGCTGGTCTTGGTTCCGTGCAGTGTGTTCATCTCGCGCCTCCCTCGAAAGCAGCCCGTCGCTTGCCTTGTGGGGAAAACTCTGCCGGGCCAGTTTCATGACCAGGTCCCCCGACTGTCACAGCGGTGTCACAGCGCAAACGGCTGTTCCCGCCGTCCCCCCGCGCGGAGGTCGCCGCGGAGTCGTCTCAGTCGTGACCGACCGCTGGTCGAACTCGCGGCGGTTCATGGGCCAGAATGGCGCGTGTGCCTTTCTTGTTGCTGATCGAGGACGATGACGCTGTCCGCACCGCCCTGGAGATGGGTCTGACCCGCCAGGGCCACCGCGTGGTGACCGCCGCGTCCGGCGAGGACGGCCTGAAGCTGCTGCGCGAGCAGCGGCCCGACCTGATCGTGCTGGACGTGATGCTGCCGGGCATCGACGGCTTCGAGGTGTGCCGTCGTATCCGCCGCACCGACCAGCTGCCGATCATCCTGCTGACCGCGCGCAGCGACGACATCGACGTGGTGGTCGGGCTGGAGTCCGGCGCCGACGACTACGTCGTCAAGCCGGTGCAGGGCCGGGTGCTGGACGCCCGCATCCGGGCGGTGATGCGCCGGGGCGAGCGGGAGGCGAACGACTCGGCCGCCTTCGGCAGCCTGGTCATCGACCGTTCGGCGATGACCGTCACGAAGAACGGCGAGGACCTGCAACTCACCCCGACCGAGCTGCGGTTGCTGCTGGAGCTGAGCCGCAGGCCCGGGCAGGCGCTGTCCCGCCAGCAGCTGCTCCGACTGGTGTGGGAGCACGACTACCTCGGCGACTCACGACTGGTGGACGCCTGTGTGCAGCGGCTGCGGGCGAAGGTGGAGGACGTGCCGTCCTCTCCGACGCTGATCCGCACGGTGCGCGGCGTCGGCTACCGCCTGGACGCGCCGTCGTGACGTGGCACGCCCGGACGGGGGCGGTGGAGTGAGCCCGGACGCGCGGGGCGGTGACAGAGGACCGCTCGGTCGGGTGCGCGACTGGTTGGTGGGGGTCATGCCGAGCCTGCGGCTACGTCTGGTGATCGTGTTCGCGCTGGTGGCGCTGAGCGCCGCCGTCGCGGCGTCCGGCATCGCGTACTGGCTCACCAGGGACGCCGTGCTGACTCGGGCGCAGACCGCGGCGCTGGACGACTTCCGCAAGACGCTCGGCGACCACGCCGGCACGCTGCCGCCGCGCCCGACCTGCGAGCAGTTGCAGGACGCCGCGGTGGCCATGTCCCGTTCGACGCAGAACTACGAGGTGCTGCTGATCGACCGGCAACGCGACGGCCAGCGCTGCGCGGTGACGTCGTCCGGGGCGTTCTCACTGGACGACGTGCCGCCGAAGCTGCAGCGGGCGGTCGGCGAACGCCGCAAGTCGAGCGGCGAGGGGAAGGGCGCCGCGTACCACCTGTACTGGCAGCGGGTCGCCCAGGGCGACACGCCGTACCTGCTGAGCGGTGCCACGGTCATCGGCGACGGCCCGACCGGCTACATGCGCAAGTCCCTGGAGCCGGAGCGGGACGATCTGACCTCGCTGGCCTGGTCGTTGGCGATCGCCACCGGGCTGGCGCTGATCGGTTCGGTGCTGCTCGCGCAGGCGGCGGCCTCGACCGTGCTGCGTCCGGTGCAGCGGCTCGGGGAGGCGGCCCGACGCCTCGGCGAGGGAAAGCTGGACACCCGGCTGAAGGTGTCCGGCACGGACGAACTCGCCGACCTGTCACGGACCTTCAACGCGACGGCGGCCGCGCTGGAGGAGCGGGTCGCCGACCTCAGCGCCCGCGAGCAGGCGAGCCGCCGCTTCGTCGCCGACATGTCACACGAGCTGCGGACCCCGCTGACGGCCATCTCGGCGGTCACCGAGGTGCTGGAGGACGAGCAGGAGAACCTGGACCCGATGATCGAGCCGGCCGTGCAGCTGGTGATCAGCGAGACCCGGCGGCTCAACGACCTGGTGGAGAACCTGATGGAGGTGACCCGCTTCGACGCGGGCACCGCCCGCCTGGTGCTGGACAACGTGGACGTCGCCGACCAGGTGACCGCCTGCATCGACGCCCGGGCCTGGCTGGACGCCGTGGAGCTGGACGCCGAGCGGGGCATCATCGCCCGCCTCGACCCGCGCCGGCTGGACGTCATCCTCGCCAACCTCATCGGCAACGCGCTCAAGCACGGCGGCTCACCGGTGCGGGTGTCGGTGCGCACCGAGGAGTGCCCGGAAGCGCACGCCGAGACCGCCGAACCCGGCACCGGCAAGCTGGTCATCGAGGTGTCGGACAACGGTCCCGGCATCCCCGAGGAGGTGCTGCCGCACGTGTTCGACCGCTTCTACAAGGCCAGCGCCTCCCGCCCCCGCTCCGAGGGCAGCGGGCTCGGGCTGTCCATCGCGCTCGAGAACGCGCACATCCACGGCGGTGAGATCACCGCACGCAACTCCCCGGAGGGCGGCGCCGTCTTCACACTGGAACTCCCGCAGGACCCGAGCCGGTTGGCGGCCGCCGCCGATGAGGAGGGGGACGACCGTTGAGCCTCCCGCGTCCCACACTCCGCACGCTGACGGGCCCGCTGGCCGCGCTGCTGGTCGGCGTCACCGTGGCGGGCTGCGGCATCCGCGCCACGTCCGTTCCCGTCGACGACGGCCCCGCGCCCTCCCGGGTGGCGTGCGCCATAGAGCACGAGCAGGGCGGGGACGGCGCCCCGCAGGCCGGTCCTGACGGTGAGCTGCGCATCGCGCTGGTGTGCAGCGGCCGGGTGGTGGACGTACGCCGCCAGGTGCCGCTGCGGCAGGGCGAGTCGGCCGCGGACCGGCTCGCCGCCGCCCGGACGCTGCTCGCCGAACTGCGCCGGGAGCCGGGTCCCCGGGAGCAGGAGGCCGGCTTCACCACGGCCGTGCCCGAGGACCTGCGGGTCTTCGCCCCCGACCAGGACGACGACTCCAGCGCACTGCGGCTGAGCCGGCACCCGAACGAGCTGCCGCCGTTCGCACTGGCGCAGATCGTCTGCACGTTCGCCGCGACGACCATCGCCGACGCCAACCGCCAGGTGCTGCTCGGCGGGCCGAGCAGCGAGCCGGGCAAGCCGCTGAAGCTCTACGAGTGCGGCACCGCGCTGCGGACGACCACCGAGGCAGCAGAGACCGCGGGTGTCCCCTTCTGAGTCCGCCGCCGGGCGCGACCACACGTCCGGCGGTGAGCGTGGCGAAACCTCCGGCGGCGAGCGTGCGGACATCTCCGGCGCCGGGAGTCGCAGGTCACCCGATCGGACGGGAACCGCACGCGCGGAGCCCGTCGTCATTGCCGGCGTGCAGCACGATCGTCCAGGCGGGAAGGCCGTCATCCGGATCCGGGCAGTGGGGGCACTTCTGCTGGTCGGCCATCTGGTGTTCGTCGGTTGGTTGACGTTGCGGCCGCTGGCCGTTCCGTGGGTGGCGCCCGCCAACGTGGAACTCCTCGCCACCATCCGCGCCGACATCGAGCAGGGCCCGGTGTCGGCACTCCGCGGCATCGGCGGCAACCTGCTGATGTTCGCGCCACTCGGCGCGCTGCTGCCGCTGGTGTCCGGCCAGCGCGGCTCGCGCACCGGCTCCTTCCTGCGCACGTTCGCCGCCGCCGGGCTGCTCTCGCTGAGCCTGGAGGCGCTGCGCTCGGCCGTCCCCGGCCAGGTTGCCGACGTCGACTCCGTACTGCTGCACACCGCCGGCGCCGCGGTGGCCCATCTGCTCTGCTATCCGCTGGTGCGCTCGCTGCTGCGGGACGCCACCCGCCGCGACGCGGTGGCCGCCGCCGCACGTCGCTCCGCCGCGCCGGGCCCGTCGCTGACCGGAGTGCCGGGGCGGTCGGGGACATCGGGGACGTCCGGGACGTCGAG
>NZ_VJYK02000407.1 GCF_007097205.2 Streptomyces alkaliterrae
TGGCGGTGGGGCGGTCGGTCACGCGGCCACTCTGCCCGGCCCGCGCGCAGGGCGTCCAGCGATATCCGGCGGCACCGGGCGGGACGCGGCGGCATCGAGCAGTATGGGGCCATGCGCATCGCGATCACCGGCTCCTCAGGGCTCATCGGCAGCTCCCTGCTGCGTTCGCTGCGGCAGGACGGGCACGAGGTGGTCAGGCTCGTCAGACGACCGGCCGGAGCGGGCGACGAGGTCGAGTGGGATCCGCGCGGCGGACGTGTCGACGCCGCCGGGCTGGTCGGCTGCGAGGCCGTCTTCCACCTGGCGGGCGCCGGTGTCGGCGACCGCCGCTGGACGGAGTCCTACCGGCGGGAGATCCGCGACAGCCGGGTGCGGGGCACCGCCGTGCTCGCCGAGGCGCTCGCCTCGCTCGACACCCCGCCGGCGACGCTCGTCTGCGGCAGCGCCGTCGGCTACTACGGCGACACCGGCGACCGCGCGGTGGACGAGCAGGATCCGCCGGGCAGCGGCTTCCTGCCGGAGGTGTGCGTGGCCTGGGAGGCCGCCGCCGCGCCGGCCACGGCGGCGGGGGTGCGGACCGTCCTCGCCCGGACGGGTCTGGTGGTCGCCGCCGGGGGCGGCGCCTGGGCGAAGCTCTTCCCGATCTTCCGCGCGGGGCTCGGCGGCCGACTGGGCGACGGCCGGCAGTACTGGAGCCACATCGCCTTGCACGACCACGTCGCGGCGCTGCGGCATCTGCTGGAGACTCCCGGGTTGTCCGGACCGGTCAACCTCACGGCGCCGAACCCGGTCACCAACCGGGAGGTGACGGCGGCGATGGGCCGGGTGCTGCGCCGCCCCACCCTGGCGGCGGTGCCCGCCCCGGTGCTGCGGATCGCGCTCGGCGGCTTCGCGCAGGAGGTGCTGGGCAGCCAGCGGGTACTGCCGGTACGGCTGCTGGAGTCCGGCTTCCGGTTCGCGTTCCCGCGCATCGAGGACGCCGTCCGCGCCGCGCTGCCCGCCCGGGCTTCCGCCTGAGCGGGCTCCCGCGTGGCCCGGCGGTCCGGCGCGTACGTCCGGTGCACGACTCACTCATCTGTGCGACCATCGTGCGCCCGTGCCCGGGTGACGTGCTCCTGCGGTGGGTACGACGCCTTTCGTAATGTCGTGGCCGACGCCCGCATTGATTCCGCCGGCCACGGGCATCAGCCCGTCATCGGGCCACGACTTTCGGGGAGGGCATGTGCTCGGCACAGCACCCGCAACACCCGTACACCGCTCCCAGCCCGCCGACGTGATCGTCATCGGCGGCGGCCTCGCGGGACTCGCCGCGGCGCACCATCTGACCGGCGCCGGGCTCAGCGTCCTGGTGCTGGAGGCGTCGGCGGCGGTCGGCGGCCGCATGGCCACCACCCGACTCGACGGCTACCGGCTCGACCACGGAGGGCAGCTGCTCTGCCCCGACTGGCCCGAGCTGAGCAACCTCCCGGCGCTCGGCGCGCTCGCGCTGCGGCCGTTCGCGCCCGGCGCGGTGCTGCGCGGGGCGGAACGCAGCGTCCGGGTGAGCGGCCACCGTTCGCTGCGCCCGGGGCGCGGGGTGCCGACCGCCCGCGGCCGGTCCCGTACGCTCACCGGCGCGCTGGACTCCGCCCGGCTCCGCCACCAGCTCTCCCGGTTGGCCGGCACGCCGGTCGAACGCCTCGCCGCACGCACGGAGTTGCCGGCCGGGCGGGCGCTGGCCGCGCGCGGCGTGCCCGGCCGCACGGTCGAGGGCATGGTCCGCCCGCTGGTCGGCGCGCTGCTCGGCGATCCCGACCTGACAAGCTCCAGCCGGGTGGTGGACCTGGCACTGCGCGGCTTCGCCAGGCGCGGTCTGTGCCTGCCCGCGGGCGGCTCGGCCGCCGTTCCCGAACTGCTCGCCGGAACGCTCCCCGAGGGCACGGTCCAGACCGGGGTGCGGGCGGTGTCGGTGTCGGTGAACGCCGTCGACACAGCCGCGCACGGACGGCTGCACTGCCGGGCCGTGCTGATAGCCACCGGCGCCGTCGAGGCGGCGGACCTGCTGCCGGGCCTGCGGGTGCCGGAGTTCCACCCGGTCACCGTGCTGCACCACGCGGCGGACGCCGCGCCGCCGCGTCCGGACGGCCCGCTGACCTCGCTGATCATCGACAGCGAGCGGCGCGGGCCGGTCGCCCACTCGATGGTGGCCTCGGCGGTCGACCCGTCCCGGGCGCTGCCCGGGCGCACCCTGGTGACCTCCGTGGTCCTCGGCCGCCGCGCGCACGACTCGCTGGCCAGCCTGGACCGCGCGGCCCGCCCGCAGCTGTCCTCGCTGCACGGGGTGGACGCCGGGCGGTGGGAGCTGCTGGAGGGCTTCCGCGAGCCGCACGCCGTACCGGCCATGCCCGCCCCGCACGACGGTCGGCGCCCGGTGCGGGTACTGGCCGGGCTCTACGTCTGCGGCGACCACCGCGACACCGGCACTCCGCAGGGCGCGCTCTACTCCGCCCGCCGGGCCGCCGGAGCGGTCTGCCGCGACTTCGGCGTCTCGGGCGCGCCGGCCGCCGCCCTCCGCCTGGTCGCCTGAGCCGCCTGGTCGCCTGAGCCGCCTGGTCACCTGGTCGCCCGAACGGGCCGGGGGCCCGTCAACAACCCCGTGTTTCCGGGAAGTTCAGTCCGCACCCGTGGACAGGACGCCTGGCTTCCCTACGCTGTCCGGGACCTGATCCCTGCCCGACCCCCACCGGACAGCAAAGGCGGTGCCGTGTGCGCCGGTTCACCGTTCCACTCGTCGCGGCGCTGCTCGCCGCCGTCACCGCGCTCGTCCCGGCACAAGCCCGGGACGTCGGCTCACTCCCCTACCCCGACGGCACCGGCGTCGGGGTGCACAACGCCTACGACAAGGGCGCCTTCCGGTACCTCGCGGACGCACTCGACTCCGGCGCCGCGATGCTCGAACTGGACGTGTGGACCAACGGGTTCGGCTCGGGCTGGCGGGTCTCCCACAACGCCCCGCTGTGGAACGACAACAACTGCGTGGGCGCCGCGACCCCGGACGGACTGCGGTCCGGTGCGCGGGACCGCCCGCTGGACGGCTGCCTGGCCGACCTGCGCACATGGAGCGACGCCAACCCCGGCCACCGGCCGATCCTGCTCAAGTTCGAGATGAAGGACGGCTTCAACGCCGTCGGGGGGCGCGGCCCGGCCGCGTTCGACGCGCTGGTGGCCGCCCGGCTCGGGCAGAAGGTGTACCGCCCCGCGGAGTTGGCGGCCGGTCACCGCGACCTGGACGAGGCGGTACGGGCGAAGGGGTGGCCCAGCCGTTCCGAGTTGGCCGGACGCTTCCTGATCCACCTCATACCCGGCACGGTCGAGGAGGGCAACCCGTTCGACACGCTGTGGACCGACCGCGAGTACGCCACGCATCTGCGCGACCTGGCGGCCGGCGGCCGCCTGGACTCGGCCACCGCCTTCCCGGCGGTGCACCACGCCGAGGCCGGCGATCCCCGGGTGCGGCGCTACTCCGACGCCTCGCTGCGGCCCTGGTTCGTGGTCTTCGACGGTGACGCCTCCGCGTACCGGGACGGGTCGATCGACACCCGCTGGTACATGGAGCGCGGGTATCTGCTGGTGATGACCTCCGCGCACCGGGTGCCGCCGGCCATCGACGGTCGGAACCCGACGGAGGCGCAGGCGCTGGAACGCGTCGGGCTGTTGGCCGCGGCCGGGGCGAGCGTCGTCAGCGCGGACTGGGTCGGTCTGCCGTCCGTGCTGGCGACCGTGGTGCCGCGCGGCGGCTGAGCGCACCCGTTCCCAGCAAAGCACCATCCGGCGGCCGCGTCGCGCCGGGAAGGGCGTCCGGGTACTTCCACCAGGACACGGTCACCGGGTGCGGCGACGGGGGCCGGGACCGTGAGAGCAGTAAGTCATGCAGTATGACAAATCTGCCTTGTCGTGCCGCCGCACGCTGCTCCGCGGCGCCGCCTGCCTCGGCGTGCTCGGCGTGGTGCGGCTCGCGACCGCGCCCACCGCCCACACGCCCGGCTCCGGCGCCTCGGCCGGCGACGCCCGACCCCCCGCCC
>NZ_VJYK02000408.1 GCF_007097205.2 Streptomyces alkaliterrae
CACCCCGTCGTCGGCGACGGCTGCCCCGTCCGAGCCGCCGGACTGACCGGACAGGTCCCCGACGCCATTCTCGGCGCCGGCACCTGGACCGGCTACGACCCCGACCGCAGCCCCGGCCCCGGCGAAGGCGGGCGGCCCAGGGCGACTCTCGGCGAGCGTGCTCGCCTGGCAACGCGAGGCCCGTCGCGTGCTGGCCGAGGCGGAGGCCAGAGGAAGGGCGGCGGCCCGCTCCTCCGAAACCGCCGCGTCCCACCGACGCGCGGACCGCGCCGACCGCGCCGACCGCGCCTTCCAGGGCTGGTTCACCGGTACCGCGTGAACCAGCGCCGCACGCCCGGCGCAGCGCGCGGCCCGGCGTGAACCGGGCCGCGGGAGGTTCCGCGTCACGCGCGCCGCGCTCGGATCGGCGGTCGCGCGCCGCGCGCTGGTCCGGTGACACGGGTGCCGGGCGCTTGTGCCGGGCGCTCGGCGCGGCGTTGCCGCGCGTCGTCCGCCAAGTCGGTGTGATCAGTGCGGCGTGCGCGGCCCGGTGCGCCCCGGGCCGCCCGCCCGGCCTGGCGCGAGCCGGGCTGTGTGCGCGGTTCGGCGGGGGCGGCGGCCGCCGGGCCTTGGCCGCGTGGCGCGACCCTAGTCGAAGTCCGGGGCCAGGAGGGCGCGGACGCCCTCGATGTTGGCGCTGAGGTAGGCCCGCAGCCGGGGCGGCACGACCTCCACGGAGTTCACGCCTTCCTCGCTGAACGGCAGCCGCACGATCGCGTACTCGCCGCGCGGCTCGTCCACCTCGGGGCCGTGGCGACGGCTGGGGTCCATGGCGGCGAGTCGGCAGACGAAGAAGTGCTGCACCTTCACCGCGCCCTCCGGCAGCGGCTCGCCGCCCGGCGGCGGACCGTCGTCCACCGGCGAGTAGGCGACGGTGTCGACGAACGCCGGGACGACGTCCGTGATCCTGGCGCCCAGTTCCTCGGCGACCTCCCGGTGCAGCGCCGCGATCACGCTCTTGTCGCCCTCCTCGACCCCGCCTCCCGGCGTGATCCAGTAGGGCTCGCGGCCCGGTTTGGTGCGCTTGATGAGGATCAGCTCGTCGCCGTCGAGCAGGATCGCCCGCGCCGTCCGCTTGACGACGGGACGGGCTCGGTGCCGGCCGGGGACACGACGTTCTTCCGCCATGCCTGAAGATCTGCCGCGCCACCGCCCGCCACAAACCTCCCGTCGACCCCGCCGCCCGGCGGAAGTCCCCGGGTCATATGCCGCGTGCGTGATGGGAAAATGACCGAGAGTGAACTAGGGTGATGTCAGGCGCAGATGGCGCCGGCATATGGGCGGCGGTTTGGGGCACGAGGGGGGAGCCCCAAACCGTCCCGTCCCAGTCGCCGACGCCGCGCTCAGCCCGCTCGTGCGGCGGCCGCCGCGGCGGCCCGCGCCTGGCGCAGGTCGGCGACGAGGTCGGCCGCGTCCTCCACGCCGACCGACATCCGCACGAAGCCCTCGGGCACGTCGTCGCCGCCCCAGCGCCCGCGCCGCTCGGCCGTGCTGCGCACGCCGCCGAAGCTGGTGGCCTCCTCCACGACCCGGGTGGCCGCCAACAGCCGCTCGGCGAACGCGCGGTCGGGCAGGGTGAACGACAACACGCAGCCGAAGCCGCGCATCTGGCGGGCGGCGAGCTCGTGCGCCGGGTCGTCCGGCAGCCCCGGATAGCGCACGTCCCGCACCTCGGGCCAGCCGCGCAACTCCTCGGCGAGCACAAGCGCGTTCCGCTGCTGCCGCTCGGTGCGCAGGTGCAGGGTGGCGAGGCTACGGTGTGCCAGCCACGCCTCCATCGGCCCGGGGATCGCACCGACGAGCTTGCGCCACCGCCGCACCGACTCGGTGAGCGCCGCGTCCCGGCAGACGACGTAGCCGAGCAGCACGTCACCGTGGCCGCTGAGCGCCTTGGTGCCGCTGGCCACGGAGAAGTCCGCGCCCAGCTCCAGCGGGCGCTGACCGAGCGGCGTGGCGAGTGTGTTGTCGACGGCGACCAGCGCGCCCTCGCGGTGCGCGGTGTCGGCGAGCACCCGGATGTCGCATACGTCCAGGCCGGGGTTGGCGGGCGTTTCCAGCCACACCAGGTCGGCGCCCTCGATCGCCTCGCGCTGCCGGGCAGTGCCCGTGGGGACGGCCCGGACCGTCGCGCCCAGCTCCGTCAGCCGCTCGCTGAGCGGGTTCAGCAGGTTGTAGCCGTCGTTCGGCAGCACCACCGTGCCGCCGGGCCGCACGTGGGAGAGCAGGACGGCCGAGATGGCCGCCATGCCCGAGGCGAAGACGGTCGCCTCGGCGGGCTCGTCCGGCGACTCCAGGGCGGCGACGGCCGTCTCCAGGGCGGTCCACGTCGGGTTGCCGTCCCTGCCGTAGGTGTACGCGGCGTCGGCCGGGTCGCCGGGCAGGTGGTAGTGGGCGGTGAGGACGGGCCCCGGCATCGGCGGGGCGTCCGGCGACGGCTCCGGCAGCCCTGCGTGAACGGCACGGGTGCCCTCACCGGGGCGGGCGGGTGACGTCGACGGGTCGCTCATCGCACGACCTCGCCCGATGTCGGTCGTGTGGCGTCCGGGGTCGGCTGGGTGGGGACCGTGCCGCGGCGGCGCAGCTCCCGGCGGACGGCCTCCAGCAGCCCGGGCGCGGCGGCCTCCACCTGCGCCAGCACGGTCTCGAAGTCCGACCGGTCGCCGTAGTACGGGTCCGCGACGTCCAGCCCCGTGCCGTCCGTGCCGGGGTGCGCCGTCGGGTCGTAGGAACGCAGCAGGCTGACCTTCGCCGCGTCCCGCGAGTCGCCCGCGAGTCGGCGCAGCGCCTGTTGGTGCCCGCTGTCCAGCGCGATCACCAGGTCCGTGGTGTCGAACCAGGACGCCTCGAAGCGGCGCGCGGCGTGCTCGGTGCCGTAACCGGCCTCCTCCAGGACGGAGACCGCGCGGTGGTCCGCCGGTTCGCCCGCGTGCCAGCCGCCGGTACCGGCGCTGGAGACGACGACGGCGTCCGCCAGCCCGGCCTCGGCGACGCGGGCGCGCAGGACGGATTCGGCCATGGGCGACCGGCAGATGTTGCCGGTGCAGACGAAGCACACGTGGAGCACGGGGAGCCCGCGCGTCGGCGCGGGCGGCGGATTGTCGGAGCGCATGTACCCATGATGGGTGACATCCGCGTCGACGGGGTGACGGGTACCGGGCGTTCCGTGCGCCCGGGCCCCCGTCGTCACCCCGGTGTCGTCACTTGCCGTCGGGGAGCACCAACTCCATCGCCCAGGACACGATCGCGACGATCAGGCCGCCGAGCAGTGCCGTGCCGAAGCCCTCGACGTGGAAGCCGATGTCCAGCTTGTCGGCCAGCCAGGAGGTCAGCAGCAGCATCAGCGCGTTGATGACCAGCGCGAACAGGCCGAGTGTGAGTACCAGTACGGGCAGCGAGAGCAGCTTGGCGATCGGCTTCACCACGAGGTTGACGAGGCCGAAGAGCAGCGCGACGAGGATCAGCGTGATCGTCTTGTCGCCCGTGGTGTCACCGGTGAGGGTGATGTCGCTGAGCAGCCATACGGCGACGGCCAGGGCCACGGCGTTGGCGATGGTCTTGATAAGAAAGCTCATGCAGCAGATCGTTCCAGAGTCGACCCGGTCAGGGGCAAGGGGGCAGCGCGGATGAAGGCGTTCCGGTTGGCTGATCTGGAGGCCGAGCGGGCCGCCAACGACGGCGCGTACCTCCAGTTCCTGCGCGAACGGAACATGTCGGTCGGGCTCTACGCGCTCGACCGGGGCAGCCTGGACCCGCAGCAGCCGCACGGCCAGGACGAGGTGTACTTCGTGGTCAGCGGACGAGCGCTGATCACGGTGGGGGACGAGACCGAACCCGTCGCGCGCGGCAGCGTGGTGTACGTCCCGGCCGGGGTGCCGCACAGGTTCCACCACATCAGCGAGGACCTGCGCGTCATGGTGGTGTTCTCACCCCCCGAGTCCTGAACCCCGCCGTGCGCCGCAGGCCGTGCCCGCCGCGCGC
>NZ_VJYK02000409.1 GCF_007097205.2 Streptomyces alkaliterrae
GACAGGTCGGGGGACTGACCGCTCGGCCTTCCGGCGGCGGGCATCGAGCGAGCTGCGCGACCTTGTCCGCCCCGGCCCCGAGCGCGCCCGATCCTCCCGCCGTTCCGGCGCTCCGCCCCGGGGCCGGTCGCCCCGCCTGCCGGCGGCCCGGCCCTGAGGGCGCTGCCCGGCCTCGCCCCCGCTCCGGCGTCCGGAGTCGGGGGCCGCTCGCCGTGCCCTTCCGGCGCCTCGACCCCGAGGGCGCCGGAAGGCCGGGAGAATAGGGAACGTTGCCACAGCGGATACGGTCCGCCTGCGGCCCTGCGGGGGGCGCCGCCCGCCGAGGGCGGCGGGGTGTCGGCGGGCGCGCCGCCTCCGGCGGCACCGGTGGTGTCAGTGGGGCGCCGTAGACTTCGGAGCTGCCCTGGAAACCCCGCGCCGGAGGTGCCACCCACCGTGACCGACCAGCCGTTCACGCACCTGCACGTGCACACCCAGTACTCCCTGCTCGACGGTGCGGCGCGTCTGAAGGACATGTTCAAGGCGTGCCAGGAAATGGAGATGTCGCACATCGCCATGACCGACCACGGCAATCTCCACGGGGCGTACGACTTCTTCCACCAGGCGCAGGGCGCGGGCGTCGTCCCGATCGTCGGGATCGAGGCGTATCTGGCGCCGGAGTCGCGGCGTTTCACGCAGCCGGTGAAGTGGGGCGCGCCGCACCAGAAGCGGGACGACGTCTCCGGTGGTGGCGCCTACACGCACATGACGATGTGGGCGCGGAACCGGGAGGGGCTGCACAACCTCTTCCGCGCCCAGTCGCGGGCGAGCCTGGAGGGTTTCTTCCGCAAGCCGCGGATGGACCGCGAGCTGCTGGCGGAGTACGCGGACGGGCTGATGGCGACGACGGGCTGCCCGTCGGGCGAGGTGTCGACGAAGATCCGCCTGGGCCAGATGGACGAGGCGGTGAAGGCGGCCGGCGAGTACCAGGACATCTTCGGCAAGGAGAACTTCTTCGTCGAGTTGATGGACCACAACATCGACATCGACCGGCGCGCGCGAGCCGGCCTGGAGGAGATCGCCAGGAAGATCGGCGCGCCGTTTGTCGTCACGAACGACTCGCACTACACCTACGAGCACGAGGCGTCGGCGCACGACACGCTGCTGTGCATCCAGACCGGCAGCAACCTCTCCGACCCGGACCGGTTCAAGTTCGACGGCTCCGGCTACTACCTGAAGTCGGCGCGGGAGATGTACGCGATCGACAACTCGGACGCCTGGCAGGAGGGCTGCCGCAACACGCAGCTGCTGATCGCCGAACGGGTGGACACCGAGGGCATGTTCAAACCGCGCAACCTGATGCCGCGCTTTGACGTGCCCGAGGGGTACGACGAGGTGAGCTGGTTCCAGGAGGAGGTGCGGCGCGGCATGGAGCGCCGCTTCCCGAACGGCGTCCCGGAGGACCGCCAGCGGCAGGCGGCCTACGAGATGGGCGTCATCATCGAGATGGGGTTCCCCGGCTACTTCCTCGTGGTCGCGGACTTCATCATGTGGGCGAAGAACAACGGCATCGCGGTGGGTCCGGGCCGTGGTTCGGCGGCCGGTTCGATCGTCGCGTACGCGATGGGCATCACCGACCTGGACCCGATCGAGCACGGGCTGATCTTCGAGCGGTTCCTGAACCCCGAGCGCGTGTCCATGCCGGATGTCGACATCGACTTCGACGAGCGCAGGCGCGGTGAGGTGATCAGGTACGTCACCGAGAAGTACGGCGCCGACAAGGTCGCCATGATCGGTACGTACGGCACCATCAAGGCGAAGAACGCGATCAAGGACTCGGCCCGGGTGCTGGGTTACCCGTACGCGGTGGGTGACCGGATCACCAAGGCGATGCCGGCCGACGTCCTCGGCAAGGGCATCCCGCTGTCGGGCATCACGGACAAGAACCACCCGCGGTACAGCGAGGCGGCCGAGATCCGGTCGATGTACGAGAACGAGCCGGACGTCACGAAGGTGATCGACGCGGCGCGCGGTATCGAGGGCCTGGTGCGCCAGATGGGTGTGCACGCGGCCGGTGTGATCATGTCCAGTGAGCCGCTGATCGACCACGTCCCGGTGTTCTCCCCGAAGAACGACGGCGTGGTCGTGACCCAGTGGGACTATCCGAGCTGTGAGTCGCTCGGCCTGCTGAAGATGGACTTCCTTGGCCTGCGCAACCTGACCATCATGGACGACGCGGTCAAGGCGATCGAGAAGAACAAGGGCGTCTCGATCAAGCTGCTCGACCTGTCGCTGGACGACCCGAAGACGTACGAGCTGCTGCAGCGCGGTGACACGCTCGGCGTCTTCCAGTTCGACGGCGGTCCGATGCGCTCGCTGCTGCGCATGATGAAGCCGGACAACTTCGAGGACATCTCCGCGGTCTCGGCCCTGTACCGGCCGGGCCCGATGGGCATGAACTCGCACATCAACTACGCGCTGCGGAAGAACGGCCAGCAGGAGATCACGCCGATCCACCCGGAGCTGGAGGAGCCTCTCAAGGAGGTCCTCGACATCACCTACGGCCTCATCGTGTACCAGGAGCAGGTGCAGAAGGCCGCCCAGGTGCTCGCGGGCTACTCGCTCGGCCAGGCCGACCTGCTGCGCCGCGCGATGGGCAAGAAGAAGCCCGAGGTGCTGGAGAAGGAGTTCGTCAACTTCCAGCAGGGCGCGCGGGACAAGGGCTTCTCGGACGAGGCGATCAAGGCGGTGTGGGACGTCCTGGTCCCGTTCGCCGGATACGCGTTCAACAAGGCGCACTCCTCGGCCTACGGGCTGGTCACCTACTGGACGGCCTACCTCAAGGCGAACTACCCGGCCGAGTACATGTCGGCGCTGCTCACCTCGGTGCGGGACGACAAGGACAAGTCGGCGGTCTACCTCAACGAGTGCCGCAGGATGGGCATCAAGGTGCTGCCGCCGAACGTCAACGAATCGGAGGCCAACTTCACCCCGCAGGGTGACGAGGTCATCGTGTTCGGTCTGGCGGCCGTGCGGAACGTCGGCCAGAACGTCGTGGACTCGATCGTCAAGTGCCGTAAGGAGAAGGGGAAGTACAGCTCCTTCCCGGACTTCCTCGACAAGGTCGAGGCGGTCGTCTGCAACAAGCGCACGGTCGAGTCGCTGATCAAGGCCGGTGCGTTCGACGAGATGGGGCACACCCGCAAGGGCCTCACGGCACAGTTCGAGCCGATGATCGACAACGTCGTCCAGGTCAAGCGCAAGGAGGCCGAGGGCCAGTTCGACCTGTTCGGCGATCTCGGCGGCGACGAGGGCTCCGACGGGCCGGGCTTCGGGCTGGACGTGCAGTTCTCCGAGGAGGAATGGGAGAAGTCCCACCTGCTGGCGCAGGAGCGGGAGATGCTGGGCCTGTACGTCTCGGACCACCCGCTCTTCGGCATCGAGCACGTGCTGAACGAGAAGTCCGACGCGGGCATTTCGCAGCTGACGGGCGGCGACTACTCCGACGGCTCGATCGTCACGATCGGCGGCATCATCTCCGGCCTCCAGCGGAAGATGACGAAGCAGGGCAACGCGTGGGCCATCGCCACGGTCGAGGACCTGGCCGGTTCGATCGACTGCATGTTCTTCCCCGCCACCTACCAGCTGGTCTCCACGCAGCTGGTGGAGGACGCCGTCGTCTTCGTGAAGGGCCGGCTGGACAAGCGGGAGGACGTGCCCCGGCTGGTCGCGATGGAGCTGATGATCCCCGACCTCAGCGACGCGGGCGCCAACGCCCCGGTGACGATCACGATCCCGTCGGTGAAGATCACGCCGCCGCTGGTGGAGCGGCTCGGCGAGGTGTTGAGCCACCACCGGGGTTCGACGGAGGTGCGGGTCAAGCTCCAGGGCGCCCGGAAGACCACCGTGCTGCGGCTCGACCGGCACCGGGTGACCGCGGACCCCGCCCTCTTCGGCGACCTCAAGGCGCTCCTGGGCCCCTCCTGCCTGGCCGGCTGACCACCGGCCCCGGCCCCACCGG
>NZ_VJYK02000041.1 GCF_007097205.2 Streptomyces alkaliterrae
GCCCCACGGCGTCAGACACCCTCGCCACCCTCACCCACGACCCCGACCCGGCCGTCTCCCACACCGCCACCTACGTCCTCCGCCTCCGCGATCCGCACTGACGACCGCCTTCGGCCTTCGCGCCCCTACGCGGCGTCAGCGCGCGTATCGTCTCCGCAAGCGGGGGTGTTGGGGCGACGACCGGGGGATTGCCGTCATGGCCCAGATCAGCGATCGCTGTGGAACCAGCGTGCTGAAGAACGGCAAGCTCGCACGCGCCATCAGTGACGCGTCGTGGACGGAACTGCGCTCCATGCTGGAGTACAAGTGCGCCTGGTACGGGCGCGACCTCGTCGTGATCGACCGCTGGTTTCCCAGTTCCAAGCTGTGCGGGGCCTGCGGCACGGTCGCGGCGAGGATGCCGCTGAACGTCCCGGAGTGGACGTGCGACTGCGGCGCGGTGCATGACCGCGACGTGAACGCGGCGAAGAACGTCCTGGCCGCCGGACTGGCGGTGACAGCCTGTGGAGACGGTGTAAGACCTCAACGGGAGTCCTCCCGGACGGGGCAATCGTCGGTGAAGCAGGAACCCCAGCGGGCGACCGGTGGCGCAGCCGCGCTGTGCTCGGACCGAGGTGAGGGGGGAACACACATCTGAGGCTGGGCGCAGGGGTGCTCTTGTCTTGTCTCTGTTCCGTTCGCCCCGGGCGTCCGGGCGCCGGGACCTACTATCGGAGTACAGCAGCCTGAGCTAACGCACTGGGGTGATCGTGAGCAACTGGGCCGACCTGTCGAACGGTAAACGCATCAAGCATCTACGGGGCTCCGATCTGACACAGCAGGGGCTCGCTGACGCGTCGGGGCTGTCTCTCGCCCTGGTGCAGAAAGCCGAGCAGGACCGCGGTGAGTTGTCCGTCGGTTCTCTGCTCAAGCTCGCCCACGCGCTGAACACGGACGTATCCGTGATCCTGGGACAACAGGCACCGCGTCGAGGCATGGCGCAGCGCGACCGCGCCGCGCTGCGTCAACTGTCCGATGCCGTGCACGAGAGCGCCCTCGGCGAGTGGGAGGGCATCGACGACCCGAGCACCGTCGAGGAACTGGGTGAGGCGCGCAACCGCGCATGGGATGCCTACTGGGTGAGCGACACAGCCAAGGTGAGTAGCTACGCCTCGAAGGTCCTCATGGAAGGACAGGTCAGGTATGCCAGCGCTACCGGCAGCGAGCGCGAGCAACTGGGATCGATTCTGGCGAGTACGTACCGTGTAGCCGCTTCATGTGCGAACGGATTCGGGCGACGCGACCTTGCCTTGAGCGCGCTCACGTCGGCAAAGCACGTCGCTAGGAACGTCGACGACCCCGTGATGGCGGCGCTACTTGAGTCGACGCTGTCATGGATCTACCTGCGCGGCGCCAAGTTGCCCCGCGCTGTGTCCGTGGCCGAGCGTGCGGCACTGGCGATCGAGCCATCGTTCAGCAACGGGTCCCGCCCGCAGTTGCTCGCGTACGGGCGTCTGATGATCTCCTCGGCTGTGGCGGCGTCGAGGTGCGAGGACGAGGGCGCGGCCGACGACTACATCTCGCAGGCGCACGCGGCGGCGGCAAGGCTCGGACGAGACGAGCAGTTGTACGGGACCAGCTTCGGCCCAACGGCGGCAAAGACCGAGGCTGTTGGAATCCATGTCGCCCTGAAGAACTACGGGCGCGCGCTGAAGCTCGCCAGTCACCCGGACATGAGGGAGCTGCCCAAGTCCATGTCGAAGGTGGCCCGGAACCGATACAAGCTTGATGTGGCCCACGCGCAGTGTGCGGCCGGCCTCTACGACCAGGCGGGAGACACGCTGATCGAGGTAGGGCTCGACGCCCCGGAGTGGGTCAAGCATCAGGCATTGCCTGGTGTCATCGGGAGGCGTCTTGCGAAGGTGTCCACAGCGCGAGTGCGGAACATCAGCGAACTCATCGGCGTGCCCTTGATCGTGTGAGTCCTACGGAGCGTACGAGCTCGGGCCGGGCGACCATGCATGGTAGTACGCCCCGTCACTTCACTCTGGGTCATCGAATGGGCACGATTGACGCATGGTCAGCGTCGAGAGCGGACAGAGGCAGGGGCGGGCAAAGTCCCGTCGGACGGAAGGCGACCTGAGGCGGCGTCAAGCACTCGCGGACGCGGCAGCGGGCATCAGGCCCGGTGAGGCTGACGTGCCGGCTGAGGCCGCGAAAGTCGAGCGGTTCCGCTGTGTGATCTACCTGTGCGGTGCCCCCGACACGAGCATCACGGCACCCCGCCAGGAGTGCACCGAGTACGCCGATGCGTTCGGGTGGGAGATCACCGACGTGATCGAGGAACGCGCGGGGCTGCTGTCGCCGCATGGACGTGACGGGCTGGGGCGGGCCGTTGAGCACATCAAGAGCGGCGAGGCCGGTGCCGTGCTCACGGCGTGGCGCTCGATGATCTCCTCCGTCCCGCAGGAGTACGACGAGGTGGCGCGCGAGATCGAGAAGGCGGGGGGCTTCCTTCACGTCAAGGACTCGGCGCACAGCGAGCGAAGGGTCGCGCGGTGACTCGCCGAAGGTTCCGCTACGTCCCGTTCACCATTGAGCAGGACCAGGCGGCAGAGCCGGAGTACGAAGCGTGCTGCGTGTCCGGCGACGACGCCGAGTGCGGGGCGGAGTCCGGTACGCACAGCGGTCCGGGGCCGGTCGAGGAGTGGCAGCGCAAGCACACGCAGGAGACGGGGCATCGGCGCTACCGCCGGGACTTCGGCGACTACGCGGTGATGCGGCCTCCGGCGGAACTGGCCGAACTGGCGTGGGCGAACGGGGGTACGGCGTGATGTTCGCTCCGGCCGTTGAGCGTCCGTGGCGCGATGCGTGGCCCCTGGTCGCGCAGGTCGGCGACGGTAACGCGTGGGTGACGGGCGAGTGTTGGTTGTTCTGCCGCCGTGAGGGCGTGGCCGTGCTGTGGGTCGGCTCGGTGACCACACCCGGCGCGACCGGCGACGTGTACGCCTGTGGTCCCTGCCTCGCGGAACTTGACTACATGGTGCGTGTCCAGGCGCACGGTCGCGACGGGCACGGCAACGGCGCCGTGCAGTCGGCCACCGGGCGACCCGCCGGGGCCGTGACCTGTACGCCGCGGCCCTGCCCGCAGGGGTGGCGCAATGACCAAAACCAAGACGTGTGAGCACCGGCAGACCGAAAAGCGGGACGGCAAGACCTACTGCCGCGGCTGCAAGCGACAGCTCTACCTGTGAAGACTCCGCCCCCTGCCGGGATGACCTGTGAACTGGTCCTCCCCAACGGATCTCCCGGCAGGGGAGCGGGAACCATCCCCGCCCCGGTTGAGTCATCCGCCCGCGCACCCTGGGCAGGTCGAGCGTCGGCCGGGGCGGGTTCTGCACAACACCACCGTACGAAGCGATCAAGGAGGAGACTTGGGAACGAGGTTCGCGGACCCGGAGAGCGCCGCAGCGGCCCCGTGGGGGCTGCGCCGAATGACGCCGTTGCGCAACGGTTCTCCCTCACCGTGGCGCTACACGGGCATTGACCCTGCCACGCAGACCGGCAGGTGGGTCGGGGAGGACGGAGCGATGACGCCGGCCGAACTCGGCAAGCACGGAACGAGCGTGAACACCTACCCGCCTACGCAGATCGGTAAGGACGGCAAGGTTGACAACGACTCCGGTCACGACGCGACACAGGACTAGGGGGTAACGCCATGGACGGACGCCCGGTGCTGGTCTGCACGGAGTTCGAGGACGCAACCGCTGATCTGGTCATCGCGGAACTGAACCGGCGCCGGGTGCCCGTCCTCCGGTTCGATCCCGGGCGCGATTTCCCGGCGCACGTGCTGCTCGCCGCGCACCTCGGGGCCGATGGGTGGGGCGGGCGGTTGACGGTCGGGGACCGGACGGCCGACCTGTCCGCTGTCCGCGCTCTGTACCACCGTCGGCCGAGCCCCTATCCGACCGGTAGCGGCGAACAGGCGGCCCGGTTCGCCGCACAGGAGAACCGTCGCGGCCTGGGCGGCGTACTGGGCGCACTACCGGGGTGCCTGTACCTGAGCCACCCGCAGGCGATCGCTCGGGCGGAGTACAAGCCCGCGCAGTTGTCCGCTGCGCTCCGCACCGGGCTCACGGTCCCGCCGACGCTGATCACGAACGATCCGGGAGAGGCCAAGGCCTTCTGCGCCGCACAGCCGACCATCTACAAGCCCTTGCACGCGGGGGCGTACGAGATCGAGGGCGAGCCAGCCGGCATCTGGGCTGCTCCGGTCGAGGCGGGCGAGATCGACGCCGCGGTGAGCCGCAGTGGGCACCTGTTCCAAGCACAGGTGCCCAAGGTGGCAGACGTGCGTGCGGTCGTCGTCGGCGAGGAGGTGTTCGGCGCACGGATCACCGCGCCGCCGGGTGTTGTGGACTGGCGGGCCGAGTACCAGAACCTCACCTACGAGCGTGTCTCCTGCCCGGAGGAGATCGGCGGGGCGCTGGTGCGGTTCCTCGCCACTTTCGGGCTGAAGTTCGGCGCCTTCGACTTCGCCGTGACCGCCGACGGCACGTGGTGGTTTCTGGAGTGCAACCCCAACGGCCAATGGGCGTGGCTCGAAGGCGCGGCCGGACTGCCGATCACCCTCGCCATCGCAGACCTGTTGGAGAACGGAGCGAGTCAACATGAGTGACCCTTTGCCGTCGGAACACCTACGCGCCGACCTTGCGCGGCGCCTGTCCAAGACCGGCGCCTTGCGCAGCCCGGAATGGGAAGCGGCGGTGTTGTCCGTGCCCCGAGAGGCGTTCCTCTCGCGCGGCTGGTTCGAGTACGAGGAAGGCGGCTGGTACCGACCCGCGGTCGGAGACTCACCGGAAGGGCTCGCACGGATCTACGAAGACGACACCCTTGTGACGCAGGTGGCCGGGGGCGTCTTCCCCGACCAGGTCGAGGGACGCGTCGCCGCGGCCCCCTCGTCCTCCTCCACCATGCCGAGTCTGGTCGTGCGGATGCTCGAAGACCTCCGGGCGACCGAAGGAACGCGCGTGCTGGAGATCGGCACGGGCACGGGCTACTCAACGGCGCTGCTGTGCCATGTCGTCGGCGACGACAACGTGACCACGATCGAGGTTGACGCCGAGGTATCGGCCCGTGCCGGTATCGCGCTCGCGGGCGCCGGGTACTGGCCATCACGCGTGGTCGGTGACGGACTGGCTGGGCACAAGGAAGGCAGCCCGTATGACCGCGTGATCGCCACATGCGGCGTACACACCGTGCCGGCCGACTGGCTCACGCAGGTCCGGCCTGGCGGTGAGGTCCTGGTCACCGTCGGCGGATGGATGCACGCATCCGAACTCGTACGGCTCACCGTCGGCGACGACGGCACGGCCTCCGGCCCGGTCCTCGGTGGGCAGGTCTCGTTCATGCTGGCCCGCCCCCACCTCCCGCCCCCGCTTGGCATCCTGCCGAATCTCAGCGAGGGCGACGCGGTGCGCGCTGAGATGGGCGCGGACGTGCTCGACGACTGGACCGCCCGGTTCGTCGCACAGTTCGCCGCGCCGCGCGCGCAGCGGCTCACTCTGGAACGTGACGGCCGAACGGAACACGTCGTGGTGGACGTGGCCGCCGAAGCGTGGGCGGTTGTCTTCCAGGACGGTGGGCGGTGGATGGTCCGGCAAGGCGGCCCGGCGCGGCTGTGGGACGAGATCACCGAGCGTGTCACGCAGTGGCAGGCGGACGGGCGCCCACCCGCCGACCGCATGTGGCTGCACGTCGCCCAGGACGGTCAACACCTCACCTGGACGTAACCGCCGGCTGACAGCCCCCGTGCTGTCCCGTCCGCCCGCTGCTCCCCGAGGCGGGCGGACGGGGCTTGCCTCACGCGCTCGGGGCGGACCCTTCCGGCGTCTGCTCGGGCTTCTGCTTGGCCACGTACGTACCGCTGTCCCGCGAGTTCTCGAACGAGCCGATCGTCTGCGACCGGAGCCTCTCCCCGTGCACGCGCCTCTTCCGCCCGTTGTGGAACAGCGCACCGCCGATCAGGCCGAACACAACAGCTCCGGCGAGGCCGATCCAGAGGATCGGCTGCGTCACGTCGCCACGCGCGGCGCTGCCACCGGCGCTGGCACCGCCGACGCCGAGGCCGATCAACGTCACCCCCACCACGGTCTGCACGCGCCCCAGCAGAACCAGCCGGTCGCCCCTACGCCGGTCCCTGTGCGCGGCGCCGCGCGGCTCCCTCACAGCCGGACGCGCGCCCCCGTCCCCCTCACGATGAGTCATGCTTGATTCTGCGCCGCCGCGCCGACGCTTGTCTCGACCCAGTCCGGCCTCTCCGGAGGCCCAGTGCCGGAACGCGCGAATACCTCAGGCGGTTGCCGGGATCGCCAGGTCGGACAGGTCGGTGTTGGCGCCGCAGAGGATGACGGCGACCTTCTCGCCGGCTGCCGGGCGGTAGCCGTGCTTCGCCGTCTCCGCGACCTCCGGAGTGGCCAGGGCTGCCAGGGCGGTCGCGGCGCCGTGCTCGACGGCGAGCCTGCGGTCGTCCCAGAGCGCCTGGCGCGCGTGGACGATCTTGTCGTCCGGTACCAGCACGGAGTGCACGCCGTCCTGTCGGGCGGCGGCGAGTGCCATGGCGGAGGTCCGCCGGGCGCCGAGCGAGTCGGCGGCGATCGAGTCCACCGGAACGTCGACCACCCGACCTGCTTCGACCGCCGCGTTCAGCGCACGGCAGTTCTCCGGCTCCACCGCCACCGTGCGGATGCCGTGGTGCCGGGCGGCTGCGGCGACGCCGGCGAAGAGCCCACCGCCGCCGACCGCGACCACCACGGTGTCCAGGTCCGGGATCTGCTGGTGGATCTCCTCCATCAGGGTGCCCGCCCCGGCGGCGATCAGAGGGTGGCCGTAGGCGTGCGACGCGAGCGCGCCGGTGGCCGAGGCGAACTCCTCGCAGGCGGCCAGGGCTTCGGCGTACTCCGCACCGACCAACCGCACGTCGGCGCCGTAGCCGCGCAGCTTGGCCACCTTCACCTCCGGCGCGGTGGCGGGCAGGAACACCGTGGCCCGGACGCCCTGCTGCCGGGCCGCCCAGGCGCACGCCAGGCCGGCGTTGCCGCCGGAGGCGATGGTCACCCCGGCGTCCGGCAGGGTGCCCGCGTCCCGGTGGGCCTGGAGGAAGTTCTGCGCGCCTCGGGCCTTGAACGAGCCGGTGTACTGCATGATCTCCAGGGCCAGCCACACCTCGTACGGCTCCTCGGGCCGGTCGCCGAGGGCGTCCCCCTGGTCGGTACGGATCCCGCCCGGTTCAACCCGGGCCAGCGCGACAGGCCGGACTCGTCCGGCCGTCCGGTCGACGGCGGCTTTGATATCGCTGTACACGAGCTGATGCACTCTTGTCGCTCCTGGCAGGGGATGGTTGGCGAGACCGGGTTCAGGCTACGCGCCGGGAGTGCTGGACCGTCTCGGCCGGTTGCCGTACGGCTGGGCGGCGGCTGTCCCGAGCCGGTCCGGCCTTTGTCAGGACGACTTCACGTACTCGCCCGCTGGTCCGGCGCCCGCGGACTCTCGGGCCTGGAACGCGGTGCGGTAGGCGTGCGGCGACGTGCCCGCCATGCGGGCGAAGTGGTGTCGCAGCGTCACCGTGGAGCCGAAGCCGCTCGCGTCGGCGACGCGTTCGATCGGCAGGTCGGTCGTCTCCAGGAGTTGCTGGGCGCGGCGGACGCGAGCGCGCAGCAGCCACTGCTGCGGAGTGGTGCCCGTCTGCGCGCGGAAGTGGCGGTTGAGGCTGCGGACGCTCATCGCCGCGTGCTGTGCGATGTCCTCCAGGGTGAGCGGGCGGTGCAGATTGCCCGCCATCCAGTGCAGCGTCGGTTCCAGCGTCGTGGTGCCGGCCGGCATGTGCGGGTGTTCGACGAACTGGGCTTGGCCGCCGTCGCGTCGCAGTGGCATCACCGTGCGGCGGGCGGTGGCCGCCGCACAGTCCGCGCCCAGGTCGCGCTGGACCAGATGCAGGCACAGGTCCAGCGCGGCGGCGACGCCGGCGGAGTTGATCAGGTCGCCGTTGTCGACGAACAGGACATCGCCGTCCACGGTCACGCGTGGGTGGCGGCGGGCGAGTTCGTCCGCGTACTGCCAGTGGGTGGTGACCCGGTGCCCGTCGAGGAGTCCGGCGGCGGCGAGTGTGAACGCGCCGACGCACACGGAGGCCATCCGGGCGCCGCGTGCCGCCGCCGCGCGGAGGGCCGTCACCACGGGGCCGGGCGGCGGGCTGAGGAAGTCGGCGTGGGCGGGGACGACGACGGTGTCCGCCTCCGCGAGGGCGTCCAGTCGGTAGGGCGCCTGGATCCGGAACGCTCCGCGGTCCGGCGAGGTCGTGACGGTCCGGCTGGGGGAGCACACCCGTAGCCGGTAGTGCTCGGTGTCGGCGACCTCGTTGGCCGTGCCGAAGACCTGGCCTGGTACGGACAGCTCGAAGGGCAGGACGCCGTCGAGCGCGAGGATGGCGATGACCGTCATGGCCAGAAGTTAGCGCATGCTGGCATTCCGGCCACTGTCCGGGGGATCGGCGCTGCCGCAGGATCGTCAGCGATCCCGATCTGCTGAGGAGCCCACCGTGGACCTGTCCCTCCCCGATCCGTGTGCGGATTTCGGCCTGCCGCGTACCGAGCTGACCGCGTGTGCGCTGCGGTTCGTCGCGGACGCCGAGCCCGGCTTCCTGTACCGGCACAGCGTGCGCAGCTACCTGTTCGCCCGCGCGGTGGCCGACGCACAGGAGCTGCGGCCCGGTGTCGACTACGACGACGAGCTGGTGTTCCTGGGCTGTGTCCTGCACGACCTGGGGTTGTCCGAGCAGGGCAACGGAGATCAGCGGTTCGAGGTGGACGGCGCCGACCTGGCCGCCCGGTTCCTGCGGGAGCACGGGGTCGACGAGGCCCGGGTCGCGGTGGTGTGGGACGCCGTCGCGCTGCACACGTCGGACGGGATCGCGCACCGCAAGGGCCCGGAGGTCGCGTTGACGCAGGCGGGCGCCGCCGTTGACGTGCTGGGGCGCGGCGGTGAGCGGCTGCCGCCGGGCTTCGCGGACCGCGTCCACGCCGCCTTCCCCCGGGGCGACCTGGCCTACGCGATCACTGAGGCGATCATCGCGCAGGCCCGGGAGAACCCGGCCAAGGCCGGACCGCTGAGCTTCCCCGGTCAGGTGCTGCGCCGCCGTCTGCCCGAAGGTGCGCTGCCCGACTGGCACGACCTGATCGCCCGGTCGATCTGGGGTGACCGGCCCTTGGGCAGGGCGACGGGCGCTGCAGCCGGCGACGCCACGCCACTCGCCGACCGGAGTGCTCGGTCCTGTCGCCCAGGGCGTTCATCCGCCCTCTGAAGTGCTCGGTCGGACAGTCCGGCTACGGGAAAGCGATTGCATAACACTGCATGGGTTCGTATAGTCATGCCATCAAGGAGGAGGAACGATGGCTGTGACTGCTGCGGTGGCCGGGGCGAGCGGGTACGCGGGGGGTGAACTCCTGCGCCTGCTGGTGCAGCACCCGGAGGTGGAGATCGGGGCGCTGACCGGCAACTCCAACGCCGGGCAGCCGCTGGGCGCGCTGCAACCGCACCTGGCGCCGCTGGCGGACCGGATCCTCCAGCCGACCACCGTCGAGGTGCTGGCCGGGCACGACGTGGTGTTCCTCGCGCTGCCGCACGGGCAGTCCGCCGCGATCGCCGAGCAGCTCGGCGACGACGTGCTGGTGATCGACTGCGGCGCCGACTTCCGGTTGCGGGAGGAGGCGGACTGGGTCCGCTACTACGGCAGCCCGCACGCGGGGACGTGGCCGTACGGGCTGCCGGAGCTGCCGGGCGCCCGCGAGGCGCTGCGCGGTACGCGCCGCGTCGCCGTGCCCGGCTGCTATCCGACGGCCGTCACGCTCGGGCTGTTCCCGGCGTACGCGGCCGGGCTCGTCGAGCCGGAGGCCGTGATCGTCGCCGCGTCCGGGACCTCCGGGGCCGGAAAGGCGCTCAAGCCGCACCTGCTGGGCAGCGAGGTGATGGGCTCGATGAGCCCCTACGGCGTCGGCGGCGTCCACCGGCACACCCCGGAGATGGCGCAGAACCTCTCGGCGCTCGCCGGTGAACCGGTCACCGTCTCGTTCACGCCGACGCTGGCGCCGATGCCGCGCGGCATCCTCGCCACCAGCACCGCGAAGGCCAGGCCCGGCGTCACGGCCGCCGCCGTACGCGAGGCGTACGAGAAGGCGCTGGCCGGCGAGCCGTTCGTGCGGCTGCTGCCGGAGGGCGCGTGGCCGGTGACGGGCGCCGTGTACGGCTCGAACACGGCGCTGGTCCAGGTCGCGCTGGACGAGGGTGCCGGGCGGGTGGTCGCCGTGAGCGCCATCGACAACCTCACCAAGGGCACCGCCGGCGGCGCGGTGCAGAGCATGAACATCGCCCTCGGACTGTCCGAGGAGCTGGGACTACCGACGATCGGAGTGGCACCGTGAGTGTGACCGCGGCGAAGGGATTCCAGGCGGCGGGCATCGCCGCCGGAATCAAGGAGAACGGGAACCCGGACCTGGCCCTGGTCGTCAACCGAGGCCCGCGTCTGGCCGCCGCCGGGGTCTTCACCAGCAACCGCGTCAAGGCGGCGCCGGTGCTCTGGTCCGAGCAGGTGCTGCGCGGCGGGCAGGTCTCGGCGGTCGTCCTCAACTCCGGTGGCGCCAACGCCTGTACGGGCCCGGCGGGCTTCCAGGACACCCACGCGACCGCCGAGAAGGTCGCCGAGGTGCTGGGGCACAGCGCCGGAGAGGTGGCCGTGGCCTCCACCGGGCTGATCGGCATCCGGCTGCCGATGGACAAGCTGCTGCCCGGCGTCGAGACGGCCGCCGCCGCGCTCTCCCAGCACGGCGGTGAGAAGGCCGCCATCGCGATCAAGACGACCGACACCGTGCACAAGACCGCCGTCGCCGAGGGCGACGGCTGGACGGTCGGCGGCATGGCCAAGGGCGCAGGCATGCTCGCGCCCGGCCTGGCCACCATGCTTGTCGTGCTGACCACCGACGCCGACGTGGACAGCGCCGAGCTGGACACCGCGCTGCGGGCGGCCACCCGCACCACCTTCGACCGGGTCGACTCCGACGGCTGCATGTCGACCAACGACACCGTGCTGCTGCTGGCCTCCGGCGCCTCTGAGGTCGTACCGGACACCGCCGCGTTCCACGAGGCGGTCCGGGCCGTCTGCGACGACCTGGCACAGCAGCTGATCCGGGACGCCGAGGGCGCTTCCAAGGACATCCGGATCGAGGTCGTCGGCGCGGCGAGTGAGGACGACGCGGTGGAGGTCGGCCGGTCCATCGCGCGGAACAACCTGCTCAAGTGCGCCGTGCACGGCGAGGACCCCAACTGGGGGCGGGTGCTGTCCGCGATCGGCACCACCTCCGCCGCCTTCGAGCCCGACCAGCTGAACGTCGCCATCAACGGCGTGTGGGTGTGCAAGGGCGGGCAGGTCGGCGAGGACCGCGACCTGGTCGACATGCGCTACCGCGAGGTGCGGATCACCGCCGACCTGGCCGCCGGCCAGGAGTCCGCGGTGATCTGGGCCAACGACCTGACCGCCGACTACGTCCACGAGAACAGCGCCTACTCCTCATGAGCACTCGCAAACACACCGCCCTGCCCAAGGCCCGCATCCTCATCGAGGCGCTGCCCTGGCTCACCCGGCACAACGGCCGCACGGTGGTCATCAAGTTCGGCGGCAACGCCATGGTCGACGAGGAGCTGAAGGCGGCCTTCGCGCAGGACGTCGTCTTCCTCAGGCAGGCCGGGCTGCGCCCGGTGGTCGTCCACGGTGGCGGCCCGCAGATCAGCGCGCAGCTGGAGAAGGCCGGGCTGGCCTCGGAGTTCCGCGGCGGGCTGCGGGTGACCACGCCGGAGATGATGGACGTCGTGCGCATGGTGCTCGCCGGTCAGGTGCAGCGGGAGCTGGTCGGACTGCTCAACCAGCACGGCCCGCTGGCTGTCGGCATGACCGGCGAGGACGCGCATCTGTTCGCGGCCGTGAAGCGGCACGCGGACGTGGACGGTGAGCGGGTGGACATCGGGCGGGTCGGGGAGATCACCGCCGTGGACACCGGGGCCATCGAGGCGCTGCTGGACGACGGCCGCATCCCGGTCGTCTCCTCGATCGCCCGCAGCGCCGACGAGGCCGACGAGGGCAGCCCGGGGACCGGCGTGTACAACGTCAACGCCGACACCGCCGCCGCCGCGCTCGCCGCCGCGCTGGGAGCGGAGACGCTGATGGTCCTCACCGACGTCGAGGGCCTGTACGCGGACTGGCCGAACAGCGACGACGTCATCAGCCGGCTGACCGTCAGCGAGCTGGAGAAGCTGCTCCCCGACCTGGCCAGCGGCATGGTGCCCAAGATGGAGGGCTGCCTCCACGCGGTGCGCAACGGCGTCCGCACGGCCCGCGTCATCGACGGGCGCGTCCAGCACAGCATCCTGCTGGAGATCTTCACCGACGAGGGCATCGGCACGATGGTCGTGCCGGACGAGGGGGAGTGACCGTGACCACCACCAGCCAGGCCACCCCGGCCACGGGCCGGGCAGCGGAGCAGCCGGCAGCCCCGCGGAGCGGCGCGCTGCGTGCCCGCTGGCAACGGGCGCTCATGGACAACTACGGCACGCCGCCGCTCGCCCTCAGCCACGGCGAGGGCGCCCGACTGTGGGACGCCGACGGCCGCGAGTACCTGGACTTCGTCGGCGGCATCGCCGTCAACGCGCTGGGCACCGGCCACCCGGCCGTCGTCCGCGCGGTCTCCGACCAGATCGCCACGCTCGGCCACATCTCCAACCTCTACATCTCCGAGCCCGCCGTGGCGCTCGCCGAGCGGCTGCTGGAACTGGCCGGCCGCGACGGCTCGGTGTACTTCTGCAACTCCGGCGCGGAGGCGCTGGAGGCCGCCGTGAAGCTGGGCCGGCGCACCGGACGGACCCACATGGTGGCCACCGAGGGCGGCTTCCACGGCCGCACGATGGGCGCGCTCGCCCTGACCGGGCAGCCCGCCAAGCAGGACCCGTTCCGCCCGCTGCCCGGCGACGTCACCCACGTCCCCTACGGCGACGTCGAGGCGCTGCGGGCGGCGGTGACCGAGGACACCGCGCTGTTTGTCGTCGAACCGGTCCAGGGCGAGAACGGCGTGGTCGTGCCGCCCGACGGCTATCTGGCCGCCGCCCGGGAGATCACCGCCGCCACCGGCACGCTGCTGGTGGTGGACGAGGTGCAGACCGGTATCGGGCGCACCGGGCACTGGTTCAGCAGCCTCGCCCAGGGCGTGGTGCCGGACGTGATCACCCTGGCCAAGGGGCTGGGCGGCGGTATGCCGATCGGCGCCGTGCTCGCCTTCGGTGAGGCCGCCGAGCTGCTGACGCCCGGCCAGCACGGTTCCACCTTCGGCGGCAACCCGGTGTCCTGCGCCGCCGCCCTGGCGGTGCTCGACACGCTCGCCGCCGAGGACCTGCCGGCGCGCGCGCTCGCCGTCGGGGAGCGGATGCGGGAGCGCGTGTGGGCGCTGGGCCACCCGCTGATCGACCAAGTGCGCGGGGCCGGGCTGCTGCTGGGTATCGTGCTCACCGAGCCGGTGGCGCCGCAGGTGCAGAAGGCGGCTCAGGACGCGGGCTTCCTGGTGAACGCGGTCAAGCCGGACGTGATCAGGCTGGCGCCGCCGCTGGTCATCGGCGAGCGGGAGGCGGACGCACTGGTCGCCGCCCTGCCCGCAGTCCTCGACGCAGCAGACCGCAGCCGAGGAGCCGGAGAGTGACGATGACCGAGGGGCACAACGGCGGGCCCGCCGTCCCGCAGACCCGTACCGCCCGGCACCGGCGGATCGTGGACCTGCTGGGGCGTCAGCCCGTGCGGTCGCAGAGCCAGTTGGCCAAGCTGCTCGCCGACGACGGCCTCTCGGTCACCCAGGCGACCCTCTCCCGCGACCTGGACGAGCTGGGCGCGGTGAAGATCCGCAACGCCCAGGGCGAGCTGATCTACGCCGTGCCGAGCGAGGGTGGCGACCGGACGCCCCGGGCGCCGCTGGGGGAGTCGGCCACCGAGGCGCGGCTCTCCCGGCTCGCCGCCGAACTGCTGATCTCGGCGGAGGCGTCGGCGAACCTGGTGGTGCTGCGGACGCCGCCCGGCGCGGCGCAGTTCCTCGCCTCCGCGATCGACCAGGCCGAGCTGCACGAGATCATCGGCACGATCGCCGGCGACGACACGCTGCTGCTGATCAGCCGCGACCCCACCGGTGGCCAGGCGCTGGCCGACCACCTCCTCCGCCTGGCGCAGAAGAACCGCTGAGCGGGCGGCCGCGCCGGAGGCCGCCGAACGCAGGACGCCGAACGCCGGGTGGGTCGACTCCGAGTCGACCCACCCGGCGTTCCCGTATGCGCCCTGGAAGCCACCGCACCCCTGCTGACCTGGGGCGTTGACGAAGCATGCGGAGGAGTGCATACTTATACCAGTCACCGCATGGATCGTAAGGAGCACCCCGTGACCGAGCGCGTTGTACTCGCATATTCCGGTGGCCTGGACACCTCCGTCTGCATCGGCTGGATCGCGGAGGAGACCGGAGCCGAGGTCGTCGCCGTCGCCGTGGACGTGGGCCAGGGCGGGGAGGACCTCGACGTCATCCGCAAGCGCGCGCTCGCCTGTGGTGCGGTGGAGGCCGAGGTGGCCGACGCCAAGGACGAGTTCGCCGAGGAGTACTGCCTCCCGGCGATCAAGACCAACGCGCTCTACATGGACAAGTACCCGCTGGTCTCGGCGCTCTCCCGGCCGACGATCGTCAAGCACCTGGTCGCCGCCGCCCGCAAGCACGGCGCCACCACGGTCGCGCACGGCTGCACCGGCAAGGGCAACGACCAGGTCCGGTTCGAGGCCGGCATCTCCTCCCTCGCGCCCGACCTGAAGTGCATCGCCCCCGTGCGGGACTACGCCATGACCCGGGACAAGGCCATCGCCTTCTGCGAGGACAGGGGCCTGCCCATCGCGACCACCAAGAAGTCGCCCTACTCCATCGACCAGAACGTCTTCGGGCGGGCCGTGGAGACCGGCTTCCTGGAGGACATCTGGAACGCCCCGATCGAGGACGTCTACGACTACACCTCCAACCCGGCCACTCCGCAGGAGGCCGACGAGGTGGTCATCGCCTTCGAGCAGGGCGTGCCGGTGGCGATCGACGGGCGGCCGGTGACGGTCCTCCAGGCGATCCAGCAGCTCAACGAGCGGGCCGGCGCGCACGGTGTCGGCCGGATCGACATGGTCGAGGACCGGCTGGTGGGCATCAAGTCCCGGGAGGTCTACGAGGCGCCCGGCGCGATGGCGCTGATCACCGCGCACCAGGAGCTGGAGGCCGTCACGGTCGAGCGGGAACTCGCCCGGTACAAGCGGCAGGTCGAGCAGCGGTGGACCGAGCTGGTCTACGACGGTCTGTGGTTCTCCCCGCTCAAGCGGGCCCTGGACGGCTTCGTCGACGAGGCGAACCAGCACGTCACCGGTGAGATCCGGATGACCCTGCAGGGCGGCCGGGCCGTGGTGACCGGCCGGCGGTCGGAGAAGTCGCTGTACGACTTCAACCTGGCCACCTACGACACCGGCGACACCTTCGACCAGTCGATGTCGAAGGGCTTCATCGAGATCTTCGGCCTGTCGAGCAAGATCGCCGCCAAGCGGGACCTGGCACAGTAGGCCCCGGGCCCCGGCAGCACGACACGACCCGAGGCCGCCCCACCGGTGCCGTCCGGTGGGGCGGCCGCCATATACGCCACGAGGAGCACGGAGAAGATGACCGAAGGAGCCCGGCAGGGCGGCGAAGTGAAGCTGTGGGGCGGCCGGTTCGCGGACGGCCCGAGCGAGGCGCTGGAGAGGCTGAGCGCCTCCGTGCACTTCGACTGGCGACTGGCCCCCTACGACATCGCCGGTTCCCGCGCGCACGCCCGGGTGCTGCACCGGGCAGGTCTGCTGACCGCCGACGAGCTGGAGCGGATGCTCGCCGGGCTGGACCGGCTGGCCGCCGACGTCGAGAACGGCTCGTTCGTCGGCACCGTCGCCGACGAGGACGTGCACACCGCACTCGAACGCGGCCTGCTGGAACGCCTCGGTCCGGACCTCGGCGGCAAGCTGCGCGCCGGGCGGTCCCGCAACGACCAGGTCGCCACCCTGTTCCGGATGTACCTGCGGGACCACGCGCGCGTCATCGGCGGGCTGCTCACCGACCTCCAGGAGGCTCTCGTCGGGCTCGCCGAGACGCACCCGGACGTGGCGATGCCCGGCCGGACCCACCTCCAGCACGCCCAGCCGGTGCTGTTCGCGCACCACGTGCTGGCGCACGTGCAGGCGCTGTCGCGGAACGCCGAGCGGCTGCGGCAGTGGGACGAGCGCACCGCCGTCTCGCCCTACGGTTCGGGTGCGCTGGCCGGCTCCTCCCTCGGCCTGGACCCGCAGGCCGTCGCCGCCGACCTCGGCTTCGAGCACGGCTCGGCCGCCAACTCCATCGACGGCACCGCCTCCCGGGACTTCGTCGCCGAGTTCGCGTTCATCACGGCGATGATCGGCGTGGACCTCTCGCGGATCGCGGAGGAGGTCATCATCTGGAACACGAAGGAGTTCTCCTTCGTCACCCTGCACGACGCCTTCTCCACCGGCTCCTCGATCATGCCGCAGAAGAAGAACCCGGACATCGCCGAGCTGGCGCGCGGCAAGTCCGGGCGCCTCATCGGCAACCTCACCGGGCTGCTGGCCACCCTCAAGGCACTGCCGCTCGCCTACAACCGGGACCTCCAGGAGGACAAGGAGCCGGTCTTCGACTCCTGCGACCAACTCGAGGTGCTGCTGCCGGCTTTCACCGGGATGATGGCGACGCTGACCGTCAACCGGGAACGCATGGCGGAGCTGGCGCCGGCCGGCTTCTCGCTCGCCACCGATGTCGCCGAGTGGCTGGTGCGGCAGGGCGTGCCGTTCCGGGTGGCGCACGAGGTCGCCGGGGAGTGCGTGAAGGTCTGCGAGAGGGAGGGCATCGAGCTGGACCAGCTCACCGACGAGCAGTTCGCCGCGATCTCCGAGCATCTGACGCCCGAGGTGCGCTCGGTGCTCACCGTGTCCGGCTCGCTGGCCTCCCGGGACGGACGCGGCGGGACGGCCCCCTCGGCCGTCGCCGCGCAGCTCGCCGAGGTGAAGTCCGATCTGGTGAAGCAGCGCGAGTGGGCGCAGGCCGGTAGCCGGTAGTGCGGCGCCGCACGGCTACGGTGGAGGTCCCACCGCAGCCGTGACGTTGGAGCCGTGATGCCGTTCACCCGCCTGGCCGAGGCCACCACGCCGACCGCACGGATCGGACTCGGCCTGGCCGCCGTCGGCCGCCCCGGCTATCTGAACCTGGGGCGGGACCGCGACCTGCCCGCCGAGCGTTCCGCCGACGCCCTGCGCGACCGCACCCGGCAACTGCTGGACGCGGCCTACGCGCAGGGCGTCCGCTATGTCGACACCGCCCGCAGCTACGGCCGCGCCGAGGAGTTCCTGGGGGAGTGGCTGCAGGAGCACCCGGAGGCGGGCGAGGTGGTCGTCGGCAGCAAGTGGGGGTACGTGTACACGGCGAACTGGCGGGTCAGTGCGGACGTGCACGAGGTCAAGGAGCACTCGCTGGCGATGTTCCGCACCCAGCGGGCCGAGACCGGCCAGCTGCTCGGGGATCACCTGGACCTCTACCAGGTGCACTCCGTCACCCCCGACAGCCCGGTGCTCACCGATGCGGAGATGCAGCGCGCGCTGGCCGAACTCGTCGAGGAGGGCGTGTCGGTGGGGCTGTCGGTGAGCGGCCCGGACCAGGCCGAGGCCGTCAGGCGGGCGCTTGAGGTGACGGTGGACGGCGAGCCGCTGTTCCGCTCGGTGCAGGCCACCTGCAACCTGCTGGAGCCCTCGGTCGGCGAGGCGCTGGCCGAGGCGCACGACGCCGGCCGCTGGGTGATCGTCAAGGAGGCCATGGCGAACGGCCGCCTGGCACCGGAACGGGCGCCGGAGGAACTGCGCCGGATCGCCGAGGAGTGCGACGCCGCCTGCGACGCGGTGGCGCTCGCGGTGATGCTCTACCAGCCGTGGGCGACGGTGGTGCTCTCCGGTGCCGCGACCGTGGAGCAGCTCTTCACCAACCTGCACGCCGTGACCGTCGACCTCACCGAGGAGCAGCGGGAGCGGCTGGCCGCGCTGGCCGAGCCGCCGGCCGACTACTGGCGGCACCGCTCCGACCTCACCTGGGCCTGACGCCGCCGGTCTCCCACCGATCCGTCCGGCGGGTCGGCACACCCTGGGAGTGAGACGAATCTGTCTCACATGAGATATGGTTGTCTCATGTCTACGAAGTCCGAGCAGGTGCTCGCCGCCGCCGCCGAACTGCTGGCCCGCAAGCCGGGCGCCTCCATGGACGAGGTCGCCCGAGCCGCCGGAATCAGCCGCGCCACCCTGCACCGGTACTTCGCCGGCCGCGACGCCCTGGTCACCGCGCTCGGCGCGCTGGGAGTGCGGCGGCTGGACGAGTGCGTCGACGCCGCCGCCGTCGGCGAGGGCTCCGCGTCCGACGCGGTCCGCCGGCTCGTCGAGCAGGTCATGCCGGTGGCCGGCTTCCTGGCGTTCCTCTACACCGAGCACCAGCTCTTCGAGCAGGACCGCATGGACGACGGCTGGCGGCGGGTCGACGACCGGATCAGCGGGCTGTTCCGGCGCGGGCAGCAGGAGGGCGAGTTCCGCCCCGAACTGCCGCCGGCCTGGCTGACCGAAGCCCTCTACGCCCTGGTGGCCGCATCCGACTGGTCCGTCCAGGACGGCCAGATGGCACCCAAGGACGCGCCCACCCTCGTCATCGAACTGCTCCTCGGCGGAGCACTCGCAAGGAAGCCCGCATGAACAGCCACCACCAGCCGTCGACCACCCAGGCCGAAACGTCACCGCAGGCCAACCCCGGGCGCTGGCTGGCGCTCGCCGTCCTGGTCTGCGCCGTCCTGCTCGTCGGCATCGACGCCACCGTGCTGGGGCTCGCGACCCCGTTCCTCGGTGAGGACCTGCGGCCCAGCGGTACGCAGCTGCTGTGGATCGGCGACATCTACTCTTTTGTCATCGCCGGTCTGCTGGTCACCATGGGCAGCCTCGGCGACCGCATCGGCCGCAAGAAGCTGCTGCTGGTGGGCGCGGCCGCGTTCGGCCTGGTCTCGGTCGGCACGGCGTACGCGCACAGCGCCGAGGCGATGATCGTCTGGCGGGCGCTGCTCGGTGTCGCCGGTGCCACGCTGATGCCCTCCACGCTGGCGCTCATCCGCAACCTCTTCCCCGACCCGCGCGAGCGCAGCTTCGCGGTCGGCGTCTGGGCCGCGATGACCTCGGCGGGCGCGGCCGTCGGCCCGGTCGTCGGCGGGTTCCTGCTGGAGCACTTCTGGTGGGGCTCGGTGTTCCTGATCAACCTGCCGGTCATGGCGGTGCTGCTGGTGGTCGGTGCCCGGGTGCTGCCGGAGTCCCGCAACCCGGCGCCCGGACCGTGGGACCTGCCGAGCGTGCTGCTGTCCATGACGGGCATCGTCGCCGTCGTCTACGCGGTGAAGGAAGGCGCGCTCTACGGCGCCCGGCTGGACGTGCTGGGGGCGGCCGCGGCGGGTGTGCTGCTGCTGGCGGTCTTCGTCCGGCGCCAGCTGCGGCTCCCGGCGCCGCTGCTGAACATGCGGCTGTTCCGCCACCGCGGGTTCAGCGGCGCGGTGCTGGCCGACCTGCTGACCATCCTGGGGCTGGCCGGGCTGATCTTCTTCCTTTCGCAGTTCCTGCAACTGGTCCAGGGGCGCAGTCCGTTGGAGGCCGGCGTCGCCGAACTGCCGGCGGCACTCGGCTCGGTGACGGCCGGTCTGCTGGCCGGTCGCATCGCCCGCCGCACCTCGGTGCGCGGCGCGGTCAGTGTCGGCCTCGCCGCCGTGGCGCTGGCCATGGGCAGCTGCGCCTGGCTGGCGCAGGACACCGGGTACTGGCTGCTCGGCCCGATCCTGCTGCTGGTCGGACTCGGCGCCGGGCTCGCCTTCACGGTGACCGCCGACGTCATCCTCTCCAGCGTGCCGAAGGAGGAGGCGGGCGCCGCCTCCGCCGTCTCCGAGACCGCGTACGAACTCGGCGTCGCCCTCGGCATCGCCGTGCTGGGCTCGATCGTCACCGGCATCTACCGCGGCTTCGCCCTGCCGGCGCAGGTGTCCGAGGCCGCGGCCGAGGAGGCGCGCGGTTCGCTGGGCGGCGCCGTGGAGGTGGCGGCCGGGCTGCCGGGGCAGGCCGGTGACGCGTTGCTGGACGCGGCGCGGGAGGCGTTCACCGACGGTCTGCGGACGGCCGCCTCGCTGAGCGCCGTGGTGCTCGCGGCGGCCGCCGTGCTCGCCTGGTACCTGCTGCGCGGCCAGCGCCTGGAGGAGTCACCGGAGAAGGCGGCCGCGCCGGCAGCCGAACCCGCCGCGTAGAGCGGGGACGGACAACGCCGGGGCGGGCGGTCCGACCGGACCACCCGCCCCGGCCTTCGTGCGCTCGTCGAAGGGCACGCCCAAGCGCCGGCTCAGGCGGCCTTCGCCTTGGTGGCGTACATGTCGACGTACTCCTGGCCGGAGAGCCGCATGACCTCGCTCATCACCTCGTCGGTGACCGCCCGCAGCACGTACCGGTCCCGGTCCATGCCCTCGTAGCGGGAGAAGTCCAGCGGCTCGCCGAAGCGGACCGTCACCCGGCGGCCGCGGCCGAAGCGCGGCATGCCCTTGCCGCCCGGCTGGATCCGGTCGGTGCCGATCATCGCGAACGGAACCACCGGCGCGCCCGTCATCAGCGCCAGCCGGGCGATGCCGGTGCGCCCGCGGTAGAGGCGGCCGTCGGGGGAGCGGGTGCCCTCGGGGTAGATGCCGAAGACCCTGCCCTCCTCCAGCACCCGGCGGCCGGTCATCAGCGCGGCCACGCCGCCGCGGCCGCCGTCCCGGTCGACGGGGATCATGCCGACACCGGTGAAGAACCACGCCATCAGCCGGCCCTTGAGCCCGCGACCGGTGACGTACTCGTCCTTGCCGATGAAGAACACCTGCCGCCTGCTGACAAGCGGCAGGATCATCGAGTCGATGAAGGTGAGGTGGTTTCCGGCGAGGATCACCGGGCCTGATCCGGGAATCCGGTCGGCACCCTCCACCCGTGGCCGGAACAGGGCCCGCAACGTCGGGCCGAGCACGGCCTTGATCAGCAGGAAACGGGGCTGCACGGCGACTTCGCCTCCGGTCTGGACGTTGTGTGGACGAGTGAGCACGCGGCAGGACGATACTCGTGGGTAACGCCCGGGGCCACGTCGGGTGGTGCGAGGGGCGGCGCCGGCCGCCGTCGGTCACCGTATCGGACGGGTGTTACCTCCATGTTCCGGCATGTTCCACGGGAAGTCCCCACCCTGGCGCGTCACAGCACCTACGCTGCGGGTTCGCGGCGCGCGCCCCCGGCGCGCGCCGCGAACCCGCACGCCAGTTGCATGCAGCCGATGGTGAGGAGAACCGATGTCAGACGAGCGACGACCGGGCAGGAGAGCGGTACTGGGGGCCGCCGCGCTGGGCGCGACGGCCGGGGTGCTGGGCGCCGGCGCCGCCCCCGCCGCGGCGGCCGGCCCCGCAGGTCCGGCACGCCGTGGCGGGAAGGGGCGTGAGCTGCCCGTCCCCGCGGTCATCGCGCATCGCGGTGCCAGCGGCTACCGGCCGGAACACACCTTCGGCTCCTACCAGTTGGCACTCGACATGGGCGCCGACGTCATCGAGCAGGACCTGGTGCCGACCAAGGACGGTCATCTGGTCTGCCGGCACGAGAACGACATCAGCGGCACCACGGACGTCGCCGACCGACCGGAGTTCGCCGACCGGCACACCACCAAGACCGTCGACGGCGAGCGCCACACCGGCTGGTTCACCGAGGACTTCACCCTCGCCGAGCTGCGTACTCTGCGTGCCGTCGAGCGCATTCCGCAGCAGCGGCAGCAGAACACGATCTACGACGGCCGCTGGCCGATCCCGACCTTCGAAGAGGTCGTGAAGTGGGCCCGACGGGAGGGCGCCCGCCGGGGCCGGCCGGTGTGGCTGCACGCCGAGACCAAGCACCCCACCTACTTCCGCAAGCTGGGCCTCGGGCTGGAGGAACCGCTCGCCCGCATCCTGCGCAAGCACAGGCTGCACCGCGCCGACGCCCCGGTCTTCCTCCAGTCCTTCGAGCCGACCAGCATGCGGCGTCTGGCGAAGCTGGTGGACACACCCCGCGTGGTGCTGCTCTGGGAAGCCTCCTACCGCCCGTGGGACTTCGTGGAGTCCGGCGACCCGCGCACGACCGCCGACCTCATTACCCCGAAGGGGTTGCGCTGGATCTCCGGCTTCGCCCAGGGCATCGGACCGCTTCTCGACCTGATCATCCCGCGTGACTCCGAGGGCCGGCTGACCCGCCCCACCACGCTGGTACGGGACGCCCACGACCGCGGCCTGGTCCTGCACCCCTACACCATGCGCAACGAGAACTCCTTCCTCCCGGCGGACTTCCGACGCGGCACCGACCCAGACGCCTACGGCGACGTCTTCGGTGCCTACCGCACCTACTTCGAGACGGGTATCGACGGGATCTTCACCGACAACCCGGACACCGCGCTGCTGGCCGCCGAGGACTTCCGTCGCTCCCACGGGTGATCGTCCCGCCGCGCCGCAACCGCCCGGCGGGACCCGCCCGTCCCGCCGGGCATGCACCCCTCCCCGAGGCTCCCCGGACGCCCGGCGCCCGCGAGGCGGCCGCCGCTTCCACCCCGTCCGCTGCTGGACGCCGTCTGTCGCGCGCAGACCGCGTCGTGCGGCGTCGACCTCGACGAGCTGCGTCAGCTGACCTGGCTGCGCTGGCTGGAACACCTCGGCGACACGGGCGGGCCGCCCGAGCCGGCGGACGTCTGGATCCGCGCGACCGTGCGGATCGAGGCGGCACGACTGCGTTCCGGCGCACGCCGTGAGACGGCCGTCCCACCGGCCCGGATCGCCCGTCTCGCCCGGCCGCCCGCCCGCCTCGAGCAGCACCGGCACGGCCACCGGGCCGGCCACGCGCTGCCCGACCGTCCCGCGGCGGACCCCGAGGAGCACTACCTGGCCACCGAACGCCGCCGCGCCCTGCGCCGCCTCATCACCCGTCTGCCCGGCCGCTGCCCCCGGCTGCTCACCGCCCTGCTGGCCGCCGACGGCGCGACGTACCAGGAAATCGCAGGTGAGTTGGGAATCTCACAGGGCAGTGTGGGGCCGTTGCGTTCCCGTTGCCTGGGATGTCTGCGCAGAATGCTCGTGACGGAGGTTGGAATCGTTGAACGCGGGGGAAGGGTGCGATAGACACCGACGTCATCAGGGCAGACAGTTCGGCCGCGCGACCCTCACCTCAGCGCGGACCGGCGCGACACTCACAAAGGGAGAGGCGTGCGCACATGGGCATGAGCGTGACCATCTCTGCGGCAGCCGAGCAGGACGTCGAGCAGATCCTCAAGCTCCAGTACCTCTGTTACCAGACGGAGGCCCAGCTTTACGGCGACTACACCATCGAGCCCCTCACCCAGAGCCTGGAGGAACTGCGCGCCGAGCTGGCCGGCGGCCGGGTGCTGGTGGCCCGGCTCGGTCAGGAGGTCGTCGGCTCGGTGCGCGGCTCGGTCGACGCCGAGGGCACCGGGCTGATCGACAAGCTCATCGTCCACCCCCGTCTCCAGCGGCACGGCCTCGGCGGCCGGTTGCTGGGCGCCCTGGAGCGCGAGCTCGCGCAGGCCGAGGGCGCCCGCCGGTTCCGCCTGCACACCGGGCACCGCAGCGACGGCAACCTGCGCCTCTACCGCCGCTGCGGCTACGTCGCCACGGCCACCGAGAGGGTGTCCGCGCGGCGCAGCCTGATCGTGCTGGAGAAGGAACTGGCGAAGGAGCCCGCCGACTCGGGGGCGTTTGTCACCAGCGCCTGAGCGGGCGGCAGTCGGACGAGGGGCGGGCGACCACGTGGTCGCCCGCCCCTCGGCGTGTGGTCGTGTCGGTCAGGGCCTGTCCGCCGGGTTGCGGTGGCGGCGCAGCCAGAGCAGTCCGGTGATCGGCAGGGCGAGCGGGATGAACAGGTAGCCCATCCCGTAGTTCGACCACACCGTGGCGTCCGGGAACGCGGCCGGGTCGAGCACCGTCCAGGTGCCGACGACCAGCACCCCGGCCAGCTCGGCGACGCAGCAGCCGACCGCCAGCACCCGGGCGCGCTCGCCGCCCCGCACCAGCGCCACCGTGATGAACCCGTACACCAGGGCGGCGAGCGCCGACAGCACGTAGGCCAGCGGCGCCTCGTCGAAGCGGGTGGAGAGCTGGTAGATCGAACGGGACGCCGCACCGATGGTGAAGACCGCGTAGAGCGTGACCAGCAGTCGTCCCGGCCCGGTGCCGATCCCGCCGGGCGCGGGCGCCCTCGTCCCGGTGCGTGCCTCAGCCAACGCCGCCTCCCCAGATGTCGTGCAGCCTCACCTGGAGGACCGCGAGCACCACCGCGCCGGCGGCCACCGTCACCGACCCCCAGCGGGTGCGTTCGGCGAGGGAGAGGAAGCCGACCGCCGGGATCGCGGCAGCCGCCCCCAGCAGGTACGAGACGAAGACCACCGTGCCGTCCGCGGGTTCCCGCCCCTGTGCCAGCAGGACGACGCCCACCACGAGCTGGGCGAGCGCGAGCACGGTGACCACGGCCATGCCGATGAAGTGCCAGTCCTTGGTCGGCTGGTCCCGGTAGGCCGCATGGCCGCACCAGGCGGCCAGCGCGAGAGCGGTCACGGCGACCGCGACCGTCAGCGGGGTGAGCATGGCGACGACTCTAGTACGGGCGAGCCGGCCCGCCTCAGTCGGCCCGCGCTCCGCCGAGGAGTGGTCTTGACCACAGTGCGGATGCCCTGGAAGCATCCGGGCCTCCGGACAAACGACGCCGTTTGCCCAGTTCAAAGGGGTCGAATCGGGCTGTGTTCGCTCAACTGGTCGGCTCGCCGAACCTGGTTCGGGCAGTCCGGAATGCGGACAGGTGTTCTGCGTGGTGAGACGGGCGTTCGGTGCTCTGTTTAACTGGGCTCCATGAGCACGACGCGGCACCGCACCACCGGCACCGAGGCGACGAACCCGCCCGGTCGCCGCTGCTGCCCGCGTCGAATGTGTGACCGCTGAGGGCCCCCGCCGCAGCCGCCTCGCGCCCCGAAGCGAGAGACCCGAGAGCCTGACGAACCGGCACCGCCGGTCCGCCCGGTCCGCCCGGACAAGGCGGCAGAGCTCCCGGTGAGGCATCGCCCACCCGCCCCGCACCGCGCTGACACAC
>NZ_VJYK02000410.1 GCF_007097205.2 Streptomyces alkaliterrae
CACCCCGGCGTCCTCGTCACCTCCCTCGACGCCCTCGCCGACCGCCTCCTGGCCCACGGACTGCCGGTGACCTGGGACGACAACCTCCCCGGCTACCGCCGCTTCCATTCCGCCGACCCGTTCGGCAACCGCCTGGAGTTCCTCGAACCCGCCGCTCCCGCTGCTCCCGCCGCGGCCGCCGCATGACCGGGCCATCCGACGACCCCCGTGCGCCCGATGGCCCGTCACGGCCGATGAGTGAGGCGGAAATCCGCGCCGCGCACGTCGACAAGCTGCCCCGCCTCGACGGCCGCGTCGAACTCGCCGAGCCGGAGCCCGAGTGGGCCACCGCCTACGCCCGCACCGCCGAGGCCGTCCGCCGCGCACTGGGCGCGGACGTCCGCCTGCTCGAACACGTCGGCTCCACGTCGGTCCCGGGACTCGCTGCCAAACCGATCATCGACATCCTGCTGGAGCTCGCCGAGCCGGGCCGGGAGGAGACCTACGTGCCCGCACTCGGCGCGGTCGGCCTCCGCCTCGCCATCCGCGAGCCCGAGTGGTACGAGCACCGCGTGCTGCGCGGATCCGGTGACCCGGCCGTGAACCTCCACGTCTTCGGCGAGGACTGCCCGGAGTCCGCCCGGATGCTGCGCTTCCGCGACCTGCTCCGAGCCGACCCCGCCGCCCGGCGCGTTTACGAGCGGACGAAGCGTCAGCTCGCGGAGCGCAGCTGGCAGTACGTCCAGAACTACGCCGACGCGAAGACCGCGGTCATCGACGAACTGCTCGGGAAGGCGCCGCCGGGCTAGCCCTCCTTGGCCGCCTTCGCGGCCTTGGCCGCGCGCTTGGCCTCCTGCTTGTACTCGCGCACCTTCGCCAGCGACTCCGGCCCGGTGATGTCGGCCACCGAGCGGTACGAACCCTGCTCGCCGTACGGCCCGGCCGCCTCCCGCCAGCCCTCCGGCGTCACGCCCAACCGCTTGCCCAGCAGCGCGAGGAAGATCTGCGCCTTCTGCTTGCCGAAACCCGGAAGGTCGACAAGTCGCTTCAGCAGCTCCCGGCCGTCGGCCGCGTCCCGCCAGACGGCCTCGGCGTCGCCGTCGTAGTGCTCCACCAGGTACTGGCACAGCTTCTGCACGCGACCGGCCATCGAGCCGGGGTAGCGGTGCACGGCCGGCTTCCGCGACAGCAGCTCCGCGAACGCCTCCGGGTCCTGAGCGGCGATCTCGTGCGCGTCCAGGTCGTCGACGCCCATCCGCTGGGCGATCGTGTGCGGCCCGGTGAAGGCCCACTCCATCGGGATCTGTTGGTCGAGCAGCATGCCGACCAGCGCGGCGAGCGGACTGCGGCCGAGCAGTTCGTCGGCCTCCGGTTGCTGGGCCAGACGCAGCGTGGTGTCCATACCCCGATCATCCACAACCAACCCCCGCGCCGCACGTCACCCCACCGGCAGCAGCGTTGTCACCAGGACGTCGCGGTGGGCCTGCGCCGCCGGGTCCAGCGGGCGGATCGGCGAGACCTCGTGTTCCGTACGGCGGTCGTCCCCGAGCAGCAGCGCGCCCGGCTCGTCGAGCGTCGCCGCCAGCAGCGGCGCGCCGCCGTCGTCGTACACCGCGCTCCGCCCGCCGACGGCGTTCTCACGGCCTACGAGCAGGGACGTGACCAGTGTGACGCCGTCCCTGTGCCGCCCCTCCGGCGTCGGCTGCCCGTCCTGCCCGGCGACGGCGATGACCCGGAACGGGTGCACCAGCACCACCCACTCGTCCCGCTCCTCCTCCAGCCCCCGCGCCAGTACGCCGAGCAGCCCGACGAGCTTCCCGAACACCGGATCGGCGACAAACGCGTCGGTCAGCGGCTCGAACCGCCGCTCGACGCCGACGTAGAGCCGATTGGTGTCGTCCGGCTGCACAAACGTGCCGTGGGAGCGGGGCCGCAGTTCCCCCGCTCCCGTCAGGACAAACTTCCCGTAGCGACGCAGCCGACGCGTGCCCCTGGCCGCCGCGTACCGGTCGACCACCAGATCGTCCCAGTGCGCGGCGAACCGCTCCCACTCCGCCCCGCCGACCCCCAGACACGCCAGCACGTCCACCGACGGCATCAGACACACCCCGGCCGACCCCAGCACCCGCCCGGCAGCGACGGCGGCCGCCGCCCCCGCTCCCGCGTCACTCCTCATCCCGCCGATGCTGCGCCGCCGAGCCGACGCCCGCAAAGGTGCCCGCATCACCCGATCGGGTGATGCGGGCGGGGCGGGACGGCGGCGGCAGCCGGACAGCTCGCCGCGCTTGAGCGCGGCCGTCAAGTCGCCCCAGCCCGAGATGGGGCCCTTCTCTCACGTGCGGGCGGTGATGCGTTCGGTGAGCTCGCCGGCGGTCGGGTCGAGGGGGAGGGTTTGGAGGCGTGCGGCGATGTTGGTCATGCCGTCGTTGATGCGGACGGACCGGACGCCCTCGGCGCAGTCCGGGAAATCGCGCCAGGTCGCCAGGGCCTGGGCTGTGTCGCCGCGTTCGAGCTGGACGTGACCGAGGTCGGCGAGCACGATCGCACGAGTACGTCTGACGCGCGGGCGCTACGCGTTCCGGCGCTTCCGCGTCCAGCCCGACGGCGAGCCGGACGCGGAGGGCCGGACGGCGATGATGCAGTGCGCCGTCTGCGGACAGACCGGTCCCACCGTCGAGTCCCCGAAGCGGGAGTCGGCCGAGGCTCAGGGCAGGGCGATCCTGCGAAGCGCAGAAGGCGCCGCCTCGTGGGTCGAGAGCCACCGGAGGCGCGAACGCGAGCACTTCACGTTCCGACTCCTCGTGGGGATCCCCTACCGCCTCATCCCGGGCGAATGGCAGTAGTGCCAGCGCATCTTGTAGGAGCACCTGATGACCTGTTAGCCTATGGCTAACAGGTCATCAGAATATCGGCCACGGCAGAAGAATACCCCGGCGGGTGCGGGAACACCCCCGGGGCGTGGTCGCCATCCATCAGCTTCTAGAGAAAGAACCCTGGCGACGTGTGTGAGTTTATCGTGCGCGCCTTCGTGGCGTGTGTACGTCTGTTGGTTTCGTTCGTTCTGCCCGCTCGCGGGCGGCACCGGAGGTCCGTTCCCGCGGCGCCGTCCGTGTGTCGCTGCCGCCGTGGTGCGGTGGGGCGGACGGTGGTCGGGGCGGGGGTGATGAACCTTCGCTGCCCGCGGTCGAGTTCGTTGCGGGCGATGCCCAGGCGGCGGAGCCGGTATGCCGCCGAGTGTGCGGACGCGGACAAGCCGATCATGCTGGACGAGTTCCGGGTGCCCTGGTATGTCGTGATCGAGCAGAGTCGGCGGTTCGTGGAGGAGTGGAAGGAGGAGCGGCGGGCGCAGCGGATGCGGCGGCTGCAGGTACTGGAGGCCGGGGACGGGGTCGAGATGGTGGACGGTGTCGAGCTGCCGCCGACCGGGGCGGCGCCGCCGGGCTGGGCGTCAGTCGGGGGCGGGTCGGGAGTGGATCAGGGTTCGGTGCAGGTCCTGTAGGCCGGTGGGGAGCTCGTCGGGGGAGAACCAGCGGGCTTCCAGGATCTCGAACGGGTCGATGCGCAGCTCGCCGCCGAGCAGCGTGGCCTCGTACGCGACCTCGATACGGAGGCGGAAGCCGCTCCTGAGGTGCACGAGTCGGCCGACGGCCACGTCCAGACCGGTCTCCTCGCGGACCTCGCGTACGACGGTGGCGGTGAACTCCTCGCCCTTGACCGCGTAGCCCGACGGCAGCCCCCACTGGCGGCCTTCCGGCCACATGCGGTGGCGCAGCAGGAGCACGCGCCCGGCGTCGTCGCGTACGACGCCGGTGACGCCGACCATGAACTTGGCGCGGGTGAGCCACAGCACCCGCCACTGCACGGGGCCTCGGAGGCGGCGCCACACACCTGCGGCCAGTCGCTTCACCTTGTCGTCTCCCCTCGTCCCCGGACGGTGTTGCCACTTTCGCCGCTGCGTGCGGTGGCTGTCCAACGGCGGGGAGCGCCGGGGGAAAGCAGTGGCGGGG
>NZ_VJYK02000411.1 GCF_007097205.2 Streptomyces alkaliterrae
GCTCCCAGTAGACGACTGGGTTGATAGGCCGGAGATGGAAGACCTGTGAGGGTTGGAGTTGACCGGTACTAATAGGCCGAGGGCTTGACCATATGTGCTCGCGTCCACTGTGTTGGTTCTGAGGCAACAGCTGCCGGAACCCGAACCGCATGCGTGTGGTGGGTTTGCTGGGTTGTTTGTTTCATAGTGTTTCGGTGGTCATAGCGATGGGGTAACGCCCGGTTACATTCCGAACCCGGAAGCTAAGCCTGTCAGCGCCGATGGTACTGCATGCGGGAGCGTGTGGGAGAGTAGGACGCCGCCGAACAAATATTGCGAAAAGGGCTGCACCGGTTGTTCAACCGGTGCAGCCCTTTTCTGCGTTGTCCCTGGTGGATACGGTGTCAGCATGACCGGTGGCGCGCAGGTGATGTGGGACGAAGCGGTGACGGGATACAACTTCGGTCCCGAGCATCCGATGGATCCGATTCGGCTGGCTCTGACGATGCGACTCGTCGAGCAGTTCGGGCTGGATCGGACGGCGAAGGTCGTCGCGGCGAAGGAGGCCGGGGCGTCGACGCTGCGACTTGTGCACCACGCGGAGTACATCGACGCCGTGCGGCGGGCCTCCGAGAGCCCGGAGAGCGCCGACGGGTCGTACGGGCTGGGTACGGCCGACGATCCGGCGTTCGCCGGGATGCACGAGGCCTCGGCGCTGATCGCGGGTCAGTCCGTCGGGGCCGCCGAGGCGTTGTGGCGCGGCGACGTCCTGCACGCCGTCAACTTCGCGGGCGGACTGCACCACGCGATGCCGGGCACGGCCGCCGGCTTCTGCATCTACAACGACGCCTCGCTGGCCATCGCCCGCCTCCTGGAGCTGGGCGCGGAACGGGTGGCGTACGTGGACGTGGACGTGCACCACGGCGACGGCGTCCAGGCGACGTTCTGGGACGACCCCAGGGTGCTGACCGTCTCTCTGCACGAGCATCCGCGGTTGCTGTTCCCGGGGACAGGCTGGCCCGAGGAGACCGGAGGCCCGGGAGCCGAGGGCACGGCGGTCAACGTGGCGCTGCCGCCGGGCACGGCCGACGAGGGCTGGCTGCGGGCGCTGCACGGGGTGGTGCCGGAGCTGCTGGACTCCTTCCGCCCGACGGTGCTGGTGACCCAGCACGGGGCCGACACGCACATCGAGGACCCGCTGGCCCACCTGGCGGTGACCGTGGACGCGCAACGGGCCGCCGCGTCCTCTCTGCACGACTGGGCGCACGAGTACGCTGCCGGGCGCTGGCTGGCGCTCGGTGGCGGCGGCTACGCGGTTGTCGACGTGGTGCCGAGGAGTTGGACGCACCTGGTGGCGATCGCGGCCGGGACGCCGATCGACCCGGAGACCGATGTGCCGGAGGAGTGGCGGCAGTTGGTGTACGCCCGTACGCGGGCGTCGGCGCCCCGGCGGATGACCGACGGCCGGCGGCCGGCGTGGCGGGACTGGCACGAGCAGGGCTACGACCCGGCGAACGCTCTGGACCAGGCGGTGTTGGCGACCCGCAGGGCCGCCTTCCCGGCCCACGGCATCCTCCCCTAGGCCTTGGTCGGGCTCGGCCACCGGGCCGCCACCGGGCCGCCATTGAGTCGCCACGGGGGCGCGGCCGGACGGCGTACGCCAGGCGGGCCGTGCGTTGTCGTCGGACACCGCACCGACCCTCATCCCATGTCGACTCAACGTGTCGACATGACGACTTAGATTGACGTACGGCCGTGCGGTCTGTCGCACGGTGGTGGCGTTGTGTTGACCTGTGGTCAGGGCGTGCGCGCGGGGCGGGGTGCGCCCGGCGCACACACGGATTCCGGCCGGTCCTCCGGAGGTGGACTCTGGTGCCGTATCAGCTCGACGGCGGTGCGCCGACGGTGTCCGCCAAGGGCCTCTCGCGCGTGTCTCCGCAGGTCAGGGCCAGGCGTGAGAGAGGACGGGCGACGACCCGGCCGGCGTTCTCCGGAGCGGCGGGCGGGGGCGCGTTCCGGACGCCGCGTGATGACTCTGCGCGGGTTCGCGGCTACCGGCCGAGTACGCGCTATGTACTCAATCCGACCCGTCTGTCACAGTAGGAGACCGATCGCTACTCCTCTTCCCCACTTGCATCACCCGCCCCTAATCTGGGGAGGAGCGCGCATGCGAGCTGGAGTCACCGGAGGGGAAGCCGGTGCCCGACATGTGCGGAAGGTTCAGGTGTGACATGGCTGCTGGCGAGAAGCCTCTGAGCGAGGTCAACTTTCTGACGGTGGCGGAAGTCGCCGCGGTAATGCGGGTGTCGAAGATGACCGTGTACCGCCTGGTACACAGCGGTCATCTGCCGGCGATCCGGGTGGGCAGGTCCTTCCGGGTCCCGGAGAACGCCGTACACGAGTACCTCCGACAGTCCTATGTGGGGGTGGAAAGCGCCTGAGCGAAGCTTCGCGCCCCACCTTGGTTACGAGCATCCGCCGAAGGCGGGTAGGCTGACCCGATGTAGGTCGTGTGGGCTCGGACGCCCCGCACCGAGTCAATACGAAGTGAGCGAGGGTAGTCGTGGGCTCTGTTATCAAGAAGCGGCGTAAGCGGATGGCCAAGAAGAAGCACCGCAAGCTGCTCAAGCGCACGCGTGTGCAGCGCCGTAACAAGAAGTGAGCGGCCGCACGGAACGCACGTAGCGGGAGCCGGTGTCTCACCGGCCCCGTGTCTCCGGGGTCCTTCCGCCAGCACTACGGCGGGAGGGCCCCGGAGTGTTTTCCGCCCCCTGCCGAAACCTCCCCTGCCGAAACCTCCCCGGCCGCGTCGGGGCGTCACGACAGCGTCACACGTAACCGATACGGTGGGCACGGGCCTGGACGCAGCGGCGTGGGAGGGACTTTGGGCAGAGTCGTACTCGTGACGGGCGCCGCGCGGACGCTGAGCGGGCGCCTGCTGCGCCGCCTCCGCAAGGACCCGGACGTGGAGAAGGTCCTCGCGGTCGACGTGGAGCGGCCGCGCCACCATCTCGGCGGCGCGGAGTTCGTCAGGGCCGACATCCGGCACCCCGCCATCGGCAAGCTGCTCGTGGAGCGGCACGTCGACACGGTGATCCACATGGACGTCAACGCCACGCCGCTGGGTTCACGCGGGGGGCGGGCGGCGGTCAAGGAGACCAACGTCATCGGCACCATGCAGCTCCTCGGCGCCTGCCAGAAGGCGCCGGCGGTACGGCGGCTGGTGGTGAAGTCGAGTACGAGCGTCTACGGTTCGGCGCCGCGCGACCCGGCGGTGTTCGTGGAGTCGACGGTGGCGAAGGCCCTGCCGACGGGTGGCTTCGCGAAGGACACCGTGGAGGTCGAGGGGTACGTGCGGGGCTTCGCCCGGCGCCGCCCCGACGTGTCGGTCACCGTGCTGCGGTTCGCGGCCGTGCTGGGCCCGAGCGGGGGGACGCCGCTCGCCGGGTACTTCCGGCTGCCGGCGCTGCCGACTGTGCTCGGCTACGACCCGCGTCTCCAGTTCACCCACGAGGACGACGCCGTGGAGGTGCTGGCGTTGGCGGCCGGTGAGCCGCGCCGCGGCTCGTACAACGCCGGTACGTTCAACATCGCGGGCGACGGCGTGCTGCTGCTGTCGCAGTGCGCCAGGCGGCTCGGCCGGCCCACGGTGCCGATGCTGCTGCCCGCCGTGCGCTGGGCGGGCGGGGCGCTGCGGTCGGTGGGCATGACGGACTTCTCGCCCGAGCAGATCCGGCTGCTCACCCACGGCCGGGTGGTGGACACGACCCAGATGCGGACCGTGCTCGGCTTCACGCCGGTGTTCGACACCGCCCAGACCTTCGCCGACTTCGCCGCCGCGCACGGCCCCGGCATCCTCCCTCCGCACACCCTCGCCCACGCCGTCGACCGCCTTCAGGAGGCAGTACGCCATGGCTGACGCCAAGGTCATCCCGTTCGACGACGACCGGCGGGCGGCGGGCGGCTCGGGGCCCTCCAGGGCC
>NZ_VJYK02000412.1 GCF_007097205.2 Streptomyces alkaliterrae
GCTGCTCGCCCGGCGCGGCGTCGCCCGTGTCGTCGCCACCGACCAGGACCCGAGGGCGCTGGAGTGCGCCAGGGAGAACGCGGCCCGGCTCGGCGTCGCCGACCAGGTCGACGTCGTGGCCGCCGACATCTGCACCGCCAGGCGCAGGGCCGCCGAGCCCGGCTGCTCGGCATGCTGCTGGTGCCCGTCGAACCGGGGTGGGAGGTGCCGCTGCGCCGCGCGCCCGACGTGCGCGAGGCCTGCGAGCACGCCTACGGCCCGAGCGCGCCCGACGGCCCCTGCGCGGTCTCCCTGCGGGAACTCCTCGGCGTGGTGGGCGGCTACGAGTGGCGTCGCAAGGGCGTGCCCGTCCCGGCGCTCGGCGGCGACCGGGTGTACGCCTACCACGGCGTCTTCTCGCCGATCCGGGGCGAGTACGTCGACCTGGTAGCGCGGGCGCCACTGCCCGCCGACCGCTCGCTCGCGCTCGACGTCGGCACCGGCACCGGCGTACTGGCCGCGCTGCTCGCCCGGCGCGGCGTCGCCCGTGTCGTCGCCACCGACCAGGACCCGAGGGCGCTGGAGTGCGCCAGGGAGAACGCGGCCCGGCTCGGCGTCGCCGACCAGGTCGACGTCGTGGCCGCCGACCTCTTCCCGCCGGCTCCCGACCCCGACTTCCAGGGCTATCCGCTCGTCGTCTGCAACCCGCCCTGGCTCCCGGCCAAACCCACCTCTTCGGTGGAACACGCCGTCTATGATCCCGGCGGCCGCATGCTGCGCGGCTTCCTGGCCGGGCTCGCCCCCGCGCTCGCACCCGGCGGCGAGGGCTGGCTTGTCATGTCCGACCTGGCCGAACTGCTGGAGCTGCGAGCACCGGACGAACTCGCCGGGCTGGTCGCGGACGCCGGCCTGACGGTCGTCGGCCGCCTCGACGCCTCACCCCGCCATCCCAAGGCAGCCGACGCCGACGACCCGCTGCACGCCGCCCGGGCCGCCGAGACCACCACCCTCTGGCGGCTGACCCGCCGCTGAGCGCGACTGACCCGCCGCTGAGCGACCGCCGCCGGTCCGGCCCCGGGGCACCGCCGTTCGGCGCAGCCCCGGCCGCCGCCCGGAAGCGCCCGGCGGTCGTTTCGGCGACCGTGGACGGGTGAGTGGAAACGGGTCGCGCCGCCGTACAGGCGTACTGTCACGGCTGCGCAAACGGGTCCGCGAGTCGTTCCTCGTCGTGCCGTTCCTCGGCATCGTCGCCGGCTGGACGCTGGCCACGGCGGCCGTGGTCGCGGACGAGCTGATCCACGAACTCGGCACCCGGCTGGAGTGGCTCGACGTCGCGGACCTCTGGTTCTTCCGTGCCACCGCCGAGTTCGGGGCCTCCGCCAAGGACGCCGTCCAGACGATGAGTTCGGCCATGCTGACGTTCATCGGTGTGGTCTTCTCGATCACCCTGGTGGCACTCCAGATGGCCGGCGGCCAGCTCTCGCCGCGCATCCTCCGGCTGTACGTGGAGAGCTGGGTGACCAAGCTGACGCTCGCGCTCTTCCTCTGCACGTTCCTGTACACCCTGCGGATGCAGCGCGAGTACGGCCCGGCCCCGACGTCGCAGGACTCCGTGACCCCGTACGTGGGATACGCGCTGGCGATGGGCTTCGTGGTGGCCAGCCTGGCCATGTTCGTGGTGTACGTGCACTCCACCATCCGGCTGATGCGGGTCACCCACGTCCTCGACCTCGTCACCGCCGAGACCCTGCGCATGCTGCCCTCCCGGTGGGTCCGCGGCCCGGCCGTGGACCCACCGGAGGAGCCGGCCGGCAACCCGTCCGTCCTCGACGGCGACGCGGACGGCGACGCGGCGTCCCGGTCGGCCGCCGAGCGGCCCGAGTGGGGGCCGGACGACCCCGGCGGGGTGCTCGTGCACAACGGGCCGTCCGGCGTACTCCAGGCGGTCCACCTCGACCGGCTGGTGGCGCTCGCCAGAGCCGAGGACGTCTGCCTGCGCCTGGTGCCCCGGGTGGGCGACTACCTGCCCACCGGCGCCCCGCTCTTCCGCTGCCACGGCGGTGAGCCGCGACGCCGGTCCGAGCTGCGGCGCTGCGTCGACGTCGGGGCCGACCGCACCATGGAGCAGGACGTCGCCTTCGGTCTGCGCCAGCTCGTCGACATCGCCGCGCGCGCCCTCTCCCCGGGAGTGAACGACCCCACCACCGCCGTACAGGCGCTGGACCGGGTGGAGGTGGTCCTCGCGGGCCTCCTCACCCAACCGCTCGGCGACCAGCGGCACCGCGACCACGACGGCACCGTGCGCCTGGTCGAACCCGTTCCCACCTGGTCGGAACTGCTGGACCTGGCGCTGACCGAGATCCGCGTCTACGGCGCCGCCAGCCCCCAGGTCAGCCGTCGACTGGTGGCGCTCGTCGCCGACCTGCTGCTGCTCAGCCCGCCCTCACGGCGGCCCGCCCTGGAACGCCAGTGGGCGCTGCTGCACGAGGCGGTCGCCGACGCCGTACCGGACGACCGCGCACAGCGCTTCGCCCTCACGCCCGACCGCCAGGGCCTCGGCTGACCCGGGCGAGGGCCCGGTGATCCGCCACGGCCTCGGTGATCTGGCGGCGGGTCTGCTCGGCAACCCGGGGGTTCGTCGCGGCGTAGGCGGTGTACGCGTTGAGGCCGGTGGTCAGCGCCCAGCCCATGCCGCGCAGCCACGTCGCGTCGTCCAGGCCGAGGGCGTCGCGGAAGGCGTCCCTGCTTCGCCGGGACATCAGCGTCCACGCCACGACCAGGTCGCACGCGGGGTCACCCACACCGAGGCTGCCGAAGTCGATGACGGCGCTCAACCGACCCCGGCGGGTGAGCAGGTTGCCGGTGTGCATGTCGCCGTGGAACCACACGGGTGTGCCGCGCCACGCGGGGGCGGCGAGCGCGTCGTCCCACAGTTCGGTCAGGGCCCGGGCGTCGAACGTGCCTGCCACGGCCTTGATGCCCGCACGCGTCGCCGCGTCCCGCGCGGCGAGGGTGCCGCCGACCAGCTCGGCGTGCGGGCCGCCGGAGGGTGGGGGCAGTCGGCGTAGGGAGTTGAGGAAGTCGGCGAGTCGTACGGCGTCGGCCGCCGAGTCGCCGAGGCCCGCCACCGTCGCCGGGGCGCCGTCCAGCCACCGGGCGACCGACCACGGCCACGGATAGCCGAGGTCCGGCTCACCCAGCGCGATCGGTTCGGGAACGGCCAGCGGCAGTGCCGGAGTGAGCCCCGGCAGCCAGCGGTGTTCCTTGGGCGCCTGCCCGGCCGCCCAGTCACCTCGCGGCAGCCGCACCGCCATGTCGTCGCCGAGCCGGAAGATCACGTGGTCCGAGCCGGCGGGGTCCACGGGGGCCAGCGGCAGACCTGCCCAACGGGGGAACTGCCCGGCCACCAGCCGCGCCGCGAGGTCCCCGTCGATCGGCGGAGTGGCGTCCGCCGGTGCCGGCGTCCGGTGGCTCACGACGGCATCCCGTCCCAGCCGGTGAGCACCACCGAGGGGCGCCCGGCGCGGTACCCGGCGATGGCCTCGGCGGCCGGTGCGTACGTCTCCTCGGGTGGCGCCCCGATCGGGACCCAAGCGAGCCGCGAGTGCTTCTCCGGCTCGCGGTTCTCCGGCTCGCCCGCCCAGCGGGTCGTCGCCAGGACGACGGTGAGGAAGCCGCCCGGTGCCTCGGCGCCCGCCCGGCCGTGCACCACGTGCGCCAGACGCAGATCGGGCGCGGCGACCGCCAGACCGGTCTCCTCGCGCAGCTCGCGGACGGCGGAGAGGGTGATCGGCTCACCCGGTTCGTTCTTGCCCACCGGCAGGTCCCAACTGCCGGGCGCGACCTTGGCGTTCGGCCCGCGCCTGAGCATCAGGACGCGGTCGGAGTCGCGGTCGTGCACGATGACGGCCGCGACGAGCAGGGCCGTGGCGAGCGTCGGCGCGGGGGAGGGGGACACGGCGCGGGCCTCTCC
>NZ_VJYK02000413.1 GCF_007097205.2 Streptomyces alkaliterrae
GTGCGGGGGCTGTTGGAGCCGCTGCACGAGGCGGAGGTGCGGGAGGCGCTGGAGGCCATGCCGGTGGAGCGGCTGGCGGAGGTGACGGCGGCGCCGTTGCCGTTGGACCGGGTGGACGAGTGTGGGGTGCGGACGGTCGCGGATGTGCTGAACGCGGGGGTGTACCGGTTGCGGGCGGTGCCCGGGGTCGGGGCGCGGACGGCGGAGCAGCTTGTGGCCGCCGCGCGGCGGCTGTCGGAGGCGGCGCACGACGCGGTGGCCGTCCATCTGGACGTGGACCGGCCGGAGCCGCGGACGACCGCGCTGGTGAGGGCGGTGTTCGTGCTGGTGGAGGCCGGGGTGGACGCGCGGCGGGCCGTGGACCGCGCGGGGCCGCTGGTGGAGCGGCTGGAGCCGCTGCTGGAGCGGGCGCGGCCGGCGACCGGGCGGCTGCGGATGCTGTTCGCGGGGCGTGAGGGCCGGGCGCGGGCGCTGGAGGCGGTGGCGGAGCTGCGGGCGGCGGTCGAGGAGGCCGAACGGACGGGGCTGCCGGAGCTGTTGGCGCAGGCTTCGGCGGATCTGCTGCGGCAGCCGGAGTCGGATGTGGCAGCGTGGGTCGATTTCGAGACACGTTCTGCGGAGTACTACGGGGTGCTCGCCGAGCTCACCGAGCGGGAGCCGGACCGGGCGAGCGCGGAGGGTCGGCTGCCCGCCCAGGTGGCGGAACGGGCGCGGGCCCAGGAGCTCGACGACAGCTGTCGCCGGGTCTCGTTGCGCGGCTACCAGGCGTTCGGGGCGCGCTTTGTGGTGGCGCAGCGGCGGGTGATCCTCGGCGACGAGATGGGTCTGGGCAAGACGATCCAGGCGATCGCGGTGATGGCGCATCTGGCCGCCGAGGGGCGGGAGCGGTTCCTGGTGGTGTGCCCGGCCGGGTTGCTGGTGAACTGGCGGCGGGAGATCGAGGCCCGCAGCACGCTGTCACCGGTGGTGCTGCACGGGCGGGAGCGCCGGTACGCGTTCGCGGAGTGGGTGGCGCGTGGGGGTGTGGGGGTGACGACGTTCGAGGCGCTGCGCGGCTTTCCGGTGCCGGAGGGCGAGACGCCGCTCGGGTTGCTGGTGGTCGACGAGGCGCACGCGGTGAAGAACCCGGAGGCGCAGCGGTCGCAGGCGGTGGCGCGCTGGGCGGATGGCTGCGAACGGGTGCTGCTGATGACGGGCACGCCGATGGAGAACAGTGTCGCGGAGTTCCACAACCTGGTCCGGATCGTCGACGGCCCGCTCGCGGCGCGGCTGGACCAGCTCCACGAGACGGCGGTCGGCGGCTTCCGGGAGCTGGTCGCCCCCGTCTACCTGCGGCGCAACCAGCTGGACGTGCTGGCCGAGCTGCCGAGCGTGCAGTACACGGACGAGTGGGAGGAGCCCAGCGAGTCGGACGAAGCGGCCTACCGGGCGGCGGTCGCGGAGGGCAACTTCATGGGGATGCGCCGGGCCGCGTACACCCGGCCGGAGGGCTCCGCGAAGCTCGACCGGTTGCGGGAGATCGTGCGGGAGGCGGGTGAGAACGGGCTGAAGGTCGTGGTGTTCTCCGTCTTCCGCGAGGTGCTGGACGTGGTCGGGGAGGCGTTGGGCGACGGGAAAGCGGGCGGGGTCGTCTTCGGGCCGTTGACCGGGAGCGTGCCGCCGGTGCGGCGGCAGGAGCTGGTGGACGTGTTCACGGCCGCGTCCGGTCCCGCGGTGCTGCTCGCGCAGATCCAGGCGGTGGGTCTGGGGCTGAATATCCAGGCGGCGTCGGTCGTGGTGCTGTGCGAACCGCAGACCAAGCCGACGGTGGAGCACCAGGCGGTGGCCCGGATCCATCGTATGGGGCAGGTCCGACAGGTCCGGGTGCACCGGCTGCTCACCACGGGCGGGGTGGACGAGCGGCTGGCGCGGACGTCCGAGGCCAAGGCCCGGCTCTTCGACGCCTACGCGCGCCGCAGCACGGTCGCCGAGTCGACCCCGGACGCCCTCGACGTGACCGACGCCGACCTGGCGCGGCGCATCGTGGCGGAGGAACGGGCCCGGCTGGGCGTGCCGATCGCGACGGGCGTGCGGCTGCCGGGGCCGGGACCGGGGCCGAAGCCGGGGCCGGAGCAGGGCGGGGCCGACCGGAGACCGGTGGGTCAGTAGTAGCCGACGCGGCCGTCGACGAGTTCGCGGACGGCGTCGAGGTGGCCGGCGTGGCGGGCGGTCTCCTCGATCATGTGGATGAGCATCCACCGGAGGTTGGCGCGTGCGGACCTGAAATCGGGGTGGCGGCCGGGCTCGTCCAACGCGTGGGCGGCGACGATGGCGTTGGAGGTGGCGCACTGCCGCTCGTAGTCGGCGAGGAGCTGGGAGAGCGACACGTCGTCGGGGACGCGTAGGTCCGCGTCCTCGACGGAGTTGTCGAACTGCGGGTTGTCGGTCGTGGGGCCGCCGAGGAACAGCACCTCGAACCAGGCGTGTTCCACCCAGCGCAGGTGGCTGACCACTCCGGCCGCCGTCATCAGAGGGGAGGAGGGCAGCACGGGACGCCGCGCGTCCTCCTCGGACAGGCCCTCGCACTTCCAGCGCACGATCGAGCGTTGCATCTCGAGCCAACCGACCAACTGGGTGCGTTCGTCGGCGTCGAAGGGCGGGCGTACGCGTTCACCGGATGTCATGGCGGTGACGGTAGCCGGGAGTCGGCACCGACCGCACCGGGTTTTGGCCGCCGCGGACGGTGGTAGGCCGAGGGGCGGGGGAGGGGGACGATGGCGAGGAGGCGACCGGGAAGCGTACGGGCCACCGCTCTGGCCGCTCGCGTGCCCGGGGTCGGGCCGCCGGGGCTCTCCCGCCGGGCGCTTCGGGAGATCGAGCTGTTGGAGCGAACCCGGAACTACCTGGCGCCCGGTTCGGTGGCGCGGGCGTTGGAGCACTGGCGGCGGCATGTCGCCGATCCGTACCGCCGGCTGTGGGTGGACGGCGGCGGTGGGTGCGGCGTGCCGGAGTGCTGCGCAGACCCGCTTGCCGAGCGCGAGCTGTTGGAGGCGGTGCTGGTGGCACTGTCGCGGTCGGCGGCAAGGGAGTTGCGGGCGATCGTCGAGGAGCTGGACGCGCGCTACTGACCGCAGGGACAGGCGCAGGAACAGGCGCAGGGACAGGCGCAGGTACAGGCGCAGGCGGGCGCGGGCGTCAGAGGAGGACCACGTCCGCTTCGAGGTGGATCGTGCCCGGGGTCACCGGGGTGCCGTAGACGCCGGCGTGGCCGTTGCGGTCGGCGAGGGAACGCAGGACGGCCGGGTCGCGCTCGGCGGTGACGGGGTCCGTGTTGATCATGACGCAGCGCGGGTCGCGCTGGTCGACGCGCAGCTCGGTCGCGCCGATCCGCAGGGTCGCCCCGACCCACTCGTCCTCGACGAACGGCCGGTCGTCGACGGGCTCCACCAGCAGGTTGGGCCGGAAGCGCAGGGCGTCGGCGGGCACGGAGGCGCGGCGGCACAGCTCGGCGACGGTCGCGGTGCTGATCAGCGACAGCGGCATCTCGTCGAAGACGCCGTTCTTCACTCGCATCAGCCGCGTGCCGACGCCGATCCGGTCGGCCAGCGCCGGGTCGTCCACCGCGTAGGACTGGCCGTCGGGGGCGTGCACGGTGATCTTGGAGTCGTCGGGCCTGGCCGGGTCGTCGAACTCCGGCCGGAAGCGGCACATCAGCGCGTTCTCGCGGATGGTCTGCCACGGGAAGCGGCGGGACTGGCTGTCCGGCCGGACGAAGGCCCAGCGGCGGTCGCCCGCGACGCCGTGCCAGCCGACGGCCGTCTCGGACAGTGCCTCGGCGGCCAGCGACTTGACGGGGTACCGCCAGATCCGGCGGAGGCGGCCGACGACGGTGGGGGAGGGTGACATGTGCCGGGTCCTCTCGACGGGGGCGGGGCAGCCGCCCGGGGCGGTGCGGAGTGG
>NZ_VJYK02000414.1 GCF_007097205.2 Streptomyces alkaliterrae
GCTCTGAGCGGGCGCCGGCGGGCGGGCGCCCGCTCAGAGCACGCCGACGCCCACCAGGCGCAGGATGAGCTGGGGGGCTCCGGAGAGGACCACGGCGATCGTGGCGGTGAGGGCCACGACGGCGGCGATCGGGAGGGGTACGCGGGCGCGGACGGGGGTCCGGACGAGGGCGCCGACGGCGCCGACGGCGCCTTCGGCGGCCGCGGCCTTCGCGGCCGACTCGGTCTCCGGCGCCGCCTCCGGCGCGGGTTCGGGGCGCTGGAAGAGCAGCGCGGTCCAGCGCAGGTAGTAGACGAGGCCGATGACGACGTTGACCGCCATCACCACCGCGAGCCAGCCCAGCCCGGCGTCCACGGCGGCGCCGAACACGGCGACCTTCGCGAACAGGCCGACGACGCCCGGCGGCAGCCCGGCCAGGCAGAGCAGGAAGAAGGCGAGGGCGAGGGCGAGCAGCGGGTGGCTGCTGTAGAGGGCGCGGTGGTCGAGCAGCCGGTTGGCGCGGGCGCCGCGCGCGACGTGGATGACGACGGCGAACGCGCCGAGGTTCACGGCCGCGTACATCAGGGCGTAGGCGAGCGTGGCGCCGACCGCGCGCATCGGCGCGTCGGCCCAGGCGGCGGCCGCGATGGGCACGATCAGGTAGCCCGCCTGACCGACGGAGGACCAGGCGAGCAGCCGTACCGCGCTGTCGCGCGTGTCGGGGCGCTGCCGCATCGCGGCGACGTTGCCGACGGTCATGGTGAGCGCGGCCAGTACGGCGAGCACCGGGCCCCAGGTGGTGGCGTAGGTGGGGAACGCCAGGATGGTGACGAGGATGAGGCCGCCGAAGCCGACGGTCTTGCCGACGACGGACAGGTAGGCGGCGACCGGCACGGGCGCGCCGACGTACGTCTCGGGCACCCAGAAGTGGAACGGGACGACGGCCGTCTTGAAGGCGAAGCCGACCAGGGTGAGGGTGACGCCGACGGCGGCGAGCGAGGTCATCCGGGCGTCGACGACGGGCAGCGCGGTGGCGACGCGGCTGAGGTGCAGGCTGCCGGTGGCGGCGTAGACGAAGCTGACGCCCATGAGCGTGACGGCCGTGGCGGTGACGGAGGAGAGGAAGAACTTCACGGCCGCCTCGGACGCCCGGCGGTCGCCCTGGCGCAGGGTGACCAGCGCGAACGTGGGCAGCGACGCGACCTCCAGGGCGATGACCAGCGTCGCCAGGTCGCGGGAGGCGGGCAGCAGCGCGGCACCGGCTGCGGTCGACAGCAGCAGGAACCAGAACTCGCCGCGTGGCAGGTCCGCGTCCTGTACGACGACGAGTGACAGGAGTGCGGTGACCAGCGCGGCGCCGAGGACGAGGAACTGCACGACGAGCGCGAGGGTGTCGGCGCTGTAGCTGCAGAGCGTGGGGTCGGTGGTGAGGCAGAAGGTGCCGCGGTCCTCGCCGACGAGCGGCAGCAGGCTGAGGCAGGCGACGGCGAGCGCGGCGACGGCCGCCCAGCCGAGCAGCCGCTTGCGCGCGTCGGTCAGGAAGAGGTCTGCGACGAGCAGCACGAGGGCGGCGACCGCGACGATGGTCGGCGGCGCGACGGCGACCCAGTCGACGGACTGGATGAGGCTGCCGGCGGCCGGCACGCTGTCGGCGGCGAGCAGCGCGGCGTCCGCGTGGAGGAGGGCGGCGTCCGCGTGGAGGAGGGCGGCGGCGGCGTACGTCATCGGCTGACTCCTGGCAGCAGGTTCTGCACGGCCGGGTCGGTGAGGTGCAGAAGGACCGCGGGCCAAAGGCCCGCGAGCAGCGTGAGGGCGACCAGCGGCGTCCAGGCGGCGAACTCGTAGCCGCGTACGTCGGGCAGTGCGCCGGTGGTGGGCGCGGGCGCGGTCTCCCGGCCGCCGGCGCGTTCCTCGGCGGGCACGCCGGGCGCGGCGGCGTCGTCACCCTCGGCGGCTGCGCCGGGCGCGCCGACGGCTGCCGGTGCGCGCTCGCCCGCGCCGGGGCCTGTTGGCCCAGTCGCGAGCGCCGGCGCGTGCGCCGGGTCGCCCATGCAGACCCTGCACACCACAAGCAGCAGGTAGGCGGCGGTGAGCAGGGTGCCGAAGCCTCCGACCGCCATGAAGACCAGGTAGGCGGGTCGGCTGAGCCCGTCCGCCGGGTGGAAGGCGCCGAGCAGGGCCAGCATCTCCCCCCAGAACCCGGCGAGACCGGGCAGCCCGAGGGAGGCGACGGCGGCGAACGCCAGCAGCCCGCCGAAGCGGGGGGCGCGCGCGTACAGCGCCGCGCCCCGGTCGGCGGCGAGCCGATCGAGGTCGGTGGTGCCGGTGCGTTCCTTCAACGCGCCGACCAGGAAGAACAGCAGTCCGGTGATCAGCCCGTGCGCGATGTTGGCGAACAGCGCGCCGTTGACGCCGGTCCGGGTGAGCGTGGCGATGCCGAGGAGTACAAAGCCCATGTGCCCGACGGACGAGTAGGCGATGAGCCGCTTCAGGTCGCCGCCGGCGCCCTGTCGGACGAGCGCCAGGCAGGCCAGCGAGCCGTAGATGATGCCGACGGCGGCGAACGCGGCCAGGTAGGGCGCGAAGTACGCGGCGCCCTCGGGCGCGATCGGCAGCACGATCCGCACCAGCCCGTAGGTGCCCATCTTCAGCAGCACGCCCGCGAGCAGTACGGAGCCGACGGTCGGCGCGGCGGTGTGGGCGTCGGGCAGCCAGCTGTGCAGGGGCCACATCGGGGTCTTCACGGCGAGGCCGACGCCGATGGCGAGGACCGCGATGAGCTGGGTCGTCCGGCTGAGCGAGGCGCCGTTGTCAGTGGCGAGTGCCACCATGTCGAACGTGCCGGCCTGCAGGCCGACGAGCAGCAGCCCGAGCAGCATGACCACCGAGCCGAGCAGCGTGTAGAGCACGAAGCGCCAGGCGGCCCGGGCCCGGCCCTCGCCGCCCCAGCGGGCGATGAGGAAGTACATCGGGATGAGGACCATCTCGAAGGCCAGGAAGAAGAGCACGAGGTCCAGCACCGCGAAGGTGGCCAGGACCCCCGTCTCCAGGACGAGCAGCAGCGCGACGAACGCCTTCGCCGAGGGGGCGTTCTGTGGGGGTTTGACGAAGTAGGAGTACAGCGCGCAGAGGAAGGTCAGCAGCGCGGTCAGTACGAGGAGGGGGAGCGAGATGCCGTCGACGCCGAAGTGCAGTCGGACGCCGAACGCCGGGATCCAGCTGATGTCCGACTCGGCCTGCATGGCGCCGGGCCGGTCGAGGTCGAAGCCGGCGGCCAGGACGAGGGAGCCCAGCAGGACGGCGCCGGTGACGGTGACGCCGTGCCGCAGGACGGCCTGGTCGGGGTTGCGGCCGCGCAGGCCCGGCGGGGCGGGCAGCAGGGCGGCGCCCGCGCCGATCAGCGGCAGGACGACCACGGCGACCAGCAGCAGCTGGAGCACGGTCTCATTGAGGGTGATCACGGCTCACGCTCCGGCGGCGAGTACGGCGACGGCCAGGACGACGGCTCCGGCCAGCAGCACGCTCAGATACGTCTGCGCGTTGCCGGTCTGGGCGCGGCGGGCGAGCGTGCCCAGCCAGCCGGGCAGGGTCGCGGCGCCGCGCACGTACGCGTCGACGACCTCCCGGTCGAGGAAGTTCACCAGCCGGGCGCCGCCGCGTACCGGGGCGACGAACATCCGGTCGTAGGCGGCGTCCAGGTGGAAGCCGGCGCGGGCCGGCTGGTGCAGCGGTCCGAGCAGGGCGGGCGTCGGGTCGGGGGTGCGGCCCACCGCCGTGGCCTGCCGCCAGGCCGCGTAGGTGACCAGCGCGCCGATGAGCGCGAGCCCGGTGCCGAGTACGGAGGTGGTCATGGTCGGGGCCAGGCTGGGTCCTGCGAACCAGTCGGCGAGCCAGCCGTAGAGCAGTCCGAAGGCGAGGGAGGGCACGGCCAGCAGCCACAGCACGGCGTTCATGGG
>NZ_VJYK02000415.1 GCF_007097205.2 Streptomyces alkaliterrae
CTGATGAGGCGTTCGGTGCCGGCGCCGTCGAGTGAGTCGGAGAGCTGGGTGTGGGGGAGCCACTTGGTCCAGTCCCAGCGGGCGGCGGGCTCGCTGCCGGCGGCGGCGACGGCGACGACGAGGTCGTCGGGGGAGTGGAGGGTGACGAGTTGGGCGAGGAGTGCGCGGGCGGTGCCGTGCGCGGTGGCCGGGTCGCCGGAGAGGGTGAGGTGGTAGAAGGCGCGCAGGGAGACGGCGACGGGCAGGTCGTCGAGTGTGCCGTGGGTGCGGATGAAGCGCTGCATGGCGCCGGCGGTGAGCGGTTCGAGCTCGTCGACGGGGGCGGTGTCGGGGGCGGTGAGCGGGGTGCTGAGGCGCTGCGCGCCGAGGCCGAGCCGCACCTGGGCGAAGTCGTCGTCGGTGAAGCGGCGTTCCCACACCCGGGTGCCGTCCTCGACGAGCGACCACAGCTGGTCGGGTGCCGGGTTGAGGTAGAGCTGGGCGAAGCGCTGCCGGCGCGCGGTCTCCCGGACGGTGCGGCGGGTCTGGGCGAGGTACTTGAGGTAGTCGCGGCGGGACTGGGCCATCTGGCCCAGCGTGCCCCGCCGGAGCCGCACGACCATCGCGATGATCATGCCGACCATGGACACCATCATCATCAGGCCCATGATGCGCATGAAGGGGTGGGCGCCGGGCATGAAGAAGAACACCATCGAGCCGCCCATGCCGAGCATGGGCAGGACCTGCATCAGCACGCCCTCCTGCTGGCCGCGCGGCAGCTCCGGCGGCGCTTCCAGGACGACCTCGTCTGCCGGAACGTCCGGCGGCAGCACACGGGCACGGCGTTTGACGACGATCTGACTCACACGCCTACCAATCCTCGGTCAGCAGCGGGTCCACCCGGCCGACGCCCCCCTGGCGTCGGCTCCCTCCGCGCGTGCCGATCCTACTCACCGTCATCGGGCGCGCTGACAGGGCCTCGTCACAGACCGGATAGGGTGTCCAACCGGCCGTGCACGAGGGTTGGAGACGGACGGACCAGGCCGGGAGCGCACGGCACGGCACACAGCGACGGGGAGGGGACGCGGTGACCACGCCCGCCACCAGTACGACGACGTTCTCCCAGGCGCCCACGGGCACCGGCTTTAGCCGGCTGACCGTCGTGGCGCCCGGCGGCCGCGTCGACGTGGCGCTGCCGGAGGACGTGCCGGTGGCACACCTCTATCCGGAGATCCAGCGGCTGACCGCGCACACGGCCGACGACAACTCGCTGGTCGGCTACTACCTGGTGCGACGGGACGGCACGGTGCTGGACGCCGGGCGGACCCTCGCCGGGTTGCGGATCCGCGACGGCGAGGTGCTGACGCTGCGTCCGTTCTCGCGGTCGCTGCCGCCGGCGGTGTTCGACGACGTCTCGGACGCCGTCGCGACGGCGGTCACCGCCGACCGGACGCTCTGGGACGACCGGTATCTGCGGCTGGCGGGGCTGGCCGGCACGGTGGTGCTGCTGTGGCTGGCGGCGCTGCTGCTGTGGCTGACCTACCCGGACGGGCGGGACATGCATGGTCTGCCGGGCGTGACTGCCGCGGTGATCGGCGTCGCGCTGCTGGCGCTCGCCCCGGTGCGCGGGCGGTTCTACGGCGACCGCGGGTCGGCCACCGCGCTGGGCCTGGCGGCGCTGCCGCACGCGATGCTCGCCGGCTCCGGAGTGCTGCCGCTGCAGGACGGGCACGGGGTGGGGCGGCTGCAGTTCCTGCTCGGCTGCGCGGCCGTGCTGCTCGCCGCGTCGGTGATGGTGGCGGCGCTACCGGAGGGGGACGCGCCGTTTGTGGCGGTCGCGGTGGTCGCCGGCGCGGGGACGCTCGCCGCGTTCGCGCTGGTGTTGACCGACGCCCGGCCGCTGGCGGCCGCGTCGGTGAGCGCGCCGGTGGCGATCGGCCTGCTGGCGTTCCTACCGGCGCTTTCGGCGCGTTTCGCGCGGCTGCCGATCGGGTACGCGCCGCCGCGCCCGGGTTACCAGACGTCCGGCACGGCCGCGGAGGATCCGTTCGCGCCCGCCGAGCCCGGCCCGATCGACGCCGAGCGGATCGCCGCGCAGGCCCGACGGGGGCACGAGGTGCTGCTCGGGTTGGTCGGCGGGCTGGCGGCCGTTGCGGTCGGCGCGGCGGTGGTGCTGGCCTTCGGCGGCACCCTCTTCGGCCAGTTGCTCGCGCTCGGCACCGGCCTGGCGCTGCTGACGCGCGCCCGGCTCTTCCGCTACTCGACGCAGGTCGCCTGCGCGCTCGCCGCCGGGACGGCGGTGCTGGCGCTGCTGTTCACGGCTCTCGCCCTGGACGCCGACGGCTCGGGGTTGCGCGCGCTGTGGCTGACGACGGCGCTGGTCGCGGGCGCGGCGGTGCTGGCGGCCATCGCGGTCGTCGTCCCCCGGGCCGGGCTGACGCCCTTCTGGGGGCGGCTGTTGGACGTGTGCGAGGGCGCGGTGCTGCTGGCGCTGACGCCGCTGTGCCTGGCCGTGCTGGACGTGTACACCACCGCCCGTTCGATGACCGGTCGTTGACCCGGCGGCGGCTCCGGCGCAGCCGCTCGGCTCGGCGTTGTTAGGCTCACCGGTCCTCGGCTCACCGGTCGTCGGCGGGCACGAGCAGCCGCAGGTCCACCGACTCGGCGACGGCGCGCAGCCCGGCGTCGCCCGGATGCAGATGGTCGCCGCTGTCGTAGGTCGGCAGCAGCCGTTCGGGCGCGGCGGGATCGCGCAGTACCGCGTCGAAGTCGAGGACGGCGTCGAAGTCGTCGTGCTGCGAGCGCAGTTGGGCGTTGATCTCGCGGCGGCGGCGGTCGACGTCCGCTGTGCAGTCCGGATAGCCGCCGCACGGCGCGATGGTGGCGACGAGCACCCGGACGCGGTGCGCCCGCGCGCGCCGCGCGACCTCGCGCAGCCCGGCGAGCACGTCCTGCGAACCGGCCCCCCAGCGCACGTCGTTGACCCCGGCGAACACCACCACCGTCCGGACGTTCGGCTGCGCGAGCACGTCCCGCTCGAAGCGGTGCACAAGGCTCACCCCCGCGTTGCTGGAGCTGACACCCTCGCCCGGGTAGCGGTCGCTGGTGACGCGGTTGGCGGAGATGCCCTGGTTGCTCACCCCGTAGGCGGGCACGTCCGTGTGCGGGCGGGCCAGCAGGCGGCGGGCGAGCACGTTGGGCCAGCGGCGGTTGGCGTCCTCGGTGGAGCCGACGCCGTCGGTGATGGAGTCGCCGACGGTGACGACCGTGCCGGTGTCCTCGCGCACGTCGACGCCGGTGAGGAACGGCCACGAGGTCAGCTCCGGCCGCCAGTCCGCGCCGCCGCGGCTGGCGGTGAGGTCGCCGCTGTCGTCGCCGCTGGCGTACGAGCGCTGGATGGCCCGGCCGTGCACGGGGGCCGCCTGGATGCCGCCGGGTAGATGCAGGCTGACCAGCAGGTCGCCGTCGGCGGGTACCGGCAGCCGGACGGGGTCGCTGACTGCCGCGGCGCCGGCCGGAAGCGTCGGACGGTCCCGGCCGCCGAAGGTCACGGGAACGGGGTCCGCGGTGGTGTTCGGCCCATCGGACCGGACGGCGACGGAGACCCGGCCCAGCCGCAGCGCGCGCTCGGCGAAGGTGTTGGCCAGCCGAAGCCGCAACTCGTCCCCGCCGACGCTGGTCCGCACTACCAGCCGCAGGGTGCGGTCCCGCCACGGGCCCACCTTGTTGTACCCGCCCGTGCCCGCCGCCCAGCTGCCCGTCCAGTCGGCCGCCGCCGCGCGCAGGCCGACGGCGAAGACGTGCACGTCCGCGCGCGGGCCCGGGTCGGCGGGCAGGGCGAGCGCGCGCACGCTGCGCGTCGGATCGACCGGTACGGTCACCGCGTAGAGCCGGGCCCGTCGGGTGCTCACGCCGTCGGGGGTGTGGTGG
>NZ_VJYK02000416.1 GCF_007097205.2 Streptomyces alkaliterrae
CTCCCACACACGTCGGCGCGCGCCCCGGCCCCGGCCCATCTGCCGCGCCGCGCCGCACCGCCGACCAGCACCAACCCGCACCAACCCGCACCACCCTCCACCCTTTTCACCCCACACAGGAGACCCGGTGTCACAGAAGAACAGCACCGCCCAGCGGAACAGCACCGCACGCAGACGCCTGCTGACGGCGGCCACCATGGTCGCGATCCTGGCGTCCTCGGCGCAGCTCGGTCAGGCCACCGCCGCGCCCGCCGCACCGCCGGCCCAGCCCCGGGCCACCGCACCGACCACGCCCGTCGACGACCGGCACCCGCACGACGAGGTCGACCGCCTCGCCAAGGCCCCGGCGCCCGGAAGCCACGCCACCTCCGCCCCCGGCGAGGGCCCCGAAGGCCGGGTACCGGGCCTGCCCGACGCCGCCGCCGACAACGCCGCACCCCCGGTGGCCACCGCGAACAAGCCCGCCACCACCGAGGCCGGCGTGCCGTGCACCCTCGACGGCGTCACCGGCCTCAGCCCCACCGGCCTCGCAGACTTCCTCACCGACGAGGCCGTCACCGCCGACGGCTGCCTCAGCACCCTCATCTGGAACTGGGACGCCCGGCTCGCCCCGATCATGTCGGCCGGCCACATCCAGGCAGTCGCCCGCCGCGCCACCACCCTCGCCCCCGGCCACGACGGCCGCAACGGCAGCGGACTGCTGGAGCTGTTCACCTACCTCCACGCCGTCGCCTACCACGAGTTCTCCCGCGACGAGGTCGACCTCTCCGACCGCCCCACAAGCCGCGCCGTGCGCCGCGCCGTGACCGCGCTCGGCGACGCGCCGCGCACCTTCGACGCCACCGCGACCAACGCCCAGACCCTGCGCGAAGCCCTCTACACCGCCAGCGCCCCCGGCCTGCGCCACCACCAACTCGACCTGATCACCCGGGTACTGGCGACCATGGGCCCGAACCGCCCCGCCACCCACAAGGACCCCGACTGGGCCGGTGCCGCCCTCGCCGCCCTCGTCGTCAGCTACCTCGGCATGTACGAGGGCAACAACGACACCGCCTTCCGCCAGGCCGTCGCCGCCGCACCCTGGTACCGGGCCGCCTTCCGCGCCTTCGGCGACCACACCCACCTCAAGGGGACGGCCAACGCCTGGGTGGTGCGCGACGCGGTCAGCGAGTACGGCCGCTTCGGACTGATACCCCACCTCAAGACCGAGATCGTGGGCGGACTCGGCGACCTGCTCGACCGCACCACCCGCAATTTCGGCCACGGCAGCCCACCCTGGGCCAAGGTCGCCTCCTGGCTGAACGAGTACGACGCCTGCAAGCCCCACGGCGTGTGCCGCGACGACATCGAGCGCCGCATCTTCCCGCACACCTACACGTACGACGAGGGCACCATCCGCGTCAGAACGGCCCTCGACCGGGCGACCGTCGACCAGCTCTACTACGCCGGCAAACAGGTCAAGGCCCAGTTCCACCGCGTCCTCGGCAGCCGGGAACCGCTCGCAGACGACCCCAACACCACCCTCACCACCGTGCTGTACGCCTCGCGTGCCGACTACGAGGCCTACCACCCGCTCCTGACCGGCATGGGCACCGACAACGGCGGCATCTACATCGAGCGGACGGCGACCTTCTACACCTACCAGCGCCGCGTCCCCGAGGACTCCCGCCTCACCCTCGAGGAGCTGTACCGCCACGAGTACACCCACTACCTCAACGGCCGCTGGGCCGTGCCCGGATTCTTCGGCGAGGGCCCCTGGTACAAGAACGACCGCACCACCGCCATGGACGAGGGCACCGCCGAGTTCTTCGCCGGCGCCACACGCGACGACGGCGTCGCCGTCCGCAAGTCCCTCGTCCAGGGCATCATCAACGACACCCGGGAAGGCCGCCCCCGGATGACCGTCCGGGACATCCTGCACGCCACCTACTCCGGCGACGGCTTCCGCTTCTACTCCTACGCGGGCACCCTCTTCGAGTACCTGTGGACCGAACGGCCCGCACTCATCCGCGAGATGTACACCCACCTACGCGCCGACGCCCCGGCCGCCTACGACGCGTGGCGCAGCCGCCTCAGCGGCGACGCCGCCCTCCAGACCGCCTACAACCGCTTCCTCGACCGGCAGATCGCCGTCGTCGACGACCTGTTCGTCCCGAACACCCGCTACACGCCGCTCGACCGCCTCACCCACTCCACCGCCGACTCCGTCCGCACCGCGCTCGTCTCCGCCACCGGCCTCGACCCGGCCTGCACCGCCGACGCGGACCAGGAACGCCCCCGCTTCACCTGCACCGGCCGGATCACCGCCCGGCTCAGCGACGCGGACAGCCCCGACAAGGTGTTCAAGGACATGTCGGAGACGGTCGACTACTTCATCCTCCGCCGCGCGGGCCGCTCCGCGGAGAGCACGAACCTTGCCGACATGAACTGCGACTTCGGGCCGGTCCAGATCTGGTCCGACGGGCGGGGCGGCACCTCCGACTACAGCTGTGAGGGCCCGCTCCGGCCCTGACACCGTCCAGTGAACGGGCGGGCCCGTGCACCCCGCCACGGGGGCGAGCGGGGTGCACGGGCCCCGTCCGGCGAGAGGCGGCGCCGGACGTGCGCGCAGGCCGAAGGGCGTCGGTCGCGTCAGCCGACGCGCTCGATCCGGGCCTGCCTGATCAGGAACTTGCCGGGCTCACGCACCTCCTCGAACGCCGCGTCGTTCAGCAGCACACAGCTACCCGACACCGAAGTGACCTCCACGGTGGTGGACTTGTTGTTGTCCAGATTCGTCACCCTCAGCTGGGTGCCGATCGGGAACTCGTTGCTGGAGGCGGCGGGAGCACCGCCCTCACCGGACAACGTGACCGTGGAACCCACGCAGACCTGCTCCCCGACGCCTCCGGGCGGCGGCGCGGCCTCGCCCGGCGGGCCCGCCTCGGCCGGAGGCGCGGCCTCTGCTGGCGGTTCCGAGGGCGGATCGGGCTCGGCGGGAGGCTGAGCGACCGCCTCCCCGCCACCGGCACCCACCTCGCAGCCGGACGCCGCCTGCTTGCGCTTGATCTCCTCGATCACGGCCTCACGGTTGGCGATCCGCGCCTCGGACTGGGCGTCCGGGTTCGCCCGCTGCTCGGCGATGAATCTCGCGTTGTTGCCGAGTGCGGTCGCCAGGCCGTCGCAGGCGACCGACGCCTGACTCGTACCGGTCAGCACGACGGCGCCGCCACCGGCCAGCGCCGCCGCGCCCACCAGCAGCGCGGCCTTCTTCCCACGGCTGAGCGTTCTTCTCCGAGACACTGAGGACTCCGTCCCTGTCGACGTCACGGGCCCACGGCAGGTGTCCCCACCGTGTAACCCCAACCACGTCGGCAGCGCGGCCCGCCGCTCAAGTCACCCTGTTTCTTGCCCAGTTCTCACAAAACGGCCGCGCGGGTGCCTCCCGTCGCCTCAGTTCGCACGGCTGAAGGAGATCTCGACCCGGCGGTTCTGCGCGCGGCCCTCCTCCGTCGCGTTCGAGGCGATCGGATAGTCCTCGCTGTAACCCCGGATGTCGAACCTCAACGACGCGTCGTTCAACGTCTTGACCAGCACCTTGTGCACCGCCTCCGCGCGCTCCTGGGACAGCCGGACACCGTTCTCGTACGAGCCGAGGTTGTCGGTGAAGCCGTAGACGCTGACCTTGCTCGCCTTCTGCTTGTTGATCTCGGCCGCGATGTCGGCGATGCGGGCGTTGGCCTTGGCGTTCAGCTTGGAGCTGTTCTTGTCGAACAGCACCTCCGCCTGAAGAGTGAACTTGGTCTTCTCGTTCGACTCCTCCCGGCGCTCCTCGGCGACCCTGCCGCCACCCGGCGTCTGCGTCGGGCCCGGCGACGGGCTCTCCGAGGCGCCGCCCGGCGGCGACGACGAAGCCGCACCCCCCTCCC
>NZ_VJYK02000417.1 GCF_007097205.2 Streptomyces alkaliterrae
GAGACAGCCGCTGGGCGAAGGCGAGCGGCGGGGTGGAGCCGGGGCGTTCGGGGAGCCCGGTGTCCAGATCGAGGTCGTCGGTGATCTCGTTGAGTACGGCCCCGGGTATCAGCACCACGGCGGTGGTGCCGCCGTAGGGGGAGGGTTGGAGCGAGACGCGGGCGCCCTGCCGTTGGGCGAGGCGGGCGACGACCAGCAGGCCGAGACGGTCGGTGTCGGAGAGTTCGAACTCGGGTGTCTCGGCCAGTCTGAGGTTGGCCTCCAGAAGAGCGTCGGCGGTCATGCCCAGCCCCCGGTCGTGGATCTCCAGCGTGAAGCCGTTGGCCACTCGCTCCCCCATGACCTGGACGGCGGTGTGCGGGGGTGAGAAGGCGGTGGCGTTCTCCAGCAGTTCGGCGACGAGGTGGGTCAGGTCGGCGACGGCCGCGCCGTCGACGGCCAGGTCGGCGAGGCGGCGCACCTCGACGCGTTCGTGGTCCTCCACCTCGGCGGTCGCGGCGCGCACCACGTCGATCAGGGCAACGGGTTTGCGCCACTGCCGGGACGGCGCCGCGCCCGAAAGGATCACCAGGCCCTCTGCGTGTCGGCGCATCCGCGCGGTGAGGTGGTCAAGCCGGTCGAGGTCGGCGGTCTCGACGGGGTCCTCGGTGCGGCGGCGGATGCCCTCCAGCACGTTGAGCTGCCGGTGCAGCAGCACCTGGCTGCGGCGGGCGAGGTTGACGAAGACCTCCGAGACGCCGCGTCGCATGTCGGCCTGGCGGACGGCGCCCTCGACCGCGGCGCGCTGGAGGGTGTTGAGTGCCTGGCCGACCTGGCCGACCTCGTCGCGCCCGTACTCCAGCCGCGGTGCCTCGGTCTCGACGTCGACCTGCTCGCCGGCGGCCAGCCGGCGCTGCACGCCGGGCAGTCGTACGCCGGCGGCCTCGTTGGCCTCCTTGCGCAGCGCCCGCAGGTCCCGGACGAGGCCCCGGCCCACCCGCAGGGAGACGAAGACGGACAGGGCGCCGGCGACGAGGCCGAGCAGCGCGGCGGTGCCGGCCTGGAGCAGTACCGACAGTCGTACGGGCGCGATCCGTTCCTCGTGGCGTTCCCGTCCGGAGCGGTCGAGGGTTTCGAGGCCGGTGAGCGCGGTGCCGGTGGCGGACTGCCAGCGTTCGGCGTTGAGCACCCGGACGGCCCGGTCGGGGCCGGCGTTGAAGACGTCGTTCTCGAAGGCCGTGAGCGCGCGCCCGTCGGAGCCGCGCCAGTACTCCTCGTAGGCGCGGGCGTCGGTTTCGGGCAGCGCGTCGAGGCTGGTCTGGTAGAGCACGCGGCGTTCGGCTACCCGGTCGGAGAACTCGCGGTGCTCGTGGTCGGTCATCCTGCCGGCGGCCAGCGCCGCGGCCATCAGCGCGTCCTGGCGGGACAGCAGTTCCCTGGCGCGGGCGGCCCCGACCAGTGCGCGGGCCTCCCTGTCCAGGTCGGCGTGGTCGATCGCCTGGAGTCCGTTGAGCAGTTCGTAGCTGGGGTCGACCAGGTCGTTGTAGGCGACGAGGGTGTGGTCGCGGGAGATGGTGTTGCGTTCGACCCTGCCGCGCAGGGAGCGCAGGACGTCGAGGCCGGTGACAAACGCGTCGAGGCGGGCGCGGGTGTCCTCGCCGAGCCGGCCACGCACGGCGGGGGCGCGCTCGGTGACGTCGGAGACCGCCCGGTCGGTGTGGCGTTGGTGGCGGTGGAGTTGCGGGAGCGCTTCGGACCGGCGGGGGTCGGCGAGGTAGACCAGGGCGTGGCGGCGCTCCCGCTGGACCGCGCGCACGGTGCGTTCGATCGGTTCGCCGAGGGTGTCGCGGGCGCTCTTGGCGTCCAGCATGCGCATGGCCTCGACTGCGGTGTGGTGTGTGGCGAAGACCCAGATGACGGTGAGTGCCGTCAGGGGTATCAGGAGCAGCGCCACGATCTTCCTGCGGATGGTCCTCCCGCGAAAGGGCATGGCCTCCCCTAGCTCAGCGCCCCTGGCTGGGGCGTGCCGGTCCGGTACCGGGCGCTGCCGGCGTGGGTGGTGCCCGGTCGGCTCTTGTCGTGTTGACGTGTGGTGGAGCTGACGTGCTGTTGGTGTCGCGGTGGTGCTGGTGCGTCGTGCGACGCGCGCGGTGGTCGCCGGCCCGGTGGCCGGCGGCCGTGCCGGCCTTCCCCGAGCCGTGGCGCCGCCCACGCCGGACGGCGTGAGCCTACTACCGCTCGCCGGCGAGCTCGTCGACGCGGGGTGTGAGCGCGGGCGCAGCCGGGAGACTATCGTCCCGAGGTTTCCCTGGATACCGGAAAATCGGTACCGGGTGTGTGGCCCTGGACACGTGCCCGACCAGCACTTGTGACCTTTGTGGAGGGGGAGTGGGAGTCAGATGTACGCCAGGCCCCGGATGCCGGACCCGGTCCGCGGCGCCGCCGTGCGGTCGGTGATCATCATCGCCCTGACGCTGGTTCAGTTGACGATCACCGTGTTGTGCTCGCTTGCCGGAGTGTGGTTCGCCTTCCCGGCGTTGCTGGGCACGGTGGCCTCGACGGTGGTGGCGACGTGGGCGGTGTTGGACGTGTGGGTGACGCGGCAGGTGTGGATCCAGCGGCACGGTGTGGTGTCGACGCCCAGCAGCGCGGCCCGGCCGCGGCTGCGGCGCGGTGTGCAGCGGTTGTGACCGGCGTGCACACCGCGACGCGCGCGACGTCGGCGGTGCCGGGTCAGCCGGCGGGTGCCGCCGGGGCGGGCTCGCCCTGCTCGGCGGGGCGGCGGAACATACGGGTCGCGGTGATCTCGCCGTGGACCGGCTCGGATTCCGGGTCGGGCTGCGGCAGGCCGGGCCGAAGATGCTCCTCGACGCTGATGTACTTCAGTCCGGCCCGCAGGTCGGCATCGTTGCGCAGCCGGATGACCAGCGGGAACTCGGCGAGCGCCGTGGTGTCGAACAGGCCCGTGGTGTAGATGAGTTGGACGCCGAGGGCGTCGGCCACAGCGCGCTGGAGTTCCAGCAGGTAGGTGGCGTTGGCGCGACCGATGGGGTTGTCGAGGAAGAGGGTGCCGGCGTGCCGGTGGCGGTCGCGTCCCCGGTCGTTGCTGCGCAGCGCGGCCATCGTGCAGTACAGCGCGATGGCGGCCGTCAACAGCTGTCCGCCGGAGAACACGTCGCCCATCTGTCCGACGGGCACCCGTTCGGCGCGCAGTACGGCGTCCGGCTTGAGGATCTCCACGGAGACACCGCGCGGCTGGAGGGCGGCGTGGACGCCGCGCAGCAGCAGCGACATGCCGTCCCTGCGCAGGTCGCCGTTCTTGCGGACGGCGGCGCGTGTGGCCTCGTCGATGACCTCGCCCAGGCGTTCGGTGAGGACGGCCTGGTCGGGTTCCTCGAAGCGGATGCGCAGGAACTCCTGCCCCGACCACTCCCCCAGCCCCTCGGGGAGCCGGGAGAGCCGCTGTGCGGAGCGGAGGGTGGCGGTGGCGGACTCCACGAGGCCGCGCAGCCGGTCGACGATGCTGTCCCGGTTGCGTTCCAGCTGGGCGAGTTCGTCGGTGAGGACGCGCAGACGCGGGGCGAACGCCTCGGTCCAGGCCGCCGAGTGCTCGGGGAGGGCGGAGGCGGGCAGTTCGCGGATCTGCTGGCGGGCCGGGGTGCGGACCTGCTCGTAGCGGGTGGAGTTGGCGTGCCGGACGAGGACGTCGCAGGACTCGCGGACCGCTACGTCGGCGGCGTGCAGGTCGGCGGCGCAGCCACGCAGTGAGCGGCGGGCCTCGGCGGCCGCCGTCCGGGACTCGGCGGGGGTGCCC
>NZ_VJYK02000418.1 GCF_007097205.2 Streptomyces alkaliterrae
CTCCCGTCCCCCGGCCGCCCCTCTCCGTCCGGTGACGGGCACGCCAGGGCCGCACCGGCGACGGCGGACACGGCGGTGACAACGGTGGCCACGGTGACGAATCGGCGCAGCATGATCACTCCAGAGTGCTGTGGTCGGCGGGGCGCCTCGTCGCGCCCCACCCTTCTAACGCTGCGCGCCCCCGACCGTTGCGCAACGCGCCACTACGCCACCCGGACGACCCCGTCCGCCGTTGACGGTGCACCGCCGCCCAGGCCGTCACGCCCGCCCCCACCGAAAGCGCTTTGCCCGGCGGCGCACCCGCCGGGTAACCTGGTCCGCGATTGGTCACGGGCCTCGGCTCTGTGTCATCATCTGCACACACCTCGCCCAGCGGGTGTGCTGGAGGCTTCGCCTAGTCTGGTCTATGGCGCCGCACTGCTAATGCGGTTTGGGGTAACCCCCCATCCCGGGTTCAAATCCCGGAGCCTCCGCTCGATCCTCCGAGATCACCAAAGCCCCGGCCCTCCGCCGGGGCTTTTGCGTTACCCCCACGCCTCGCCTCCGGCACCCCGCGCCGAGCGCCGTCCAGCCGCCACCGCCGGTCCGCCCGAAGTGTGTTTCCGCAGGTCAGCATGGGTGCGGCAAACGGATTTCGCCTCCGGCGCCGGGTGCTGTAATGTTGTCCCCGCAACGCCGACCGGCCGGAAACAACCAGCCGGGAAAGCCAAGCGCTCGTAGCTTAACGGATAGAGCATCTGACTACGGATCAGAAGGTTGCAGGTTCGAATCCTGCCGAGCGCGCATCAGTCAAAGCCCCCTCGGGATCACTCCCGAGGGGGCTTTGTCGTGCCGTATGGCAGTGAAGTACCGGTGGCGGTGCCAGGGCGAGGAGAACCGAACTGGAGGGCGGGGGGTCGCTCTGGCGGGGTGGAAGTGGTGAACGGGCGGCTCGGACGGTGTCGGGCGTCTAGCGTCTTGGGGAGAGGCTGGGCCGTTGGGGTCGTGGCCGGTTGAGGAGTGCTTCTGTGTCTTCTGCCTTCGATCCCCAGCACGCTTCCGTCGGCGATGTGGGTACGGCGCTCATGCTGGTCGACTCGCGGCTCAGGAGCGTTCGGGATGGCGGGAGCAGGAGTGATCCCGAACGGCAGGCGCTCACCGAGCAGTTCGTCGAGTCGCTGGGGCCCGAGGAGGCCGGCGAGGTGTTGGAGGGCACGTGCACGCTGATCTACACCTTCATGCGGTGGCTGCGCCTGGCGCATGAGGACGCCGGTAAGGACGTCGTCGAGTACGTGGTGCCGAACCTCGTGGCGTCGTTGCGGATGATGCCCAGGAGTGTGCGCCCCGAGGCGATTCCCACGATGGTGGGAATGGTCGTCGCGGCGGGTATCGGCCTGAGCCCCAACCTGTGGCGCGAACAGTACGGCGAGTGGACCGAGGCGGAGATGACGCCCTTGGAGGCCACCACCTTCCTGCTCGCCGAGCACATCAACCGCATGACCGACGACCCGGACTTCGCCGTCCGGCTCGTCAGCGAAGCTCTGGCCGGCGTCGACGAGCGCTGACCGGCGCGGGCGGGGCTGACCCGCCACGCCACGCCGGGCGCGTGCGCCGTGTGTTGTGGGGGTTGATGGGGGATTGTTGGCGAATGGCGTTGCAGCGGTACGGGGTGTTGTGCGGGGTTCTGCGGGACCACTTCCGCGACCAGCCGGACACGCAGGGGCGGTGGTACCACGTGAACCTGCGGGTCGACGCGCCGGACGGCCGGTACCGGTGCGCGGTGGACGTGGACAGCAAGCAGTCGGCCACCGGGGTGCGGTGGAAGCGGTTTGTCGTGGACGCGGCGGCGCTCGGACCGGTGGCGGGTTTCGCCGGCGGGTACCACGAGTTGGAGCGCGGGCCGGGGACGGGGCGTTGGACTTCCAGCGGCATCCGGCGTTGCTGGGGCACCGGAGGTGCCGGTTCGCGCACTGGTTGCCCCGATGGCTGCGGGAGGCGGTGGAGCCGTTCTGCAGGCCCATGCCGTGGACGGCGGGGTCGAACCTCGACGCGGCGGAGGCGTTCGAGCCGATCCTGGTGCCGGCGCGGCCGATCCTGGTGTTCGGAGAGCCGTTCCGTACCGGGCTGGGGATGCACAACATCCACCAGAACCAGGGGGATCCGGCGGGTAGTCAGTGGTGGGACGAGAACGGCATCTGGCAGGACGGTGCCACGATGACCCGACGTGAGGACGGACGCTTTGACGTCTTCCTGTCGAAGTTCTCCACACAGGTGGATCGGACGGATGACGAGGGGCATCCTGTGTGAGGGGTCGGGCCGTGTGAGCGGCCAGGTTGGGTGAGGATCAGCGGGCGGGGCGGTAGGCGGTGGCGCAGAGGAGACTTCGGCCGTCGTCGACCTTCCAGGCCCAGTATCTGGTCCGGTCGCCGGGGGCGCGGGCGCAGGCCGTGGCGGTGGTGTCCGGGCCGGCCTGGTGGACGCTGGTGACGTGCAGGACCTCGTTGTAGGCGGGGGGTATGCGGCGGTCGGTGCAGTCGGCGGCCGTCATCGGGCCGAGGTGCATGGTCGGTGCGTCGGGGGTGCCGGCCCGGCGGGCGAGCAGGCAGTAGTTCGCGCGGTAGACGCGGCTGAGGCACAGGACGGTGCTCGTCGACTCACCGGCGGCGCGGTAGTACCAGTAGGCGTGGCCGACGCCGCTCCCGCAGTCCTCGACGGAGTCGGACACCCGTGTGACCCGCACCATCGCGCGGCCGCTGTCGCAGCCGACGGCGGCCGGGGGCGCGGCGGTGTTCCAGGTGACGGTGTCGGCGGCCTGGCCTGTGTCGTACAGGGGGAGGCAGGTGCCGGCGCGGACGCCTCGGAACGCGGCGGCGGTCGGATCGGGGGTGGGCGCGGGCGCGGGTGCGGAGTGGGCGGAGCCGGACGTGGTGCCCGTTGTGGTACCTGACGAGTTGAGGCCGGGGCCGGGGCCGGGAGCCGAGAGGGCCGGTGGCTGGTCGGACGGGGAGGTGTTGTCGAACCAGTTGTTGTCGAGGGCGAGCGCGAGGCCGCCGACCAGGGCCACGCCGAGGAGGGCGCACAGGGCGGTGACGAGGGTCGGGGAGATGCCGGCGCGGTGACGGCCGGGGGCGCGGCGCGGGCCGTCGTCCGGCGGTGAGAGGCGCGGGTAAGGACGGCCGTGGCCGGGGCGCGCGTTGCCTGGGCCCGGACCGTGGCTGCTCGGCGGGCCGTCGGCGTTGCTCATGCTCTCCCCCGCGCTGCCGCTGCTCGATGTGCCGTGTGTGGCGTGAGCATGCTATCGGGCCCGCGGCAGGGAGGGAGCAGCGCGGAGCAGTGCGGAACGGTGCCGTGGCTAGCTGAGGGACTTGCTGGTCGGGCGGGTGGCGGCGTCGAGCTTGGGGGCGTCACCGGTGCGGGCGTTCTCGGCCATCCGGTGCAGGGAGTGCAGGGCGAACAGCAGCACGCCGATGTCGTCGAGGAGGATCGGGTCCGGCATGAGGTCGACCGGCGAGATGACGTACGCCAGGGCGCCCCAGAAGGCCAGCTTGCCGCCCACCGGGACGCCCGCGTCGGTGAGGGCGCGCTTGGCGCGCACCAGGCGTACGGCCAGCTTGATCGTGACCGCCAGGGTGACGGCCACCAGCACACCGGCGACGACCAGGACGACGACCCACCACTCACCGCTCATCGCACACCTCTCGGACGGATGTCTTGTCCTGCCATTGTGCGGGAGGGAAGAACGAGAGGAGGGAGAGAAGGAGGGGAGAGCACGGACGTGGGG
>NZ_VJYK02000419.1 GCF_007097205.2 Streptomyces alkaliterrae
TCCCCGACCCGCCCCCGCCGGCCGTGTGAGGGCCTGTCCGGGCCGCGTGGGGCGCCCCGCCGCGTGGCGGGGCGGCGGTGCGGGCCGGGCGCACGCATGATGGGAGATCCGCCCGTTCTGTGTCGGGAGCGTACGCGCGCCCTGCCTTCGGGCTGGTGGTGTCCGTTCGTCGTGAGCACCGCGCCCTGGAGGCCGCAGGTGAAGATCGCTTTTCTGGTCTACAACATGTACGGCATCGGCGGGACCGTCCGGGCCGTCGCCAACCTCGCCTCCGCGCTGAGCGAGCACCACGAGGTGGAGGTCGTCAGCGTCTTCCGGCGGGCCGACAGTCCGCGCTTCCCGCTCGACTCCCGGGTGCGGCTGACGCCGCTGATCGAAGCCCGGCACCGGGCGTGGCGGTACGCCCACCCCAGCGGGCTCCGGCCGTCCACCATGTTCCACGACCCGGGTCCCGCCGGCAGCGCCGTGCCGCCGAGCCGGCTGGCGGACCGCCGCGTCGCCGCCTACCTGCGGCGCTGCCGCGCCGACGCCGTCGTCGCGACCCGCCCGCTGCTCGTCGGCTACCTCGCCGAGTACGGGCGCCCCGACCAGTTGCGCGTCGGCTGGGAGCACCGCACGCTCGACTCGCACAACCCCGACCTGCGCGAGGAGATGCTGGCCGCCGTCGCCCGCCTCGACGCCTACGTCACCGTCTCGGAGGCGGACGCCCGGCAGTGGCGGGCGGCCCTACCGGCGTACGGCGGCGCCGAGGTCGTCGGCCTGCCCAACGCCGTGCCCGCGCCGCTCGTCGACCCGCTCCAGCCCCCGCACCCCCGGGTGCGGGCGGACTCCCGGACCGTGGTGGCCGTCGGTCGCCTCATCCCCATCAAGCGCTACGACCGGCTGATCGAGGCGTTCGCCAAGGTCGCCGCCGTGCGCCCGGAATGGGACCTGCGCATCTACGGCAGCGGGCGCACCGAGGGCCGCCTCCGCCGCCGCATCGACGCACTCGGCCTGGGCGACCGCGTCCGGCTGATGGGCGCGCACGCACCCATCGAGACCGAGTGGGCCAAGGCGGCCGTCGCGGCCGTGTCCTCCGACGGCGAGTCCTTCGGGATGACGCTGGTGGAGGCGATGCGCTGCGGGGTGCCCGTCGTCTCCACGGACTGCCCGTTCGGCCCCGCCGAGATCGTCACGCCCGGCGTCGACGGGCTGCTGGTGCCGCTGGAAGGCGGCAGCGACGCGTACGCCGACGCGCTGCTGCGGCTCGTCGACGACCCGGAGGAACGACGACACCTCGGCGAGGCCGCCCTGGCCACCGGCCGCCGCTACGACCCGGCCGACATCGCCCAGCGCTGGACCGGTCTCCTCGCCGAGCTGACCGGAGGCCGGTCACCCCACGCCTCCTCCCGCCGCAGGCCGCCGGGCGCCGCGCTCGGCGCCCTCTCCGGCGCCGTGTTCGCGCTGGGGGAGGGGGCCGGGCGCGTCCTCGCCGCCGTCGCGTCCCGCCGCCGGACCGGTGCCCGGCGTGTCGACCCGCGGGCCCGCCCGCTGCCCGCGCGCTGCGCGGTGACCGAGGACGGCTCGCTGCGCGTCGTGCTCGACCCGTCCGCGGTCACCGCCGACGAACTCCGCGCCGGCGAGCTGGTGTTCCGACGGCGCGGCGGCGGCGACCACGCGATCCGGCTGCCGATCACCGACCACGGTCCGGACGGCGTACTCCTCTCCCGCGCCGACCACGCACTGGCCGAGGGGCGTTGGGACTGCCGCCTGGAGCCGCGCATCCAACCGACCTCCACCCGCGCGGACTTCGCCCGCCCGGTGGCCGTCACCCTGCTCGACTCCGCCGCGCTGGTGACGCTGCCGCTCGCCACTGACAGCGGCCGCGTCGCCCACTGGGTGCCGTACACCACGGCCGACGGCCACCTCGCCCTGCGCACCTGGCTGCGCCCGGCGCACGCCGAGGTCGAACAGGTCATCGCGGGCGAGCACGCCGTCACGGTCGTCGCCCGGCTGCTTCCCGCGACGGACCCGGCCCCGGACCCCCGGATCGTGGTCTGCGGCCCAGGCCCGGAATGGGAGATCCCGGTGCGTTCGGCCGACGGCCCGTCCCGCATCGAGTTCTCCCTCGACTACGCGACCGCTCTCGAACACCGCACGGCCGCCCGCGACACCGTGTGGGAGCTGCGCTACCGCCCGGGACCCGGCGGTGGCGCCGTCCCCCTCGGCCGCATCGCCGGCGACATCCCGGACCGCCGTCGCACCGACCGCTACCCGGCCGTCACGCTTGACCACCCCACCCACGGCCCCACCCGCCTCCGCCCGGTCTTCACCTCCCGCAACGGCCTCGCCCTCGCGATGACCGCAGTGCCGACCGACTGAGTCGACCGCAGTGCCGACCGGCCGAGTCGACCGCCGTCGCCGTCACACCTTGTGCCCGTGGGCGAGCGCGCTCGCGCTGAGCCGGCCGACGATCGCCGGCGCCTCCCGCACGAGTGAGTCGTCCGTCAGCGCCTCCACCATGAACAGCGCGAAGTCCACCCGCCGGGTCAGGTCGCTGGCCAGCACCGGGTCGCCGACGTGCCGGCTCCACAGCGGAAGCCCCTGGCTGGGGCCCTCCTCCAGTGAACTGCCGCGCACGACCGTCCACCGGGTGTCGCTGTCGAAGACCCGACGGCACGCCTCCACCTGGTCGTCGATCTCGACGTACCTCACGAGCTTGCCCACCCAGGTGGCGGCCCTGACGCCCAACCGGAACATCCGCGAGTACCTGTCCTGCCCGTCCCTTGTGATGTGCCACCCGCAGGAGAACACCAGCCGGGCGTCGGGCCGGGCGTGGTCGAGTACCGCCTGCGCCGTGCCCGACGAGTACTGCCGCACGCCCCACGGGACCAGTACGGTCAGCACGCCGTCGCAGTCGGCGACCGCGCGACGGATGACCTCCGGATCGTCCGTCGCCCCGGGGACGATCGTCATCCGCCCCTCGAACTCGGCCAGCTTCGGCACGCTGACCTCCCGGCACACGCCGACCACCTCGTAGCCGCGTTCCAGGGCGTGCCGGACCATGTACCGCCCCAGCTTCCCCGAGGCCCCGACCACACAGACCTTCCTCATTGCCTTCTCCCACTCCGTCGTTCGTCGACCTTACGTTGTAAGGAAAGGTAGCCTTACACGGTAAGGCGGTCAACCGCAGGGATACCCGGAGAGGAGAACCGACATGGGGGAGCAGAAGCCGCGCCGCGGCCGCACGGCGGCCCGAGCCCCGCTCAGCCGCGACCGAGTGATCCGTGCCGCGATGGCGGTCGCCGACGAGAAGGGCACGGCGGCGCTGACCATGCGCGCGGTCGCCGGGCGACTCGGCGTCGAGGCGATGTCGCTCTACCACCACGTCGCCGGCCGCGACGACATCCTCAACGGCATGGTCGACGCCGTCTTCGCCGAGATCGACCTCCCTTCCCCCGACCTCGACTGGCGAACCGCCATGCGCCACCGCACGACCTCCGCCCGCGCCGTGCTCCTGAACCACCCCTGGGCGGTAGGCCTACTGGACTCCCGCCCCCACCCCGGACCCGCGACACTCCGCCACCACAACGCCGTCCTCGGCACACTCCGCGCCGCCGGCTTCTCCGTCCCCGAGGCCGTACACGCCTTCTCGCTGATCGACAGCTACCTCTACGGCTTTGTCATCCAGGAGACCAGCCTGCCGTTCAAGAACCGCGCGGAACTCGACGAGGTCGGCACCGCCGCCCAGGCGGAGATCAACTACAAGTTCAACACCCT
>NZ_VJYK02000042.1 GCF_007097205.2 Streptomyces alkaliterrae
CCCGAGGCCCCAGCCGACACCACACGGCATGTCAACGTGACAACGCCAAACGCCCGGACCTTCGGGCTGGGAGCCTTCGGGGTCCGGGCGTCGGGGTGGTGGGTCAGCGGTTGCGGCGGCGGGTGGCGCGGGCCGCCTTGGCGCGCTTGGCGGCGAAGCGGACGCCGCCGGGGCTCTCGCCGACCTCTGCCCGTACGACCGTGGACGGCGGGTCGACCACGTCGTGGCCGACCTGAAGGACGGATGTCTCCACCACGCCGAGCTTCTGGAGGGCCGACTTGGCGGCCTTCAGCTCCTCCTCGGCGGTGTCGCCCTTGAGGGCGAGCATCTCGCCGTAGGGGCGGAGCAGCGGCACGCCCCAGCCGGCGAGGCGGTCGAGCGGCGCCACCGCGCGGGCCGTCACCACGTGGACCGGCGGGAGCGTGCCCAGCACCTCCTCGGCGCGGCCGCGCACCACGGTCACGTGGTCCAGGCCCAGCAGCTCCACGACCTCCTGGAGGAAGGTCGTCCGGCGCAGCAGCGGTTCGAGCAGCGTGATGCGCAGGTCGGGCCGGGCCAGTGCCAGCGGGATGCCGGGCAGGCCGGCGCCGGAACCGACGTCGCACACGGTCACGCCCTCAGGCACCACCTCGGAGAGGACGGCGCAGTTCAGCAGGTGCCGTCCCCACAGCCGGGGTACCTCACGCGGGCCGATGAGGCCGCGTCGGACACCGGCCTCGGCGAGTAGTTCCGCGTATCTCAGCGACGCCGGGAAATAGTCGCCGAAAACCTCGCGCGCAACCTCCGGCGCGGGCGGAACCTCCTGCCGCGCCGGCAGCCCACCGTCCCCGGTCACGGCAGGACGACCACGCAGCGGTTCGGCTCCTCGCCCTCGGACTCACTCCGGAGTCCGGCCGCCGCGACGGCGTCGTGCACGACCTTCCGCTCGAAGGGCGTCATGGGCTTGAGCTTCACCGGCTCGCCGCCGTCCTTGGCGTCCTTGGCCGCCTTGGCGCCCAGCTCGCTCAGCTCCTCGCGCTTGCGCGCCCGGAAACCGGCGATGTCGAGCATCAGGCGGCTGCGGTCGCCGGTCTCCCGGTGCACGGCCAGACGGGTCAGCTCCTGAAGAGCCTCCAGCACCTCGCCGTCCCGGCCGACCAGCTTCTGGAGGTCGCGGGTACCGGCGTCGCTGATGATCGAGACGGAGGCCCGCTCGCCCTCGACGTCCATGTCGATGTCCCCGTCGAGGTCCGCGATGTCCAGCAGACCCTCCAGGTAGTCGGCCGCGATCTCGCCCTCCTGCTCGAGGCGGGTCAGGGTGTCGGTGCCTTCAGCGGCCTCGGTGGTGTCGGTCACCGATGCTCCTTTGCTCACTTCTTGCTCTTGGCGGACTGCGACTTCTTCTTGCCCTGCTGCGGACGCTTCGCCTGCGGCGAGGACTCCGGCTTCGAGCCGCCCGGCTGCGCGGGCTGCTTACCACCGGGCTGCTTGCCTCCGGGCTGCTTGGTGGTGGGCGTCTGGCGCTTGGCCTTCGGCTGGCGCTTCGGCTGGGTACGGGCGGCACGGGCGCGCTCGACGGCCTCCCGGGCCTCGACCTCGGCCGGGTCCTCCTTGAGCTTGCCCTTGGCCCGCAGCTTCTCCTGACGCGCCTTGAAGGCGAGGGAGCCCGGCGTGGGGTTGCGCTTGATGATGTACATCTGCTGGCCGAGCGTCCACACGTTGGTGGTGAGCCAGTAGACCAGGACGCCGACGGGGAAGTTGATGCCGAAGACGGCGAAGATCACCGGGAAGATGTACATCAGCATCTTCTGCTGCTGCATGAACGGCGTCTTGACCGTGAGGTCGACGTTCTTGGTCATCAGCTGGCGCTGCGTGTAGAACTGCGACAGCGACATCAGGACGATCATGATGACGGTGACGACCCGGACGTCCGTGAGGGAGGCCTGGAGGCTGGCGACCTTGTCCGCGTTGTCCATGAACTTCGCGGCGATCGGCGCGCCGAAGACGTGCGCCATCCGGGCGCTCTCGACCTGGGACTGATCCAGCACGCCAACTGGCTGGTTCTGGGCGATCTTGTTGAGCACCTGGAAGAGCGCGATGAAGAACGGCGACTGCGCCAGGATGGGAAGGCAGCTGGAGAGCGGGTTGGTGCCCGTCTCCTTGTACAGCTTCATCATCTCTTCGGACTGGCGCTGCTTGTCGCTCTTGTAGCGCTCCTGGATCGCCTTCATCCGCGGCTGGAGCGCCTGCATGTTCCTGGTCGCCTTGATCTGCTTCACGAAGAGCGGGATCAGGGCGATTCGGATCACGACCACCAGGAACACGATGGACAGACCCCAGGCCCAACCGCTGTCCGGGTCGAAGACCAGGCTGAGCAGCGAGTGGAACTGGACGATGATCCAGGAAACTGCTGTATAGAGGGGACCGAGGATCGTGTCCACGAATCAGGCTCCTTGGGCGTTGGACTGGGTCCGATGCTGCCAGCGGCTACGCAGTCGCTGGTGCCAGACCGGGTGCTTCCGGGCGGGTACGTGATCGACGCCACCCGGCGACCACGGGTTGCAGCGCAGGATGCGCCAGGCTGTCAGTGCCGTCCCCTTCACCGCTCCATGCCGGTCGATCGCCTGATAGCCATAGTGCGAGCACGACGGGTAGTACCGGCAGACCGGGCCCAGCAGCGGGCTGATGGTCCACTGGTACAACTTGATCAACCACAGCAGCGGATACTTCACGGTGGCGGCCCTCCAAGCAGCCGCTGCAACGCGGCGTCGAGATCCCGGGCCAGCTCTGTGTGGTCGGCCTCGCCCGCGCCGGGCAGCGCCCGCACCACCACCAGGCTACCCGGGGCCAGCGCGGAGAGCCGGTCGCGTATCAGATGGCGAAGACGCCGCTTCACACGGTTACGGACCACCGCGTTTCCCGTTGCCTTGCTCACGACGAAACCCGCACGTGCCGGGGGAGCATCCTCCCCGAGCGCGTGCGGGTCCGTTCCGCTGCGTAGATGGACGACGAGTAGGGGCCGTCCGGCCCTTCGTCCTCGCCGTACCGCGGCCGCGAAGTCCTCCCGCCGCCTCAGCCGGTTCTCGGTGGGCAGCACGTCATGGACCTGCGGGTCGGGCTGATCAGGCCGACAGGCGGGCGCGACCCTTGCTGCGACGGCTCGCCAGGATGGCGCGACCGGCGCGGGTACGCATGCGCAGCCGGAAGCCGTGGGTCTTCGCGCGGCGGCGGTTGTTCGGCTGGAAGGTGCGCTTGCTCACTCGGGGGCTCCAGTAATGACTTGTGTCTCATACGAGACGACTGTGGGGCGCCGACTGGCTGTCACCGTGCGCCCACGAGTAGCTCGCAACGCCCGAGTGCACCGCTTCCCGATCCCTGTGGATCTTTGCCCATCGGAGGCAGGCGGCAGCAGCCATCGACAACTCGACCTCGACACGGTACGCGCGGCGGCGCCATCCGGTCAAACCGGGACCCTCGCCCGGCCAATCCGGGGGCCTCGGCGACTCGCGGCAGCCCCGGTGGCACACGGAACCGGTGGGGCGTGACACATTTACCCACACCCTGTGGACAACAACTTGAGGCGCCGCCGCACGGCGCACTACCGTGACGGGGACCGATTCCTCCCTGCCATCCCGAACACCACTTTTTATCCAGAAGTGTCCGAGTGAGAGAGCGTGCGCTGTGGCCGACCTGCCTGCTGATCTTGCCGCAGTATGGCCGCGCGTGCTGGAACAACTCCTCGACGAGTCGCAGGGAGTGGAACCGAAGGACCAGCGCTGGCTCCGCGACTGCCAGCCGCTGGTGCTCGTCTCCGGCACCGCGCTGCTCGGGGTGCCGAACGAGTACGCCAAGGGCGTCCTCGAGGGGCGGCTCGCGCCGCTGATCACCGACACCCTCAGCCGGGAGTGCCAGCAGCAGATCCGGCTGGCGATCACCGTCACCGATCCGACGCCGGCCCCGGCCGCCCCGATTCCCGAGCCGCGCGCCCAGCACCCGTCCGAGGACCGCGCGGGCCACGACGAGCAGCAACGTGAACTGCCGGCCGCACGCCCCGCGTACCCGGAGTACCCGCACGCGCCGCAGCCCCGGCACGACCAGCCCCGGCACGAGCAGGGCGGGGGCGGCTGGCCGCCGCGCCGCGAGGAGGCGGGCGCCTGGGGGGCACAGCGGGACCGCGACCGGGACCCGTACCCGCCGCAGACGCCGTCCCCCGGCGGCTACGACAACGGTTCGTACGGCACGCTCGACGGCTACGAGAGCGCGTACGACACTCCCGGCTACGACAACAACGGCGGCTACGAGGGGTACGACGGCGGCCGCTCCGGACGCGGCGGCGGCACCGCCACAGGCCGTTCCGGCGCCTCCCAGCCCCCGCTACCCGGCAGCGGCCCGACCGGCCCCGGCGGACCGACCGGCCCCGGCGGCCCAGGCGGCAGCACCGGCGGCGGGTACGAGTCGCGGCCCGGCGGCGCGGGGCGCTACGAGGAGCAGGCCTCCGCGCCCAGTGGCGCGCCGGGCCCGCTCGCGGCCCAGCCGGCACCGGCCACCGGGCCGGGCGAGCCGACCGCCCGTCTCAACCCGAAGTACCTCTTCGACACCTTTGTGATCGGGGCCTCGAACCGGTTCGCGCACGCGGCCGCCGTCGCCGTGGCGGAGGCGCCCGCCAAGGCGTACAACCCGCTGTTCATCTACGGCGAGTCCGGCCTTGGGAAGACACACCTGCTGCACGCGATCGGGCACTACGCGCGCAGCCTCTACCCGGGCACCCGGGTGCGCTACGTGAGCTCGGAGGAGTTCACCAACGAGTTCATCAACTCGATCCGGGACGGCAAGGCGGACGCGTTCCGCAAGCGCTACCGGGACATGGACATCCTGCTGGTCGACGACATCCAGTTCCTGGCGAGCAAGGAGTCGACGCAGGAGGAGTTCTTCCACACGTTCAACACGCTGCACAACGCCAACAAGCAGATCGTGCTCTCCAGCGACCGGCCGCCGAAGCAGCTGATCACCCTGGAGGATCGTCTCCGCAACCGCTTCGAGTGGGGGCTGATCACCGACGTCCAGCCGCCCGAGCTGGAGACCCGGATCGCGATCCTGCGCAAGAAGGCCGTCCAGGAGCAGCTGAACGCCCCGCCGGAGGTGCTGGAGTTCATCGCCTCACGGATCTCCCGCAACATCCGGGAGCTGGAGGGCGCCCTGATCCGGGTGACCGCCTACGCGAACCTCAACCGCTCGCCGGTGGACCTCGGGCTCACCGAGACGGTCCTGAAGGACCTCATCCCGGGTGGGGAGGACGCCTCCCCGGAGATCACCGCACCGGCGATCATGGCGGCCACCGCGGACTACTTCGGTCTCACGGTGGACGATCTGTGCGGTTCCTCACGCAGCCGGGTGCTGGTCACCGCGCGGCAGATCGCGATGTACCTGTGCCGTGAGCTGACCGACCTGTCGCTGCCGAAGATCGGCGGCCAGTTCGGCGGTCGGGACCACACGACGGTGATGCACGCGGACCGGAAGATCCGGGCGCTGATGGCCGAGCGCCGGTCCATCTACAACCAGGTGACCGAGCTCACCAACCGCATCAAGAACGGCTGAGCGGCCGGAGCGGGGCGTCGGGGTGGCCGCCCCGAGGCCCCGCCGACGTGTCAGCGCCGTCGCGTACGCCTCCCCGCACACGCCCCGCCACCGGGGCCTTCCGCGACCTCGTCGCAGCCCTTCCGCGACCTCGTCGCAGCCCTTCCGCGTCCTCGTCGCGCTTCCCCCAGGGCCGCTCATCGCACCTGTTCCGCCCTCCACAGCCGTTCGGCGGCTGGGGACGGGCGCCGCGCGTTGTTCGAATCCACAGACGGATCACCCTGTTTTCCACAGGTAACCCGACGAAGCGCCGTCCACACCCTGGGGACTCCCGAGTTATCCAGACTCCCTCCACAGGTAGGCCTGTTGGGATACCGTCAGCGCAGGTCACCGGCCTGTGGAGATGTGGATTACAGTTTTCCACAGGATGTGGACGGCTGAGGGGCCGTCAACTTCCGTCCTCCGTTGTCCACCGCTCACCCACAGGGATCGGGCACTTACCCACAGGTTCTCCACAGCGCTGTCCACTGTTCGGCAAGGTAGAGGGCCAAACAACACTTTCGAGTGAACCGCGTCACACGAAGTTGCCGGGTTGGCCTGTTGAGAACCTGGGTAAATCTGGGGACAGAGCTGTGGGCAAGTGGGCCCTCCCTGTGGACGGCCTGTGCACAACTTCACTCCATCCACAGCCACCCCCTGTTCATCCACCGGTCCGTACACAGGGGCGGTGGATAAAATCTCGGCTCTGACCTGGGAACACGGAGTTATCCACCGTTTCCACAGGCCCTACTACTAAGACCAAGTAGAGAGAGCTCGCGAGTCGTTTCGAAGCAGGGGCTGTGCACAACTCGCCGCCGAGGCCGCCGGACCGCGATTCGTCGATTTGACCCCGAGCAGCAACGGGTGTCAGCGGCGTGCGTCAGACTGGTACCGGCAACCAGCAACAGCAGGAGGCGGCTGAAGGTGAAGATCCGGGTAGAGCGTGACGTCCTGGCGGAGGCGGTGGCATGGGCCGCCAAGAGCCTCCCCGCCCGGCCGCCGGTGCCGGTGCTCGCGGGGCTGCTGCTGAAGGCGGAGGAAGGCGTGCTGAGCCTCTCCGGCTTCGACTACGAGGTCTCGGCGCGGGTGTCGATCGAGGCGGACGTCGAGGAGGAGGGCACGGTCCTCGTCTCCGGCAAGCTGCTCGCCGACATCAGCCGGGCGCTGCCGAACCGTCCGGTGGAGATCTCCACAGACGGTGTACGGGTGACGGTCGTCTGTGGATCGTCGCGGTTCACGCTGCACACACTCCCTGTGGAGGAGTACCCGGCGCTGCCGGAGATGCCGACCGCGACGGGCACGGTCCCGGGCGAGGTGTTCGCGGCCGCCGTCAGCCAGGTGGCCATCGCCGCCGGGCGCGACGACACGCTGCCGGTGCTGACGGGTGTGCGCATCGAGATCGAGGGCGACACGGTCACCCTCGCCTCCACCGACCGCTACCGCTTCGCGGTCCGCGAGTTCCTGTGGAAGCCGGAGTCCCCGGACGTCTCCGCCGTGGCCCTGGTGCCGGCGAAGACGCTGCTGGACACGGCGAAGTCGCTCAGCGGCGGCGAGCACGTCTCGCTCGCCCTGTCCGGCTCTGGTGCCGGTGAGGGCCTGATCGGCTTCGAGGGCGCCGGCCGCCGTACGACGACGCGGCTGCTGGAGGGCGACCTCCCGAAGTACCGGACGCTGTTCCCCACCGAGTTCAACTCGGTCGCGGTGATCGAGACGGCGCCGTTCGTGGAGGCCGTGAAGCGTGTGGCGCTGGTCGCCGAGCGGAACACCCCGGTGCGGCTGAGCTTCGAGCAGGGTGTGCTGATCCTGGAGGCCGGCTCGTCCGACGACGCACAGGCTGTGGAGCGGGTGGACGCGAAGCTGGACGGCGACGACATCTCGATCGCCTTCAACCCCGGCTTCCTGCTGGAGGGTCTGAGCGCGATCGACTCCCCCGTCGCGCAGCTGTCCTTCACGACGTCCACGAAGCCGGCGCTGCTCGGCGGCAAGCCGGCGCTCGACGCCGAGGCGGACAACGCCTACAAGTACCTGATCATGCCGGTGCGGCTGAGCGGCTGAGCGGCTGAGCGGCTGAGCCCGCGGGCCCGGCCCTCACCGCCGCCCTCCGATGAGCGGCTGAGCCCACGGATGTGCGCGGCGGGGCGGGCGTAGGCTCGTCCCGTCAGGCACCACCAGGCGCGCAGGTCAGGCACGCCATGATCACCAGGAAAGGCCCGCTGATGGAGCTCGGTCTCATCGGTCTCGGCAAGATGGGCGGCAACATGCGCGAGCGGATCCGCCGCGCCGGCCACACCGTCGTCGGATACGACCGCAACCCGGACCTCGCCGATGTCCACAGCCTCAAGGAGCTTGTGGACACGCTGAGCGGGCCGCGTGTGGTGTGGGTGATGGTCCCGGCCGGTGCCGCGACCCAGTCGACCATCGACGAGCTGGCCGAGCTGCTGTCCCCGGGCGACGTGGTGGTCGACGGTGGTAACTCCCGCTGGACGGACGACGAGAAGCACGCCGAGGAGCTGGCGGCGCGCGGCATCGGCTTTGTGGACTGCGGCGTCTCCGGCGGCGTGTGGGGCCTGGAGAACGGTTACGCGCTGATGTACGGCGGCGACGCCGAGGACGTGGCGAAGGTCCAGCCGGTCTTCGACGCGCTGAAGCCGGAGGGCGACTTCGGCGCCGTCCACGCCGGCAAGGTGGGCGCCGGCCACTTCGCGAAGATGGTCCACAACGGCATCGAGTACGCGATGATGCAGGCGTTCGCCGAGGGCTGGGAGCTGCTGGAGGCCGTGGACTCCGTCACGGACGTCCGGGAGGTCTTCCGGTCCTGGCAGGAAGGCACGGTCATCCGCTCCTGGCTGCTGGACCTGGCCGTGCGGGCGCTGGACGACGACGAGCACCTGGACGGGCTGCGCGGCTTCGCTCAGGACTCCGGTGAGGGACGCTGGACGGTGGAGGCGGCGATCGACAACGCCGTACCGCTGCCGGCGATCACGGCATCGCTGTTCGCCCGGTTCGCGTCCCGCCAGGAGGACTCGCCGCAGATGAAGATGATCGCCGCGCTGCGCAACCAGTTCGGCGGTCACGCGGTCGAGAGCCGGAAGTAGCCGCGAGGGCAGGAACGAGAGCAGGAACGAGAGCAGGAAGTGGTCGGCCGGTCGCCGTGGCGGCCGACCGGTGGTGAGGCGCCCCGCGGGGCGCGGGAGGACAACGCGCACGCCATGCATCTGACGCATCTGTCCCTCGCCGACTTCCGCTCGTACTCCCGGGCCGAGGTGGAGCTGGGTCCGGGAGTGACGGCCTTCGTCGGGCCGAACGGCCAGGGCAAGACGAACCTCGTCGAGGCGGTCGGCTATCTGGCGAACCTGGCCAGCCACCGGGTCTCCTCGGATGCGCCGCTGGTTCGTCGCGGGGCGGACCGCGCGGTGGTGCGGGCGGCAGTGCGGGAGGGCGAGCGCCGGCAGCTGGTCGAGCTGGAGCTGAACCCGGGCCGGGCGAACCGTGCCCGGATCAACCGCTCCTCCCAGGTGCGCCCGCGGGACGTGCTGGGCATCGTGCGCTCGGTGCTGTTCGCGCCGGAGGACCTGAGTCTGGTGAAGGGCGATCCGGGGGAGCGCCGACGGTTCCTGGACGAGCTGGTGACCGCGCGTTCGCCCCGGATGGCGGGGGTGCGGGCGGACTACGAGCGGGTGCTCAAGCAGCGGAACACGCTGCTGAAGTCGGCCGCGATGGCCCGGCGGCACGGCGGCCGCTCGATGGACCTGTCGACGTTGGACGTGTGGGACCAGCATCTGTCGCGGGTGGGCGCGGAGCTGCTGGCCCAGCGCCTCGACCTGGTGTCGGTGCTGACGCCGCTGGTGGACAAGGCGTACGAGGCGTTGGCGCCGGGCGGCGGCCCGGTGCGGCTCGTGTACCGGGGGCTCGGCGAGCCGGAGCTGGCGGCGGCGGGCCGGGAGGAGCTGGCGGAACGTCTCGCCGGGCTGCTGGGCGAGGCGCGGCGGCAGGAGATCGAGCGCGGGGTGACACTGGTCGGCCCGCACCGGGACGATCTGCTGCTGAACCTGGGGGACTTCCCGGCGAAGGGCTACGCGAGCCACGGCGAGTCGTGGTCGTACGCGTTGGCGCTGCGCCTGGCGTCCTACGACCTGCTGCGCGCGGAGGGCGCGGGGGCGGAGCCGGTGCTGGTGCTGGACGACGTGTTCGCGGAGTTGGACACGCGGCGGCGGGAGCGGTTGGCGGAGTTGGTGGAGCCGGGTGAGCAGGTGCTGGTGACGGCGGCGGTGTCGGAGGACGTTCCGGCGGCGCTGACGGGAGCCCGGTTCGCGGTGTCGGACGGCGAGGTGAGGCGGGCGTGACGGGCGGGACCGAACCGACGGGCGGGACAGGAGCCGCGGGCGGCCCCGCCGTGCCGGAGCCGACCGGCCTCGACCTGGCCCGGGTGGCGCTGTTCGCCGCGAAGGAACGGGCGCGGGAGCGCGGCGAGCTGAGCAGGCAGCGCGAGCAGGTGCGGCACGGCGGCGGGCCGCGTTCCGGCGCGCGTCGTGACGGTCGGGACCCGCTGCCGCTGGGCGCGGCGATCGAGCGGCTGAAGTCCGAGCGCGGCTGGGAGATGCCGATGGCGGTCGGCGGGGTGGCCGGGCGCTGGCCGGAGCTCGTGGGCGCGAAGAACGCCGAGCACTGGCAGCCGGACGGTTACGACGAGGAGACCCGGGTGCTGCGCGTGCGCTGCGACACGGCGGCGTGGGCGACGGAGCTGCGGCGACTGGCGCCGGTGCTGGTGCGCCGGTTGAACGAGGAACTGGGGAACGGCACGGTCCTGGCGATCGAGGTGCTGGCCCCCGGCGGCCGCGGCGGCCGGGGCGGTCCCGGCGGCTCCGGAAGAGCGCCGCGCCGGTGGTGATCGGGCGGTGATCGGGCGGCCCGCGCGGCGGGTTCCGAGGGCGTCCGGGAACGGTGGTGCGGGAGGGGCCGGCGTGAGCCCGCTCACGGTAACCGGAGGTTGACAGGGCGAAGCGCTGAGCGCCCCTGTGAGCGTCCCAGAGGTCCGGGCCGCATATAGGGAGTCGGCAACCGGCGGTTCAGGGCGCCACATGCGGACTCAGGCGCCTGCAAACCCCCATTCACCCCGGCGATACCGGTAGACTGGCGGGTACCTGCCTTGTGCGGACCTAGTCGAACGACGCAGCCGCTCCCGATCGTCGGGAGCTGCTTGTGCTGTGCCAGAAAGGGCGCTTCGTGGCCGATTCCGGCAACCCCAACGAGAATCTTCCGTCCACCGCCGACGACGGCTCTTCCGCGCCACTGGGGGAGTCGTCGTACGACGCCAGCGCGATCACCGTGCTCGAGGGCCTCGACGCGGTCCGCAAGCGGCCCGGCATGTACATCGGGTCGACGGGCGAGCGCGGCCTGCACCACCTGGTGTACGAGGTCGTGGACAACTCCGTCGACGAGGCGCTGGCGGGCCACGCGGACACCATCGACGTGACGTTGATGGCCGACGGCGGTGTGCGGGTCGTGGACAACGGCCGCGGCATCCCGGTCGACATCGTGCCGTCCGAGGGCAAGCCGGCCGTGGAGGTCGTGCTGACCGTGCTGCACGCGGGCGGCAAGTTCGGCGGCGGCGGCTACGCCGTCTCCGGCGGTCTGCACGGTGTGGGCGTGTCCGTGGTGAACGCCCTGTCGACGCGGGTGTCCGTCGAGGTCAGGCGGGACGGCTCCCGCTGGACGCAGGACTACAAGCTCGGTGTGCCGACGGCGCCGCTCGCCCGCAACGAGGCGACGGACGAGACGGGCACCTCGGTCACGTTCTGGGCCGACGGCGACATCTTCGAGACGACGGACTACTCGTTCGAGACGCTGTCCCGGCGCTTCCAGGAGATGGCGTTCCTGAACAAGGGCCTGACGATCTCGCTGACGGACGAGCGGGAAGCGGCCAAGCAGACCTCCGGCGCCGACACCGCGAGTTCGGCCGACGAGGACCAGGCCCGCACGGTGACGTACCACTACGAGGGCGGCATCTCCGACTTCGTGCGCCACCTGAACTCCCGCAAGGGCGAGCCGGTCCACCCCTCGATCATCGACATCGAGGCCGAGGACAAGGAGCGGATGCTCTCCCTCGAGATCGCGATGCAGTGGAACACCCAGTACACCGAAGGTGTGTACAGCTTCGCGAACACGATCCACACCCACGAGGGCGGCACCCACGAGGAGGGGTTCCGGGCGGCGCTGACCGGCCTGGTGAACCGCTACGCGCGGGACAAGAAGCTGCTCCGCGAGAAGGACGACAACCTCACGGGTGAGGACATCCGCGAGGGTCTGACGGCGATCATCTCGATCAAGCTGGGCGAGCCGCAGTTCGAGGGCCAGACGAAGACGAAGCTGGGCAACACGGAGGCGAAGACCTTCGTGCAGAAGGTCGTCCACGAGCACCTGACCGACTGGCTGGACCGGAACCCGGTGGAGGCCGCGGACATCATCCGCAAGGGCATCCAGGCGGCGACGGCCCGGGTCGCGGCCCGCAAGGCGCGTGACCTGACCCGCCGCAAGGGCCTGCTGGAGACGGCGTCGCTGCCGGGCAAGCTGTCGGACTGCCAGTCGAACGACGCGACGAAGTGCGAGATCTTCATCGTCGAGGGTGACTCCGCCGGCGGTTCGGCGAAGTCCGGCCGCGACCCGCAGTACCAGGCGATCCTGCCGATCCGCGGCAAGATCCTCAACGTGGAGAAGGCGCGGATCGACAAGGTCCTGCAGAACACCGAGGTCCAGGCGCTGATCTCGGCGTTCGGCACCGGTATCCACGAGGACTTCGACATCGAGAAGCTCCGCTACCACAAGATCATTCTTATGGCGGACGCGGACGTCGACGGCCAGCACATCAACACCCTGCTGCTGACGCTGCTGTTCCGCTTCATGCGGCCGCTGGTGGAGGCCGGGCACGTCTTCCTGTCGCAGCCGCCGCTGTACAAGATCAAGTGGGGTCGGGACGACTTCGAGTACGCCTACTCCGACCGGGAGCGCGACCAGCTGCTGCGCCTCGGCCGGGAGAACGGCAAGCGCACCAGGGACGACTCGGTGCAGCGGTTCAAGGGTCTGGGCGAGATGAACGCCGAGGAGCTGCGCATCACGACGATGGACGCCGAGCACCGGGTGCTGCGGCAGGTGACCATCGACGACGCGGCGGCCGCGGACGACCTGTTCTCCATCCTGATGGGCGAGGACGTGGAGTCGCGGCGCTCCTTCATCCAGCGCAACGCCAAGGACGTCCGCTTCCTCGACATCTGAGTCGGCCCACCGCCGCGCTCCAGAAAGGGACTTCGAACACTATGGCCGACCAGAACACCCCCGCCTCCGAGGCCGTCGACGCCCCGGACCCGGCCGAGGGCGCCGGCATGCGGATCGAGCCGGTGACGCTCGAGACGGAGATGCAGCGCTCCTACCTCGACTACGCGATGAGCGTCATCGTCTCGCGTGCGCTGCCGGACGTGCGGGACGGCCTCAAGCCGGTGCACCGCCGGGTGCTGTACGCGATGTACGACGGCGGGTACCGGCCCGAGAAGGGCTTCTACAAGTGCGCCCGCGTCGTCGGCGACGTGATGGGCACCTACCACCCGCACGGCGACTCCTCGATCTACGACGCGCTGGTCCGCCTGGCGCAGCACTGGTCGATGCGGATGCCGCTGGTGGACTCCAACGGCAACTTCGGCTCGCCGGGCAACGACCCGGCGGCGGCCATGCGGTACACCGAGTGCAAGATGGCGCCGCTGGCCATGGAGATGCTCCGGGACATCGACGAGGACACCGTCGACTTCCAGGACAACTACGACGGTCGCAACCAGGAGCCGACGGTCCTGCCGTCCCGCTTCCCGAACCTGCTGGTCAACGGCTCGGCGGGCATCGCGGTCGGCATGGCGACGAACATCCCGCCGCACAACCTGCGCGAGGTCGCCGCCGGCGCCCAGTGGTACCTGGAGAACCCGGAGGCGTCCAACGAGGAGCTGCTGGACGCGCTGCTCGCCCGCATCAAGGGCCCGGACTTCCCCACCGGCGCCCTGGTCGTGGGCCGCAAGGGCATCGAGGAGGCGTACCGCACCGGGCGCGGCTCGATCACCATGCGGGCCGTGGTGGAGGTCGAGGAGATCCAGGGCCGCCAGTGCCTGGTGGTCACCGAACTGCCGTACCAGGTCAACCCGGACAACCTGGCGCTGAAGATCGCCGACCTGGTGAAGGACGGCCGCATCGCCGGCATCGCCGACGTGCGCGACGAGACCAGCTCGCGCACCGGCCAGCGGCTGGTGATCGTCCTCAAGCGGGACGCCGTCGCCAAGGTCGTGCTCAACAACCTCTACAAGCACACCGACCTGCAGACGAACTTCGGCGCGAACATGCTGGCGCTGGTGGACGGGGTGCCGCGCACGCTGTCGCTGGACGCCTTCATCCGCAACTGGGTCGCCCACCAGATCGACGTGATCGTGCGGCGCACCCGCTTCCGGCTGCGGAAGGCCGAGGAGCGCGCCCACATCCTGCGCGGTCTGCTGAAGGCGCTCGACGCGATCGACGAGGTCATCGCGCTGATCCGGCGCAGCGACACCGTCGACGTGGCGCGGTCGGGCCTGATGGGCCTGCTGGAGATCGACGAGGTCCAGGCGAACGCGATCCTGGAGATGCAGCTGCGGCGGCTCGCCGCGCTGGAGCGCCAGAAGATCACCGCCGAGCACGACGAACTCCAGGCGAAGATCACCGAGTACAACGAGATCCTCGCCTCCCCCGTGCGGCAGCGCGGCATCATCAGCGAGGAACTGGCCGCCCTCGTCGAGCGGTTCGGCGACGACCGCCGCACCCAGCTGGTGCCCTTCGAGGGCGACATGTCCATCGAGGACCTGATCGCCGAGGAGGACATCGTCGTCACGATCTCCCGCGGCGGCTACGTCAAGCGCACCAAGACCGACGACTACCGGGCCCAGAAGCGCGGCGGGAAGGGGGTGCGCGGCACGAAGCTGAAGGAGGACGACATCGTCGACCACTTCTTCGTCTCCACCACGCACCACTGGCTGCTGTTCTTCACCAACAAGGGCCGCGTCTACCGGGCCAAGGCGTACGAGCTTCCCGACGCCGGCCGGGACGCGCGCGGCCAGCACGTGGCGAACCTGCTGGCGTTCCAGCCGGACGAGCAGATCGCCGAGATCCTCGCCATCCGCGACTACGAGGCCATGCCCTACCTGGTGCTGGCCACGAAGTCCGGCCTGGTGAAGAAGACGCCGCTGAAGGACTACGACTCGCCGCGCTCCGGCGGCGTCATCGCCATCAACCTCCGCCAGACGGAGGACGGCGGCGACGACGAGCTGATCGGCGCGGAACTCGTCTCCGCCGAGGACGACCTGCTGCTCATCAGCAAGAAGGCCCAGTCGATCCGGTTCACCGCGACCGACGAGGCGCTGCGGCCCATGGGCCGCGCCACCTCCGGGGTGAAGGGCATGAGCTTCCGCGAGGGCGACGAGCTGCTGTCGATGAACGTCGTCCGGGCGAACACGTACGTGTTCACCGCCACCGACGGCGGCTACGCCAAGCGCACCAACGTGGACGAGTACCGCGTCCAGGGCCGCGGCGGCCTGGGCATCAAGGCCGCCAAGATCGTCGAGGACCGCGGCTCGCTGGTCGGCGCCCTCGTCGTCGAGGAGACCGACGAGATCCTGGCCATCACACTCGGCGGTGGAGTGATCCGCACGCGGGTCAACGAGGTGCGGGAGACCGGTCGTGACACGATGGGTGTCCAGTTGATCAACCTGGGCAAGCGGGACGCCGTGGTCGGTATCGCCCGCAACGCCGAGGCGGGCCGAGAGGCCGAGGAAGTCGAGGCCGTCGATGCGGCGGAGCCCGGTGCGGACACCCCGGACCAGGACACCGACGCGAACACAGCCACGGACAGCACGGACAGCGAGGGCTGAGGACGTGAGCCGGAGACCGGATGAGCCGACCGGGGGCGCGACCCCCGGCGGCTCCCTCCTCCGCTGGGCGTCCCCCAGTGCCGATCCCACCGTGGGGGAGCAACCATGACAGGTGCCAAGCAACCGCAGGCACAGCCGCACCACCCGCCGCAGGCCTACCCGGCCCCACCCGGCGGACACGGCCCGCAGCCGCCGCAGGCCACCCCGCCGGCCGGCACCCCGGCGGGCGCGCCCGCCGCGCCCCCGCCCGCCGACGGGGGCAGCCACGGGGACGGCCATGGCGACGGCCTTCAGGCCGGCGTCCGCCGACCCCGCACCGGCGCCCGCACGGTCCCCCGGGTCCGCAAGGCGCGGCTGCGGGTGGCGAAGGTCGACCCGTGGTCGGTGATGAAGGTCAGCTTCCTGCTGTCCATCGCGCTCGGCATCTGCACGATCGTGGCCGTCGCCGTCCTGTGGATGGTGATGGACGCCATGGGCGTCTTCTCCTCGATCGGGACGATACTCGGCGAGGCGACGGAGTCCGCCGACGGCGGCGGCTTCGACCTGGAGACCTTCCTGTCACTGCCGCGCGTGCTCACCTTCACCGGGCTGATCGCCGTCATCGACGTCGTCCTCGCGACCGCGCTGGCCACCCTCGGCGCGTTCATCTACAACCTCTCCGCCGGCTTTGTCGGCGGCGTCGAGCTCACGCTCGCCGAGGACGAGTGAGACCCGCCGGGCCGGCCTCCGAGCCGGCCCGGCGGCGCCCTCCGGCCACCCGAAAGGCGATTTGGGACCTGGCCTGAAGTGCGCTAATCTTTCCGTGCAGCGCGGGGCTATAGCTCAGACGGTTAGAGCGCTTCCCTGATAAGGAAGAGGCCACAGGTTCAAGTCCTGTTAGCCCCACCAGCACGGAAAGACCCCCGACCGGTCCCGGTCGGGGGTCTTTCCGTGCTCGCGCCGGCGGGCTCATCTGACCGTGGGCTCATCTGACGGTGTGCGCGAGCCTGGGCAGCATGAGACCCCAGAAGTCCCCGATGCGCTCCTCCCGCAGCCACTCCACGTCCTCGGAGCCGAGCACCTGGAAGCCCACGGTAGCCGCCACGATGGCGGGCGCGGCGCCGTCGGGCGTCACCCCTTCGGCGAGTGCGCCCTCCTGTTGGGCGCGGCGCAGCATGTCCTCGACCCACCGCTGCCAGGCGCCTCTGAGATGGGGCTTCTCGCCGCGCGCCGGGTCACCGCCGAGTTCGAACCCGGCGCGGAGGACGACGTCGTCGGCCAGCCGGGCCATCAGCGCGTACGTCGTGTCCACCAGCGTCCGGAGGCTGCCGCCTCCCCGGGCGGAGACGTCCTCGGTGAGACGGCGTACGACGTTCGCGGCCTCGTCCTCCACCGCCTGGGCGAGCGCCCTCTTGTTCTCGAAGTGGAAGTGCAGGGCGCCGTTGCTGACGCCGGCGCGCCGGCTGATCGTCGCGAGGGACGCCGGTGCGAACCCCTCTCGGGCGAAGACCTCCGCGGCGGCGTGGATCAGTGACTGTCGGGTGCGAGCCGCACGCTCTTGCTTGGCCATCGGCTGTCTCCTGGTCGCGGGACGCGGCGGCGCGGCCCCGGCGGGGTCGGGCCTCGGCGTCGACGATCTGCACGACATTGCCTTTCCGTCCGTCGACGCGGCGCGGCGGACCACGGCACACCAGGTTAACAAACCGCAATGCCGGTTTATAGGGCGGCGGTTGCACAGGTCTGGGGGCGCCGGGGAAGACACAGGAACTCCGCGCCCCCGGGACGGGGTGCGGAGTTCCTGTGTCTTCGGGCGGCCGTCGGGTCAGCGGGCCGCCGTCGGGTCAGCGGGCGGCCGGGCCCGGTGTGGCCGGGCCCAGGGTGACCGGGAGCGAGACGTAGCCGTTGACGATGAAGGACCGGACCGGCTCCAGCGTCTCCGCCGGGACCGCCAGCGCCATGCCGGGGAAGCGTTCGAAGAGGGCGGAGAGCGCGAGCGTGGCCTCCAGTCTGGCCAGCGGCGCGCCCAGGCAGTAGTGCACACCGTGCCCGAAGCCCAGGTTCTCGCGTCGGTCGGTGCGCAGCAGGTCGAACACGTCGGCGTTGTCGCCGTACTGCTCGGGGTCGAGGCCGGGGGCGGCGAAGGAGACGAGTATCGGGTCGCCCTTGGCGATGAGCACGCCGTCGAGCTCGATGTCCTCGAGCGCGTAGCGGAGAGGCAGGTAGGCGGCCGGGTTGCGGGTCCGCATGGTCTCGGCGACCACGTCGTCCCAGTCGGCGCGGCCGGCCCGGACGTGCTCCAGTTGCCCGGGGTCGGAGAGCAGTGCGGCGACGGCGTTGCCGATGAGGTTGACGGTCGACTCCATTCCCGCGGCGATCATGAGGTTCAGGGTGCCCACCAGTTCCTCCTCGGTGAGCCCTTCGCCCTGGCCCTGCGTCGCGATCAGGGCGGACGTCAGGTCGTCGCCGGGTTCCGCCCGCTTGAGCGCGACCAGTTCGCCCAGCATCTGGAAGACCTTCATCTGGGCGGCCGTGGTCTCGGCCGGTGTCGCCGCGGTGTCGAACGTGGTGTCCACCTCGGCGCAGAGGGTGTCCGTGCGGCTCTCCGGGACCCCGAAGAGCGCGCATATCACCCGCATGGGCAGCTGCTTGGCGAACGAGGCGCGGAGGTCGACCGGTTCGCCGGCCGGGTGGGACGCCAGTCCGGCGAGCAGTTCACCGACGACCTTCTCGATGCGGGGGCGGAGGTTCTCGGTGCGCCGCATCGTGAAACCTCCCGCCACCAGGCGGCGGAGCCTGCGGTGCCTCTCCCCGTAGGCGAACAGCATGTTCTGCGCCGCCACCCAGTAGTAGAGCGGCCACTCCTCGGTGATGCGGCCCTCCACGAAGGCGGGCCAGTGCCGGGCGTCCTTCGACACGCGCGGGTCCGCGACGAGCTGCCTGACGTACCTGTGGGCGGTGACCGCCCAGACCGCCACCCCACCGGGCAGCATCACCCGCACCGCGGGCCCCTGTCCGCGCAGCATGGCGGCCTCGCCGGCCAGATCCCGCCCCATGGCGTCCAGCGCGTACGGGCAAGCAGTCGTTTCCATCCGTGCACTCCGATCGGTTCGCTGTGAGACCACGTTCCAATGCACTTGCGCACGAGGGGACGACCTCCCCTGCCCACCCCCCGTGATGGATCACCGCCCGCCGACGCTCAGGCGGTTTCGGCCGCCGCCTCCTCCTCCTGCTCGCGCTCCCGGTGCTGCTCCATGGCCTCCTCGTAGACCCTGGCCGCGCGTTCGGGGGAGAAGTCGAGCCGGACGAGCACTCCCGGGACGGCGATGGCCGTCATCAGGTTCCGGTGCAGGTCCGCGACCCGTTCGGCGATGTCCGCGTGCCCGGTGAGGATGTTCGACAGGATCTGGATGCCGGTGAAGCCGCCGACGAACATCCTGGCGACGGCCTCCGCGTCGACGTGCGGAAGGAGCTCCCCGTCCGCCTTCGCCCTGCCGAAGAGCGCCACGCCGTGGTCGATCCAGGCCTGCATCGGGACGCGCCGGTCGAGCCCGTCGGCCGGCGATCCCTGGTCGACGGTGAGTCGGATGCTGCCGCGTACGAGGGCGTCCCCGCTGTTGAGCAGGTACGCCAGCAACAGGGACTCGTCGATCACCTGTTGCAGGGTCAGCTCTCTCTTCCGGACCTCCGGTACCGCGCGGAGCTGGCTCGCCAGTACCTCCTGGGCCAGCTCCTCCTTCGAGGTGAAGTGGAAGTAGAGGGCGCCCTTGGTGACTCCGGACCTCTTCAGGATCTCTGAGATGGTCGCCGCCTCGTACCCGACCTCGTCGAACACCTCGGCGGAAGCCGCGACGATCGCCTGTCGAGTCCGGATGGCTCGCTCCTGCCGGGCCATGGTTGACCTCCATACGGCTCTCAGCCGGCCTCTCGAACTAAACCGGCGGGTACGTATCTTAGCGGCGGGAACCTCCGGAGCTGGTACAGGAGCGCTGGTGGCACGTGCCGGGAGCACCAGACCCCGACGGGCCGGGTGTGGACGGGGGAAAGAATAAAACCTGCCAGCCGGTTTTACAAGGCTTCGGCCTTGTTGCCGTGCGGGCGGTATGTCCCTGTGTCGAGGCGGAAGATCAACACATGTCGCCCCTCTGCTCACCTTCCGGCCCTGTGGTGCAGCTCACTCGGAAGCCGTGGATAACGCTTGAAACAAAACCGGTGGGTACGTATCTTTGTCCGCCTGCGCTTCGTGTTTTTTCCGACCGGCGTACGCGGAGAGGCCATGACACTGCTGACTTTCCAAGAGCAAGTCCCCCCTCGCCCAGGGGGCCTCCAGCACGCACCCATCCCGCCGAACAGCGCCACCAGCCCCACCAGCCCCACCTCGGATGCCGCGGACACCACCACCGGCGACCTGACCTATCTGCTCTTCGACCGCGGTGACCGCGAGCGGATACACGGCACCTGGCGCCGGCTCATCTCCACCGAGGAGTTCCGCTACCGCCCGGGACTGACCGCCGCCCAACGGACCGCGCTCTCCTACAGTCGGCTGCGCAAGGTCAACGACGCCGTCGGCCACGCCGTCGACCTCGCGGACGACCCGTACCGACTGGCCAGCCTGCACGAGTGGGCCGGAGTGGTCGACGGCGCGCTGGGCACCCTGGCGGGCATCCACTACAACCTGTTCCTCGGCAGCCTCATCGACCACGGCGGAACCGACGAGCGCGATCTGTCCGAGTTCTCCTCGATGCGGCGTACGGGAACGTTTCTCTGCACCGAACTCGCCCACGGCAACGACGCGGCAGCCCTGCGGACCACGGCCGAACTCGACCGCCGGACCGGCGGGTTCATCCTGCACACACCCACGCCGGGCGCCCAGAAGTTCATGCCGAACACCAGCCTGACCGGCGGTCCGAAGACCGCCCTCGTGGCCGCCCGACTGCTCGTGGACGGCGAGGACCAGGGCGTCTTCCTCTTCCTCACCCCCCTGAGCGGCGCCTCAGGACCACTGCCCGGCATCCGCGTCCGCTGCCTCCCGGAACGCACCGGCAGCCCAGTCGACCACTGCCTGACCTCCTTCGACCAGGTGCGGCTGCCGCGCGAGGCCCTGCTCGAGGCCGAGCACGGACGCCTGGACCGGAGCGGCGCGCTCGCCAGCCGCCTGGGCAGCAGGCGCAAGCGGTTCCTCCGTTCCATCGGCCGGGTCACCGCCGGCAAGCTGTGTATGAGCGCCGCCGGCACCGGCGTCACCCGCGCCGCCCTCGCCATCTCCGTACGGCACGCCCACCACCGCCGGATCAGCGGCCCGAAGGCCGGCGAGCGCGTCCCGCTCACCGCCCACCGCAGCCACCACGGCCCACTGCTGCGCGGCCTGGCGACCGCCTACGCCATGACGTTCCTGCACCGCCGCGTGGTGTCCCGCTGGGCCCGCCACGAGCCGGCGGACCGCGACGCCGTCGAGCGCCTTGTCGCCGTCGCCAAGGGATGGATCACCTGGCAGGCCCGGGCCATCACCATCGAGTGCCGCGAACGCTGCGGCGCCCAGGGGCTGTTCTCCGTGAACGCCCTGGCCGACTTCCCGCTCAACCTCGAAGGTGCCATCACCGCCGAGGGCGACAACCTCGTCATCTGGCTCAAGGCCGCCGGAGAGATGCTCTTCCAGCACCGCGCGGAGCCGTCCGCTTCGCAGCACGACCGCCCCAGCGCCCGGGACGTGACCGGCCGGGACCTGACCGACCCGCGCTGGCTGCGCGACCTGCTTGCCGAGGTCGAGTCGCTGTGGCAGAACCGGGCTCGCGCGGACCTCCGCCGCGGCCCGGCCGGCAACACCCTGGGCCGCTGGAACGCCGCGTCGTCCGCCGCGCTGCGCATGGTCTCCGCCCACGCCCAGCTGCAGGCGGCCGACTCGTTCCTCGACGCGATCGACCAGGCCGTCGACCCGACCGCCCGCGCCCTCCTCCACCGGCTGTGCCGGCTCTTCCTGCTGGACCAACTCGCCGAACACACCGGCGACCTGCTCGCGGACGGCCATCTGACGGCCCAGCACGTACGGGCCCTGCCCACGGCCGTCGACGCCGTCACCGCCGAACTCGCCCCGCACATGACGGCGCTGGTCGACGCGTTCGACCTGCCGGCGGAGTTCCTTGCCTCCGTGCCGGTGGCGAACAGCTCCTACATCGACGACTTCGACCGCCTCGTCGGCGGCGGGTGAGGGGACTCAGGCTTCGACGAGGTCCATGAGGGCGTCGGAGGGGTCGGCGTGCGGGGGTCCGGCGGGCCACCACGCGTCGGCCTCCCGGCGGTAGGGGTACCAGCGGCCGTCGCGACCGAGGCGGAGCTGGAGTCCCTGCCGGGTGAGGGTCCAGTGGTTGTCGCGTACTTCCAACTCGGGCGGCTCGTCCGCCTCCCAGCCCGCGGCGAGCGCCGCCCGCGCGCGGGCGGTCTCCTGGGCGGACGGCGACCAGGTGTGCTCCAGCACGTCCAGGCCGGCCGGCCCGCCGGTCCGCCAGGCGGCGGCCGCCCGGTCCAGCTCGTGCGGTGGTCGGCCGCAGCTCTCGCGCAGCCGCGCGGGCACCCTCGGGTCCGGGTGGGTGGCGGCGACGCGGACCGTGTCCCGCCACAGATCGAGCGGCGGCGCGGGTTCGGCGGTCAGCCCGAGGGCGTACGCGAGCAGGCCGCGGGCCCGCACGGCCGCGTCGGTGACCAGCCGGTCCAGGGGGTCGGCCTCGATGCCGGTGACGGGCTCGTCGGCGCCGGCCGGGCGATCGGGCAGCGGCGGCGGCGCGGGCAGCGGCGACGCGCCACGGGCCGCCCACGCGGCCACCGGGTCGACGCCGGGCGGTGCGACGTCGTCCTGCGGGGCGCGGGCCCGGCCCGTCGAGCCGCCGCCGTCGGCGACGGGGACGTCCTCGGTCCCGTCGGCACCGCCGTCGGAGTCGGCTTCGGCGTCGGCGTCGTCGGAGTCGGCTTCGGCGTCGGCTGTCATCGCGCGGAGGAGCAGTTCGGACTTCAACTCCTCCACCGCCCCGGCGAGTTCCCTGCCCCGGACGAGCAGCAGCAGCGACGGTTCGGAGTCGAGTAGCCACGACAGCTGGTAGCAGAGCGCCGCGGCGTGCGGGCAGGGGTGGTCGAGCGCGCCGCAGTCGCAGTCCGCCTCCAGGTCGCCGTAGCCCGGCAGCAGCCGCAGCCGGGCGTCCTCGACCGACTCCAGCAGGTCCTCCGGCAGCTCGCCCGCCAGCAGCGCCTCCGTCACGGCGGGCCGGTCGGCGGCCTTCTCCCAGAGGAGTTCCCACTCCTGGTCGTCCAGCTCCCGCAGGGTGACCACCGCGGTGTGCGTGGCTCCGCCGTCGTGGATCTCCGCGGAGATCCGTCCGGGGCCGACGGTGATCGGGCCGATCCGCCCGGTGCGCGCGAGGGACCGGCCCTTCTTCAGCGGCTCCTCCTCCGTCCAGGTGTCCTCGACGGCGTCGGTCCAGGCGCCGGCCCAGAACGACCGGCCGCGGGCGCGTCCGCCGCGACGGGCGGCGAAGGCGGGGAAGCCCCGTGCGCCGCGCTCCTCCCGTGCCTCGTCCATCACATGCTCCTCAGCTCGACGAGGTTGGCCAGCTCGTCGTTCGTCAGCCGCGTCAACGCCTGCTCGCCCGCGCCGAGCACCGCGTCCGCCAGCTCCTTCTTCGACTCCAGCAGGGCGGCGATGCGGTCCTCGACCGTGCCCTCGGCGATCAGCCGGTGCACCTGGACGGGTCTGGTCTGTCCGATGCGGTAGGCGCGGTCGGTCGCCTGGGCCTCGACCGCCGGGTTCCACCAGCGGTCGTAGTGCACGACGTGATCGGCCCGGGTGAGGTTGAGCCCGGTGCCGGCCGCCTTCAACGACAGGAGGAAGACGGGCACTTCGCCGTCCTGGAAGCGCCGCACCAGCTCCTCGCGTCGCGGCACCGGGGTGCCGCCGTGCAGCAGTCGGGCCGGGATGCCGCGCTCCCGCAGGTGGCGCTCCAGCAGCCGCGCCATGGCCACGTACTGGGTGAACACCAGCGCGGCGCCGTCCTCGGCGATGATCGTGTCGAGGAGTTCGTCGAGCAGGTCCAGTTTGCCCGAGCGGCCCGTGAGTACCGCGTTGTCCTCCTTGAGGAAGTGGGCGGGGTGGTTGCAGATCTGCTTCAGCCCGGTGAGCAGCTTCAGGACAAGACCGCTGCGGTTGATGCCCTCGCTGTCCCGGATCCGGTCCATCACGTCCGCGACCTGCGCGCGGTACAGTGCCGACTGCTCGGCGCTGAGCGCGACCGGGCGGTCCGTCTCGGTCTTGGGCGGCAGCTCGGGCGCGATACCCGGGTCGGACTTGCGGCGGCGCAGCAGGAAGGGCCGTACGAGGCCGGCCAGGCGGCGCGCAGCGGACTCCCCCTCCACGCTCTCCCCGGTGCCCGCGCGCTCCGCGTCGATGGGCGCCATCCAGCGGCGGCGGAACTCCCCGTACCCTCCGAGCAGTCCAGGCGCCGTCCAGTCGAGGATCGCCCAGAGCTCGGAGAGGCTGTTCTCGACCGGCGTGCCGGTCAGCGCGATCTTCGCGTCGGCGGGGATCAGCCGCAGCGCCCTCGCGGTGCTCGAACGCGGGTTCTTGACGTGCTGGGCCTCGTCGGCGACGACCATGCTCCAGCGGTGTCCGGCCAACTGGTCGGCGTCGAGCCGCATCGTGCCGTACGTGGTGAGGACAAAGCCGTCGTCGGCGCCGTCGAGGGTGCGGCCGGGGCCGTGGAAGCGGCGCACGGCCGTGCCGGGCGCGAATCTGCCGATCTCACGCTGCCAGTTGCCCATCAGCGAGGCCGGGCAGACGACGAGGGTCGGGCCGGCGCTGTCCTTGTGCTCCTGGCGCAGCAGGTGCAGCGCGATGAGCTGGACGGTCTTGCCCAGACCCATGTCGTCGGCGAGGCAGCCGCCGAGGCCCAGCGAGGTCATGCGGTCCAGCCAGCGCAGGCCGCGCAGCTGGTAGTCGCGCAACGTGGCGGCGAGTGCGGCGGGTTGGCGGACGGGTTCGGCGCCGCCGTCCGGGTCGGCGAGGCGCGCGCGCAGCGCGAGCAGCCAGGCCGTGGCGGCGACCGGCACCTGCTCGGCGCCGATCCGCGCGTACCCGGTCAGCGCGACGGCAAGTGCCTCGATGGCGGTGAGCGGGCCCGCCTCGCGGTCGCGGGCCGTGCGGGCGGACTCCGCGTCGACCAGCACCCACTCGCCCCGCAACCGGACGACCGGGCCGCCGGTGGCGACCGTCGCCATCTCCTCCTCGGTGAGCGGTTCACCGTCGAGGAGGAGCTGGCGGCGCAGCGCGACGGTGCCGTCGCCGCCGAAGAAGGAACGCAGGTCGGTGGGCGGCGGGAGGTCGGCGCCGACGACCGCGCGGGCGGTCAGTGCGCGGCGGACCTCCGCGGGCCACAGGACGTCGATGCCGTGGGCGCGCAGCCGGCCGGCGGCGCCGGTCAGCAGGTCGGTCACGTCCAGGTCGGACAGTTCCAGGGTGCCCGGAACAGGCAGCAGCCGCTCCAGCGGCGGCCACACGGCCGCCGCGCGGCGGACGGCGAGCACGGTGTCGGCCTGCGCGCGCGGGCCCAGCGCGTGGTCGACGCTCTCGAACAGCTCGTTCGCGTCGAGCGCGAGGGTCGGGTCGGAGAGGCTGTGGGCGCGCGGCACGAGCCGCAGTGCGGGCGGCCCGCCCGCACTGCGGCTCGTGC
>NZ_VJYK02000420.1 GCF_007097205.2 Streptomyces alkaliterrae
CCGCCCACGCCGGTTTCACCACCCGCCCCACGGATCTGCCGCCCCGACGCGGGCGGCGGAGCCGTAGGGTCGGTGTCGTGAGCGAGACAGCACAGGACAGCAGGCGCGTCCCCTGGGTGGTGGGGGTCTCCGGGGCCTCCGGTACGCCGTACGCGGCGGCGGTACTGCGCGGCCTGCTGGCCGCCGGTGAGGACGTGGACCTGGTGGTCAGCCGGGCCGCCCGGCTGACGCTGCTGGACGAGACGGGTGAGCCGTTCCGCGACGCCCACTGGCGGGCCGATCTGGAGCGCTGGCTGGCGCGCGGCGCCGACGGCACCACGGACGCGTTCGGCGCCGAGCTGAAGGCCTCCGGCGCGCTCGACTCCGGTCGGGTGCGGTACTGGGCGGCGGGGGACCTGGCCGCCGGTCCCTCGTCCGGGTCGTACCCGACGCGCGGCATGTTGATCACGCCGGCGTCCACGGCGTGTGTCGCCGGTGTCGCGCTCGGGCTGTCGAAGGACCTGCTCCAGCGGGTGGCGAGCGTGACGCTGAAGGAGCGGCGTCCGCTGGTCGTCGCGGTCCGCGAGACGCCGCTGGCGGGTACGACGCTGCGGCAGCTGGTCGCGCTCGACGAGGCGGGCGCGGTGGTGCTGCCCGCGTCCCCGGCGTTCTACGCGGGCGCCACCCACATCCAGCACCTGGTCGACTTCGTCGCGGGCCGGGTCCTGGACGCGGCGGGGGTCCGGCACGAGCTGTACCACCGCTGGAAGGGGGAGCTCGGTGGCGCCCGGACGGCCGCGTCCGAGCACTCCGACGACTGACCGTCCCCATAGCAGTTGCGGGCGATGACGGTCCCATGCCTTAGATTCGTCCCCGGATCGAACTCTGGACGGTAGCGACAGCAGGTCGTGCGGGACAACGGAAGGCTACGGAACCCATGGACGCGGTGGACAGGCAGCTCATCCAGGCTCTGCGGGAGAACGGCAGGGCCTCGTACGCGGAGCTGGGCCGTCTGGTCGGCCTGTCCGGGCCGAGCGTGACCGACCGCATCAACCGGCTGGAGGCCGCCGGTGTGATCACCGGCTACCGGGCGACCGTGGACGCGCCCTCGCTGGGCCTCGGAGTGACCGCGCTCATCGGCATCCAGCTGAGCGACGCCACCGACCACGAGGAGGTCGCGGGGCGGCTGCGGGACCTGGCGGAGATCGAGGACTGCTGGTTCATCGCCGGCGACGACTCCTACATGCTCAAGGTCCGGGCCAGCGACGTGGACGGGCTGGAGAGCACGATCCGGCGGCTCTCCCGCACCCCCGGAGTCTCCCGCACCCGCACCACGATCGTGCTGTCCACGAAGTGGGAGAACCGGGTCGGCGAGCTGCCCGGCGAGTGACCGCGGCCCGGTCCCGGCGCTACCCGGGACCGGCCGATTGGTCCGATTCGGACGTGGCGTACGCTCGACTGAGCACGAGCGCGCCGCAGGGGCGCCGCCCGGTACCCGGACGGGCCGCGGCGGGCGGAACGGGCCGAAGGCGCCCGTGCCGCGCGGGGCAGAAGCAGGGACCGAGCCCGAGACTCAAGGAGGCGCGACGCATGGACGCTGGGCTCAAGCGTGAGCTGGAGGAGAAGGTCCGTTCCGGAGAGCGGCTGAGCCGCGAGGACGGCATCCACCTCTACGAGTCCGACGACCTGGCCTGGCTGGGCGGCCTCGCCCACGAGGTCCGCACCCGGCTCAACGGCGACGTGGTCCACTTCAACGTCAACCGCCACCTGAACATGACCAACGTGTGCACCGCGTCGTGCGCGTACTGCTCGTTCCAGCGCAAGCCGGGCGAGAAGGACGCGTACACCATGCGCATCGAGGAGGCCGTCCGGCTGGCGAAGGCCATGGAAGGCGAGAACCTCACCGAGCTGCACATCGTCAACGGCCTCCACCCGACGCTGCCTTGGCGCTACTACCCGCGTTCGCTGCGGGCGCTGAAGGAGGCGCTGCCGGACACGGTGTCGCTGAAGGCGTTCACCGCGACCGAGATCCAGCACTTCGAGAAGATCTCCGGGCTGCCCGCCGACGAGATCCTCGACGAGCTGATCGACGCCGGTCTGGAGTCGCTGACCGGCGGCGGTGCCGAGATCTTCGACTGGGAGGTCCGGCAGCACATCGTCGACCACGACACCCACTGGGAGGACTGGTCGCGCATCCACCGCCTCGCGCACTCCAAGGGCCTGAAGACGCCGTCCACGATGCTCTACGGCCACATCGAGGAGCCGAGGCACCGCGTCGACCACGTGCTGCGGCTGCGTGAACTCCAGGACGAGACCGGCGGTTTCCAGGTCTTCATCCCGCTGCGGTACCAGCACGACTTCGTGGACATGAAGGACGGCAAGGTCCGCAACCGGCTCCAGGCCCGGACGACGATGGCCACCGGCGCCGAGGCGCTGAAGACGTTCGCCGTCTCCCGGCTGCTGTTCGACAACGTGCCGCACGTCAAGGTCTTCTGGGTGATGCACGGCGTCCAGACCGCGCAGCTCGCGCTGCAGCACGGCGCCGACGACATGGACGGCTCGGTCGTCGAGTACAAGATCACGCACGACGCGGACAACTTCGGCACGCCCGACAAGCTGACCCGCGAGGACCTGCTCGACCTCATCCGCGACGCCGGCTTCCGCCCCGTCGAGCGCAACACGCGCTACGAGATCGTCCGCGAGTACCCCGGCCCCGACCCGGACCGCCGCGAAGAGCCGCAGCCGATGAGGGTGTGAGACCGCCGTGTCCCTGCGCTTCCGGCTCGACCCCGAGCAGGACCGCCGGCTCCTCGACGGGTTCGTCCGGCTGTGGACGGACGTCGTCAACGCGGGCGGCGCGGTCGGCTTCGTGCCGCCCGTCACCACCGAGGACGTGCGGCCCGACGCCCTGCTGCACCTGGCCGCCGTCGCCGAGGGCCGCACCCGCCAGCTCGTCGGCTTCGACGAGGAGGGTGAGGTGCGCGCCACGGCGCACTTCACGTTCAACAAGCACCGGCTGATGCGACACTGGGTGGGCCTCTACACCGTGATGGTGGACCCGTCCCTCCAGGGCCGGGGCGTCGGCCGCGAGCTGATGGCCGCCGCCGAGCGGGAGGCGCGGGCGTTCGACGGCATCCGGGCCATCCGGCTCACCTGCCGCGGCGGGCTCGGCCTGGAGCACTTCTACGCCTCCTGCGGCTACAAGGAGGTAGGAAGGGCGCCCGAGGCGATCAAGGTCGCCGAGGACGACTACCGCGACGACATCACGATGTGGCTGCCGCTCCCGTGACGGCAGCCCGCAGGCCGGCCCACCCACCCCGGCAGAAGGACTCAAGCCCCCGGCAGAAGAAGGAAGATCCGCAGTGACCAGCATCCAGAGCACCCCGCAGACCGGCGACGGCGAGGCCGCACCGCGGCCGGGCATGGCAGGCGTCACCCTCCGGTACACGCTGATGCGGATCGGCCTCTTCGGCGCCTGCTTTGTCGTCCTCGCCACGCTGGCCTGGCTCGGCGTCATCCCCGCCGGCATCGGCACCTCCAACCCGCTGTGGCTGCTCGCCCTGTCCATCCTGATCTCCGCCCCGCTGAGCCTGGTGCTGCTGCGCAAGCAGCGGGACGCCATGTCCGAGCGGCTGGCGCCGAGGATGGACCGCGCGTCGTCGAGCTTCAGGAAGCGGCTGAACGCCAACCAGGGCCGCGAGGACGAGGTCGCCT
>NZ_VJYK02000421.1 GCF_007097205.2 Streptomyces alkaliterrae
GCGGTGACCTGTGGGAGGGCGTTGGCGATGTTGATGACGCCGAGGTCCTTGCCGCGATGGGCGGCGGCCGGCAGGACCTGCGTCATCAGGGCGAAGTCGACCGAGGTGAAGACGCCGAAGCCGATGCCGAGCACCGCCGCCGCGACGATCGCACCCGGCCAGGTCTGCCAGAGGGCGAGCATCAGGGTGGCCGCCGCCATCAGGACGCCGGACCAGAGGACAAACGGTTTGCGGCGGCCCACCCGGTCGGACCAGACGCCGCCGGTGACGACTGTCGCGAGCAGGGTTGCGGCGTTGACGGCGGTGAGGATCAGGACGCCCTCGTCGGGGGCGGGGTGGGAGAGGCGGTCGCGGAGGTAGTAGAGGAGGTAGAGCAGGACCAGGGCGTTGCTGAGATTGATCAGGAAGCGGGTCAGCCAGGCCCAGCCGAAGTCGGGGTGGCGGCGGGGGCTCAGCCAGAAGCCGGTGAGGAACGGGCGCCAGGCGAAGGGCGGACGGGCGGTGGCGGGGAGTGGTGGGTCGCGGTGGCGTAGGACGTAGGGGAGGACGCCGATCAGGGCGAAGGCGGCGCAGGCCGCGTAGCCGGCCGCGATGCCGCCGACGAGGGTGGCGAGACCGGCACCGGTCACGACGCCGAGGATCTGGGCGGCGCCCAACCAGCCGCCGACCGTGCCGCGTTGGCCGCGCGGGACGCGGTCGGGGACGGCGGCGGTGACGGCGGCGAACGCGGCGTTGAGGGTGAGTTGGACGAGGCACCAGCCGAGCGCCATCGTCAGGAAGGAGGTGGCGGTCGCCAGGAGGAGGAGGGAGGCGGCGCCGCCTGCGGCACCGGTGACGATCCAGGGGGTGCGGCGGCCCCAGCGGGCGGTGGTGCGGTCGGAGAGGGCTCCGAAGACCGGGTTGGCGATCAGCGAGACGAGGGCCCCGGCGCCGGTGACCCAGGCCAGCATCGACTCCTTTGACATGCCCGCCGGGGCGTACTCGGCGGCCTGGAGGGCGAGGAGGATCTGGAGCGGGCCGTACCAGCCGACCCAGATCGCGCCGTTGGCGAGGGCGAGGGCGGCGGTCCAGCGGCCGGGGACGGGGTGGACGGGCTCGGCGAGCGCGTCGTGCGCGGCCGTGGCGGTCACGGGCGGTCCGTCGCCGCGTGGAGGGCGGCGCGTAGCCAGTGGTAGGAGGCCTTGGGGGTGCGGCGCTGTGTCGGGTAGTCGACGTGGACGAGGCCGAAGCGGCGGGCGTGGCCCTCGGCCCACTCGAAGTTGTCCAGGAGCGACCAGACGAAGTAGCCGCGGACGTCGGCGCCGGACTGCATCGCGGTGTGCAGGGCGTGGAGGTGGCCGCGCAGGAAGCTGATCCGTTCCTGGTCGTCGAGGCCGGGGTAGGAGCAGCCGTTCTCGGTGATGATCAGCGGCGGGAGGCGGTCGGCGTATCGGGTGCGGAGGTGGAGGAGGAGTTCGGTCAGGGCTTCGGGGACGACGGGCCAGCCGAAGTCGGTGAGCGGGTGGTCCTCGATCGGGCGCGGGGTGAAGGGGAGGTCGGCGGGGAGGTGCAGTCCGGCGTAGTCCGTGGAGGTGCCGTCGGGGGCGGCGACCTTGGTGGGTTGGTAGTAGTTGACGCCGTACCAGTCCAGGGGGCGGCCGATGAGCTTGAGGTCGGCGGCGAGGTCGGCGGCGGGCATCAGTTCGGCGATGCCTTCGGGGTAGCGGCCGAGGAGAAGCGGGTCGGCGAAGAGGCGGTTGAGGAGGAGGTCGTAGAGGTCGGCGGCGGCCTTGTCGGCGTGGTCGTCGGAGGCGGGCCAGACGGGGCCGTGGGAGTTGGCGATGCCGATGCGGGCTTCCCCCGAAGCAGAGCGGAGGGCTTCGGCGGCCAGGCCGTGGCCGAGGAGGAGGTGGTGGGCTACGGGGAGGGCGTCGAAGACGAGGGTGTGGCCGGGTGCGTGCTGGCCGAGGGCGTGGCCGAGGAGGGTGTGTTCGGCGGGCTCGTTGAGGGTGATCCAGCGGGTGACGCGGTCGCCGAGGCGGTCCGCGACGGCGGCGGCGTAGTCGGCGAAGTGGGCGGCGGTGTCGCGGTGCCGCCAGCCGCCGTGGGACTCCTCCAGGGCGAGCGGGGTGTCCCAGTGGAAGAGAGTGGGGACGGGTTCGAGGCCTCGGGCGCACAACTCGTCGACGAGGCGGTCGTAGAAGTCGAGGCCGGCCGGGTTGACCGGGCCGGTGCCCTCGGGGACGACACGTGGCCAGGCGATCGAGAAGCGGTAGGCGACGACGCCGAGGTCGTGGATCAGGGCCACGTCCTCGCGGTAGCGGTGGTAGTGGTCGCAGGCGGTCGCGGCCGTCGTGCCGTCCTTGACGTTGCCGGGGACGGCGGTGAAGGCGTCCCAGACGGAGGGGCCGCGGCCGTCCTCCTCCAGCGCGCCCTCGATCTGGAAGGCGGACGTCGACACGCCCCACAGGAAGCCGTCGGGAAAGCGGGAAACCACTTCACCTGTTGTCATGCTCGGGATGGTCGCGGCAGGCAGACGACTCGTCAACGAACGTGTGTGACAAGGAAGATGACGGCGCCCCGGCCGCGCGGGGTGCGCGCGGCCGGGGCGCTCGGGGTGGCCGTCAGGGCCGCGGGGTCAGTCCTTGGGGATCCACTTCTCCCACGTGGACTTGTTGTCCGCGATCCACTTGGCGGCGGCCTCCTCGCGCTTCATCTTGTCGCCGGCGATCATCTTCGCGACGGCGTTCTGGTCCTCGGTGCTCCACTCGAAGTTCTTCAGGAACTCGGCGGCCTTGCCGCCGTTCTCCGCGAAGTCGGCGTTGAGGTACTTCTGGAGCATGTTGGTGTCGTAGCCGCACTTGGTGTCGGCTTCCGGCACGTTGCAGCCCTCGGTGTACTCGGGCAGCTTGACCTCGACCATGTCGATGTCGGCGTTCATCCACTGCGGGTCCCACCAGTAGGTGAGGAAGGGCTTCTTCGCCTTGTAGAGCCGCTGGATCTCCTTGAGCTGGGCGGCCTCGCTGCCGGTGGGCAGGATCTTGTAGTCCAGCTTGTGGTTCTTGATCAGGTGCTTGTCGTAGGACGTGTACGAGGGCGCGGCGCCGATGAACTGGCCCTTGCCGCCGGACTCGGGGGTCTTGAAGTCGTCCTTGAACTTGTTGAGGTTCTTGTGGTCGAGGACGTCGGGGTTCTTGTCGGCGTAGTACTTGGGCACGAACCAGCCGATGTGGCCCTCCACGCCGAGGCCGCCGCCGGAGACGATGGTCTTGCGCTTCTCGACGTACTGCTCGACCTTCTTCGGCGCGCCGCCCCAGTCCTCGAGGATGGCGTCGGCCTGGCCGCGGTGCAGGGCGTCGAAGGCCAGGGACTCGTCGATGGTCTTGATGGACGTTCTCACGCCCAGCTCGTCTTCGAGGAGCTTTGCCGCGACGGCGACGTTGGCCTCGGCGCCGACCCAGGAGGGCATGGCGAGGGTGACCTTGTCGGCGCCGCCCTTGGCGTTGCCGGTGTCGGCGGCGCCGCAGGCGCTGAGGGCGAGGACGCCGGTGAGGCCGGCGGCGACGGTGAGCGAGGTGCGTATGCGCTTGTGGTGCATGGCGGGGTTGCTCTCTTCTCGACGGCGTTCTGGTCCTCGGTGCTCCACTCGAAGTTCTTCAGGAACTCGGCGGCCTTGCCGCCGTTCTCCGCGAAGTCGGCGTTGAGGTACTTCT
>NZ_VJYK02000422.1 GCF_007097205.2 Streptomyces alkaliterrae
CCCGCAGGTAACCCCCGAGTCGCCCGCCGGGAAGGCCCCGCCGCCGGGGGCACCCCGCCCGTGCCGGACGAGGCCGAGACCAGGGCGCTTCCGCGCGCACCGGAGAACGAGGCCCCCGACCGCACCCGCGAGTTGCGCCAGCTCGACGACAGCGGCCGGCCGCGCCGCCCACGTCCGGAGTGGGCGGAGGAGACACCGATGGACGACCTCCCCACGCTCGCCGACGAACTCCTCGGCCCGTTCGAGGACACCGGCGACGCCGGGAACGCGGGGGACGCCGGGAACGCCAAGAACGCCGGGGACGCGGGGGACAACGGCCGGAACCGCGGGAAACGCCGCTGACCGCCTCCGCACCACCGCCGTCACCCGGCCCCGCCCGCCGGGCCGTCCCCCGCTGTCAGTGCGATGACGGAGAATGGCCGACGACAGCTCGACAGCTCGACAGCTCGACAGCACGACAGGCCCGGCAGCACGACCGGCCCGACCGACGGAGGGAGACCCATGGCGGTCTGGGACGACCTGGTCGGCCAGGACCGGGTCGCGGCTCAGCTGACGGCCGCCGCCCGTGACGCCGACGCGTACGTCACCGCCGCGGCGGCGGGCGAGCCCGCGCCCACCGGCGGTTCGTCGATGACGCACGCCTGGCTGTTCACCGGCCCGCCCGGCTCCGGCCTGGCGACGGCGGCCCGCGCGTTCGCCGCCGCCCTCCAGTGCGTCAGCCCCGACCGGGCGCTGGGCGGCGCCCCCGGCTGCGGCTTCTGCGACGGCTGCCACACCACCCTCGTCGGCACCCACGCCGACGTGCGGATCGTCCGCACCGACCTGCTGACGATCGGCGTGAAGGAGACCCGCGACCTCGTGCGGCGGGCCCAGCTCTCCCCGGCGGGCGGGCGCTGGCAGGTGATCGTCCTGGAGGACGCCGATCGCCTCACCGAGGGCGCCGGGAACGTCCTGCTCAAGGCCGTCGAGGAACCCGCCCCCCGCACGGTCTGGCTGCTGTGCGCGCCCTCCACCGAGGACGTGCTGCCCACGATCCGCTCCCGCTGCCGCCAACTCTCCCTGCGCACGCCGCCCGTGCAGGCCGTCGCCGACCTGCTGATCCGCCGAGACGGCGTCGACCCGGCGCTCGCCCACGACTGCGCCCGCGCCACCCAGGGCCACGTAGGAAGGGCCCGCCGGCTGGCCACCGACGAGCGCGCCAGGGCCCGCCGCACGACGGTGCTTCGCATCCCCCTGCGGGTGGACGGCGTCGGCGGCTGCCTCAAGGCTGCGCAGGAGCTGATCGACGCGGCGACCGAGGACGCCAAGCAGATGGCCGAGGAGTTGGACGGCAAGGAGACGGAGGAGCTGCGGGCCGCGCTCGGCGGCAGCGAGGGCAAGCGGATGCCGCGCGGCACGGCCGGCGCCATGAAGGAGCTGGAGGACCGCCAGAAGCGCCGCGCCACCCGGACGCAGCGCGACTCGCTCGACCTGGCGCTCACCGACCTCACCGCCTTCTATCGCGACGTGCTGGCCCGCCAGCTCGGCACGGCGGTGGGCGTCGGCGGAGGCGGCGCGGACGACGCCGTGGCGGAGGTCGCCGCGAGCAGCCGCCCCGAGCAGACCCTCCGCCGGATGGAGGCCGTCCTCGCCTGCCGTGAGGCCCTGGACCGCAACGTCGCCCCGCTGCTCGCGGTCGAGGCCATGACGGTCAGCCTCCGCTCCGCCTGACACCGCGCTGACACACGCGCGCTGACACCCCCACCGCCGGAACCTCACCGCCCTGCTTGATCGTTTACCGCGTTGTACGCTCCCGCCAGGGACGTCCGGACGGTCGGCGAGAGGTCGCGCATGGGAAACAAGGGACTACGCCGCGCCGCCGCCGCGCTGCTGACCGCGGCGCTGCTCCTCACCGGCTGCACCGACGGCGGCGGCAGCGCCGCGCCGCCCCTCGAACCGCAGGACTACGGCAAGCGCGAACCCGGCACGACCGAACTCCTCCAACCGCTCCCCACCGCCGTCCCCGACGAGCTGCGCCCCTACTACGGGCAGCGGCTGCGCTGGCGCGACTGCGGTACCAAGGGTTTCGAGTGCGCCACGCTGCGCGTCCCCCTCGACTACGCCGCGCCCGACGGCGACGAGGACGTGCCCCTGGCCGTCGTCCGCACCCGCGCGACCGGCTCGAAGAAGCCCATCGGCTCCCTGATGGTGAATCCCGGCGGGCCCGGCAGCTCCGCCGTCGAGTACGTACGGCTCGCCGCGGGCATCGGCTTCCCGACCGAGATCCGGGCGCGCTACGACATTGTCGGCATGGACCCGCGCGGCGTCGCCGGCAGTGAGCCCATCGAGTGTCTTGACGGCCCGGCGATGGACCGCCACACACAACTCGACGTCACCCCCGACGACGCCGCCGAGACCAGGGCCCTCACCGCCGCCAACAAGCGGTTCGCCGACGGCTGCCGCCGCCAGGCCGGCAAACTCCTCGACCACGTGTCGACCGTCGAGGCCGCACGCGACATGGACGTCCTCCGCGAGGTCCTCGGCGACCGCAAGCTGCACTACGTCGGCTTCTCCTACGGCACCCACCTCGGCGCGACCTACGCCGGCCTCTTCCCCTCCCGGGCCGGCCGCCTCGTCCTGGACGGCGCGATGGACCCCTCCCTCAGCGCCGAACAACTCAACCGCGACCAGACTGCGGGCTTCAACACCGCGTTCAACGCGTTCGCCGCCGACTGCGTCCGCCGCTCCGGCTGCCCCCTGGGCACCACCAGCGCCAAGGACGCCGCCGGACGCCTCGCCGACTTCTTCCGACGCGTCGACCGCGACCCCCTCGACACCGACGGCGACCGCCCCCTGACCGAGGCCCTAGCCACCACCGGCGTGATCTTCGCCATGTACGACGAGAACGCCTGGGGCATGCTCCGCGACGCCCTCGCCGACGCGATGAAGGGCGACGGCGCCGCCCTCCTCCGGCTCGCCGACGCCTATCACGAACGCGACCCCGACGGCAGCTACGGCAACATCATGTTCGCCTACACCGCCGTCAGCTGCCTCGACCAACCGGCCGCCTTCGCCGACCCCGCGGAGGCCCGCAAGGCCGTGCCCTCCTTCGAGCAGGTCTCCCCGGTCTTCGGGCGCGGCTTCGCCTACGCCGCGCTGATGTGCGCCGACTGGCCGGCGAAGCCGACCGGCCGCCCCCACCGCATCGAGGCCGCCGGCGCCGACCCCATCCTCGTCATCGGCACCACCCGCGACCCGGCCACCCCCTACATCTGGGCTGAGAGCCTCGCCGAACAACTCCGCTCCGCCACCCTCCTCACCTACGACGGCGACGGCCACACCGCCTACGTCCGCGGCGGCGACTGCGTCAACGACACGGTCAACGCGTACCTCCTCGAAGGCCGCGTCCCACCTCCCGGCAAGCGCTGCCCCTGACCCCTCCGCCCATGGCGCCGACCACCTCCCCGGACTGTGTAGACTGGTCCGCGCCGCGGTCGCCGCACCGCAGCACGCCGCCTTAGCTCAGTCGGCCAGAGCGACGCACTCGTAATGCGTAGGTCAAGGGTTCGATTCCCTTAGGCGGCTCACCCAAAGGCCAGGTCACGTAGCACGTGACCTGGCCTTTTGTGTTGTGGTGGGTTACAGGGTCAGTAGGGCGTGGTGGGGCCAGGCGGGGGTGGAGCTGTCTCTTATACACAGCT
>NZ_VJYK02000423.1 GCF_007097205.2 Streptomyces alkaliterrae
GGTGTGGACGACGGTGTCGAGGGCGGCGAGCGGGACGGCGACGTCGGAGGGGTGGGTGGCGATGCAGTGCTCGCTGGTGCCGAGCACGGCGTGGGTGCGGCTGACGCCTTCGAGGGCGGCGCAACCGGTGCCGGGTTCCCGCTTGTTGCATGGTGCCTGGTGGTCGCGGAAGTAGCCGCAGCGCACGGCCTGCATCATGTTGCCGCCCATGGATGCCATGTGGCGGAGTTGCGCGGACGCGCCGAGTTCGAGTGCCTGGGCGACCATCGGGTAGCGGTCGCGGACGGTCTGGTGGGCGGCGGTTTCACTCATTCGGGTGAGTGCGCCGATGCGCAGGCCGCCGTCGGGAAGCTCCTCGACGCCGCCGAGCGGCAGGCGGTTGATGTCGACGAGGCGGCGGGCGGTGCGGACGTGCAGACGCAGCAAGTCGATCTCGGTGGTGCCACCGGCGAGGAACCGGCTGCCGGGGTCGGCCTGGACGGCGCTGACGGCGGTCTCGACGCTGTCGGCGCGGAGGTAGGTGAGCGGACGCATTCCGGGCTCCTTCAGAGACGTTCGCGGGCGGCGCGGATGGCGTCGCGGATGTGGGGGTAGGCGGCGCAGCGGCAGATGTTGCCGCTCATCCATTCGCCGATCTCCGCGTTGTCCTCCGCATGGCCCTCCTGGACGCAGCCGAGGGCGGACATGATCTGTCCCGGGGTGCAGTAGCCGCACTGGAACGCGTCGTGGGTGACGAACTCCTGCTGAAGCGGGGGGAGTTGGCCGTCCTGGCTGCCGTTGGGCCGGGCGAGGCCCTCGACGGTGGTGACGTCCTGGCCCTCGCAGGCGATGGCGAGGGTGAGACAGGACAGCACGCGGCGACCGTCGACGAGGACGGTGCAGGCGCCACAGGTGCCCTGGTCGCAGCCGCGTTTGGCGCCGGTGAGATGGAGTTCGTCGCGCAGGGCCGCGAGGAGGCTCACGCGTGGCTCGATCTCGATCACTCGTTCGCTGTTGTTGACGGTGAGCCGAACCTTCTCCGGCATGGGTCCGCGTTCGGTGGCCTGTGCGGTGTCCGCCGCGCTCTGGGTCATGGCCGTTACTCCGGTGAGTGTGGGGGGGGCGTCCTCGGGGTGCCCGACTTCACACCACGAGGTGCATATCAGGACAAGCTTCCCTACGGTGGGCGGCATGACGAAGCCCACGCACGACCGGCGTGTCACCGGTGACGACCAGGTGAGCGCCGTCTACACCTGGCTGGTGGAACCGGGTCGGGAGGCCGACTTCCGGGAGTGGGCGCACGGCATCCAGCGCGTCGCAAGCACCTTCCACGGTCAGCAGGGCGTCACCTGGCTCCAGCCGGAAGGGGAAGGCCGCCGCTTCCACGCCGTCGTCCGGTTCGCGGACACCGAGAGCCTGGAACGCTGGATGGGGTCGGCCGAGCGGGCCGAATGGCACGACCGGCTCGACGGCATCGCCCGCCCGGCGCACCCCCATCTGACGACCACCGGGATGGAGTCCTGGTTCACCGTCCCCGACGGAGTCGCCCGGCCACCGGCCCGCTGGAAGATGGCGCTCACGACGCTGCTTGCCGTCTACCCGTTCGCCCTGCTCCACACGTGGCAGGCCGCCCCCCGTCTGGGTGACGTCCCGCTGCTCCTCCGCGCCGCCGTACTGCCCCTCTTCCTCGCCCCGACGCTCACCTACCTCGTGATGCCCCAGCTCAGCCGCCTCCTGCGTGGGTGGCTCTACCCGGACAGGCCCTGAGCGCGGAGCGCGGCCGCGCCACCTGACGGGACGTGGGCGCGTGACCGCCCGCGGGCGGTATTCGTTCTTGTCCTCCCAGGCCAGGGAGAGGGAACGTGACCGCAGCATCATCGTTGGACCGGCGGGCGCTGCTGCGCGGCGCCGGAGTACTGGGCCTCGGCGCGGCCGGAGCGACCGGGATCGCGGTGGCCGGCCGGCCGGCCGGCGCGGCGCCGACGGCAGAGCGGAAGGGCTCGGTGCCGGCGCCTCGTGTGTACGGGACAGCCGAGTGGGGCGCGCGGCCACCGGCCGGTGAGATCGAGGTGCTGGACCGGGTGCCGCGCTACATCGTCGTCCACCACACCGCCGAGCCCGGCAACAGCGAGGACCACTCGCTGACGCACGCCATGCGCGTCTGCCGCAGCATCCAGCGCTTCCACATGGACACGCGTGGCTGGATCGACTCGGGCCAGCAGTTCACCAACAGTCGCGGCGGCCACGTCCTGGAGGGGCGGCACCGCAGCCTGGAGGTGGTGCACGACGGCGGACGGCACGTCGTCGGGGCGAATGTCGGCGGCCGCAACAGCGAGGTCGTCGGCATCGAGAACGAGGGCCTGTACGTCACCGTGGACGTGCCGCCCGCGCTCTGGGACTCGCTGGTGGCGCTCATCGCCTGGATCGCCACACGCTACGGGCGTCCGGTGGAGAGCATCATGGGGCACCGGGACTTCAACTCGACCGAGTGCCCGGGCGAGGTCCTGTACGGCAGGCTTGACGAACTCCGCCGAGCCGTGGCAAAGGCGATGGGACAGCGGGGGCCGTTCGAACTCCCTCTGAAATGGCCGCTGTTGCGACCGAACGACGCCGGGCCGCGAGTGCGGGCGGCGCAGCATCTGCTGCGGGCGCGCGGGTTCTCCGACGTACCGACGGACGGCGTGTTCGGTCCGGCGACGCGTCGCGCGGTGGCGCGGCTCGCCGACGCGCACGGCGTGCTGCCGCACAGTTGCACGGCGACGCTGCGCGCGAGCGCGGACGAGCGCGGCTACCTGGGCTCGGACATCTGGCCGCTGCTGACCGCGACGACCGCTCGTCCGGGCGAGAACGCGGACGTCGGCGCGGCGGTGGAGACGCTGCGCCGGGCGGGAGGCCGGCTGGAGTCGCCGGGCGGGCTGCTCGTGCGGCGTGACTGGCAGCGTCTCCTGAGCGGATGATCTCGGCGGGTCGCCGGCCGGGAGGGGCGACGGCGGGAACGTTCGTACGGGCCCGCGCGTCAGCTTCGCGCCCCTCCCGGCCCGCCGTACGGGGGGTTCCGCCGGGACTCGCGCTGTGGTGAGGTGTTGTGCGATCCGGCTTGCTCACGACGATGTGAGGGTGAGGCCATGGTTATCAGCGACGCGACGGCGGAGTTCCGGGCGGCCCGGGACTTCCTGCTACGACATCGGGACGACTATCGGACGGCCTGCGACAAGTTCGTGTGGCCCCGCCCGGAGGAGTTCAACTGGGCGCTCGACTGGTTCGACCCGCTCGCCGACGGCAACCAGCGGACGGCGCTGCACATCGTGGAGGAGGACGGCGCCGAGACACGCATCAGCTTCGCCGCGATGTCCGCCCGTTCCGGGCAGGTCGCGTGCTGGCTGCGCTCACTCGGGGTACGCCCCGGCGACCGGCTGCTGGTGATGCTCGGCAACCAGCAGGAGCTGTGGGAGACCATGCTCGCCGCCATGAAGCTGCGGGTCGCGGTGATCCCCGCGACGCCGCTGCTCGGGCCGGCGGACCTGACGGACCGGGTCCGGCGCGGCGGCGTGAGCCACGTCGTCGTACGCGCGGCGGACACCGTCAAGTTCGACGAAGTGCCCGGCGGCTACCGCCGCATCGCGGTCGGCGGGGCGCGACCGGGCTGGACGAACTACGCCGAGTCCTACTCCGCCCCCACCGACTTCACCCCCGACTGCCC
>NZ_VJYK02000424.1 GCF_007097205.2 Streptomyces alkaliterrae
CCTCCCCCTCCGGCCCCGCCAAGCATCCACCACGACGCCGCACGGACACGCGGAGCGTGGGACCGTCCCCCGGAACGCTGACGCGCTACGCGGACACGACCCAACAATCCCCTTACCTCCGCTGCTGGCAACTGACGGGTGGTAGTCGGGGGGCGCACCACCCGTCAGTCGCGCTACTTACTCGCGCGGGAACAGTCCGCGCGCCGACAGCCAGGCGAGGTGCAAGGCCCGGCCGTGCACGCAGCCCGCGCTGTTGACTCGGCAGTACTCGCACGCCTCGGCGTGCCCCAGCCACGGCCCATTTCACTCGGACGATACGCAGAGCAGCGCGCCGCCTGGCGGCGCTCATGTCTGCCACCCGGCGGTGGTGAGACGCACCGCACACGGTCTGCACGCGAGCACCACCCGCCCCGGCCCGGTCGCCCCGTCCACCTCAGCCACCTTCACCGGGGTCACCACCCTCTTGTCGCAGAACGCGCAGAACCGCGCGGCAGGATCCGGCCGCCGGTACCCCAGGCCATCCGGGTCGCTCACGACGCCATCCCCTGACCGCACCGTTCACACGACGTCAGCCGGTCAGCGTTCTCCTCCCGCACGACGTACGGCCGGACGAGACGCGAGGCGTCTCCGTCCAGCCAGTCCTCCGCCAGGCCCCGACCCGACCGCGTCCGCCGGCCGGGCAACGGCCTCCACCGCACTCGTCCGAGTCGCGCCATGCGGATCTCGACCGCCGACACCGCACCGGCCGCGAGCACGGCATGCGCCGGCCCACCCCCAGGCAGTCCGAACAACAACCTCCACCACAGGTGGGCAAGGCAGATAGCCTTGTACACGTCGACGCTCCTCAACCAGCGTTTGACCACGCCCCCGGACGGTGGCCGCCGTCGCGGGGGTCTCCTACGTCAAGAGCGTATCTGGCAGCGACACGTATCGCTACGTATCTCCATGTGCCGATCATTAGTCATACTTCTAGCCTCGGAGTCATGGACTTCGGACCTGATGACGTCATCGACCACGACGGGCCGGTCACGCCGTACCGCCAGCTCGCCGGCATCCTCAAGGCTCGGATCGCTCGGGGCGACTGGGCACCCAACCGGGCAATCCCCTCCGAAGCACGACTCGTTCAGGAGTACGGCCTCGCCCGCACCACTGTGCGACGGGCGATCGCACTGCTCGTGGAGGAGAGGGTTCTGTTCGTGGTCCCCCAACGAGGCACGTTCGTAGCTGAACGTTGAGATCCCAGACGTGGACCGCGCCCGGCGAGGAGTCTCCGTACTTCATAGGTGCTTGCGCCATGGAACGCCTGGCAGAAGGGAGTCGAGCACCGTCAGCAGTCCTGGTGGCTCCACAGGGTCCCGCAGGGTGTTCAGATCATCCGGCACGATCCAGACGTGCGTGCCTAGGTTCACCTGCTCGTCGGGGAGTAGGCCGGTCCGAGCCAAGGCCGGCCGCTCATCGGGGAACCGAGCGACGAAGAAGTGCTCCTTCCCTCTGTAGTGCCTGCCGTTCCAACGCACATCGCGCTCGACGAGTATCGACCGTCGGCGACCCCAGCCGGATCGAGGCCGGTTTCCTCGGCCAGTTCACGCCGCGCTGCCGTCAGCGGCGTCTCGCCTGGCTCGATGCCGCCGCCAGGCGGCTCCCACAGCCACGTCCCCTCCTTCGGATCCCGCCAGTGCAGGAGGAGAAGGCGGTGGTCGGCATCCAGGCAGATGACCCGGGCTGCGGGCCGGGCTACTGCTTCCACCGTCCCGAAGTTACGCGGTGATCACGCGATCAGAGGGCTACTTCGCGTGGCGGCGGGCCAGCACGTGGGCGTCGAGGAAGCCGCGTTCGGAGCCTGTGTCGTGGATCAGCCGGGCGAACACGACGAGACCCGCCGCGGCCACCGGTGACGATCAGCATGGTGACCCACTCCACGAGTGCATGCGGCAGATCGAGTGCGGCAGGATGGATGACCAACGAGGCCCCCGAGCAACGTGATTGAGACGTCAGGCATCTCGATCAACAGCCCGGGGGGGCCTCGCTCGTTACGGTCGCAGGCAGTCACCTGATCGGTGGCCATATCGAAGAAGCTCAATCACTCCCAAGCGAGGCCGAGACCCTGCTCGGATCCAGCGCGACGGTGGTAATCATCGCAGCCGCTCTACGGGCCGAGAGATCCTCATCGTCGGCGGCGTTCCTTAGGCGACAGCGCTTGCTGCACTGTCGCTTGCATGATCGCAGGGACCGTCGCACAGCTCGGTCAGATGACGGCAGGCGGTGCCTCGTGGAAGCCCCGGGGTCAGTACAAGGACCATCCGCCCGTGTGCCGGGGCCCTCCATCCCGACGCGAGCTGGCCTGCCCCTGGGCGCGCTCCTCACGTAGCTCCCGCTCCTGCTCCGCAATCATCCGTTCCCCTTCGGCTGCCAACTCCGCGCGCTGGTCGTCGGAAAGCTCGTCCCACTTCTCCTTGAATGGCTGCATGCTGGAAATCAGCCCCTCGGCGTAGGTAGGATTCGCGACCGCCTCTCGCAGGCCCATCCGCCCAGTCAGCACCTCCTGCGCCATCTCCTTGACAGTGTCACCAGCGCCTCCTTCCGCGAGCTTCTCCAGCGTCAGCCGCATCCTCCTGGCTGCCACTGGGTCGTTCTGGGTGAACTCCATGAACTCGGAGTCGTCCACGTACCGCTGCGAACCGCTTTCCTCAGCCACTTGAACTCCTTCGGCTTCCTACTCGAATGTCCACTCACATCCCCGCGCACCACCTGGCACCGTAGAGGGAACGCTCTCCAGCCGTGAAGAAGGCGGGGCAACGTGAGCCGACGCTGACTTAGAGTTCCTAACACAATGAGCGGGTCTGTCGTTCGGTGATGATGCAGCAGGCGAGTTTGAGGAAGGCTTCGTGGATGTCGGCTCTGCGTTCCCAGCGGGTGCGGAGGCGTCGGAAGCCGTGGAGCCAGGCGAAGGTGCGCTCGACGACCCAGCGGTAGGTGCCCAGGCCCGTGCCGTGACGGGTGCCGCGCCGGGCGATCGCCGGGACGATCCCCCGGGCGCGGACCTGGTCGCGGTAGATGTCGTGGTCGTAGCCCCGGTCGGAGAAGAGGGACTGCGGCTTGCGGCGGGGTCTGCCGACCCGGCCCCTGACTGGCGGAATGGCGTCCAGCAGGGGGAGGAGCTGGGTGACGTCGTTGCGGTTGCCTCCGGTGAGGATCACGGCGAGCGGGGTGCCGCGGCCGTCGGTGATCAGGTGGTGTTTGGAGCCTGTCCGGCCCCGGTCGACGGGCGACGGGCCCGTCTGGTGCCCCCTTTTAGCGCTCTGACGTGGCTTGAGTCGACCACGCAGCGGGACCAGTCCAGCCGGCAGGCGGCGTTGAGTTCGGCCAGTAGGACATGGTGGAGGCGGTCCCACACGCCGGCCTCGTTCCAGTCCCTCAGCCTGCGCCAGCATGTCATCCCCGAGCCGAAGCCCAGCTGTTTGGGCAGGTACTCCCACTGGATGCCCTGGTAGAGGACGTAGAGGATGCCGCACAGTACCTGCCGGTCCGGCACCGGCTTGCGCCCCGGATAGCGGAAGCGACGCTCACGCCGGGGCAGCAACGGCTCGATCCGCTCCCACAGTTCATCCGGCACGACCCACGGCTCAGCACTCACGACCCGCCCAACGCCCCAC
>NZ_VJYK02000425.1 GCF_007097205.2 Streptomyces alkaliterrae
GGACGGGCTGGTCCGTCATCTCAGGTCGGCGATCTCCCGCCTGCTGGTGGAGGAGAGGCCCTTCCTGGCGGTGTGCCTCAGTCACCAGGTGCTCAGCTCGCTGCTCGGCTTCGAGCTGGTCCGCCGCACGGTACCGAGCCAGGGGCTGCAACGGGAGATCGACCTCTTCGGGCGCCGCGAACGCGTCGGCTTCTACAACACGTTCGCCGCCCGCTCCGACCGGGACGTCGTCGACCATCCGGCGTACGGACGGGTGCGGGTCAGCCGCGACGAGGCGACCGGCGAGGTGCACGCCCTGCGCGGCGGCCAGTTCGCCTCCACCCAGTTCCACGCCGAGTCGGTACTGACCGAGGACGGGCCGCGCATCCTCGGCACACTGCTGGCCGAGCTGGCCCGCACGCCCGCCGCCCTACCGGGCGGCTGACATCCGCACAGGCACCACACACGGGGGATTTTCCATGGTTCACGCACTCGTCGCCGGCGGCGGCATCGGCGGACTGGCCACCGCGCTGTCCCTGGCCCGGCACGGACACCGCGTCACCGTCCTGGAGCGCGCCGAGGCCTTCGCCGAGATCGGCGCCGGCATCCAGCTCGGGCCGAACGCCTTCCACGCACTGGACGTCCTCGGCGTCGGCCGCCAGGTCCGCGAACAGGCTGTTTTCGTCGACGAGTTGCGGCTGATGGACGGCACGTCCGGCGGACGCCTGGTCGCCGTACCGCTGACCGAGCGGTACCGGCGGCGGTTCGGCAATCCGTATGCGGTGGTCCACCGCACCGATCTGCACCAGCCGCTGCTCACCGCATGCCGGGAGGCCAAGGGCGTGGAACTCCTCGCGGGCACGGCCGTCCGGCGCTACGAGCAGAACGCCTCGGGGGTGACCGCGGAGACCCTGGACGGCCGCCGCCACCACGGCGAACTACTCGTCGGCGCCGACGGGTTGCGCTCCACCGTGCGGGCGCGGCTGGTGGGCGACGGCCCGCCCCGGGTGTCCGGGCACACCATCTACCGCTCGGTCATCCCGATCGACCGGGTGCCGCCGGAGCTCCGCTGGAACACGGTGACGCTGTGGGCCGGCCCGAACTGGCACTTCGTGCACTACCTGATCGCCGGCGGCCGGTACCTGAACCTGGCCGCGACACTCGACGACGGCGCCCGGGAGCCGGTCACCGGTCGGCCCCGGCCGCGCGAGTGGGTGCTCGGCCGGTTCCCCGGCACCCATCCGACGCCCCGGCGGCTGCTCGAACTGGGCGAGGAGTGGCGGGAGTGGGTGCTGTGCGACCGCGACCCGGTGCCGGACTGGACGGACGGCCGGGTGACGCTGGCGGGCGACGCCGCCCACCCGATGCTGCAGTACGCCGCCCAGGGCGCCTGCCAGGCGCTGGAGGACGCGGTGGTCCTCGGCGAGGAGTTGGACGGCGCGTCGGCCGACGGCGTGCCGTCCGGGCTGCGCCGCTACAACACGCGGCGGCACCGGCGGACCGCCCGCGCCCAGTTGCTCGCCAGGGAGATGGGCGTCCGGCTCTACCACGCCTCGGGCCGGGCCGCCCGGGCACGCGACACGCTGCTGCGGACCCTCTCGGAGGACGACCTGCACCACCAGGTGGCCTGGCTGCACGGCGACCGCGACTTCACCGACGCGGGCGACCGGCCGGCGCCGAGCCGTCCCGAGCCGGTGGGGCGGTGAAACGGACCGACCCATTCCCCGTAAGCGGATTCCGGAATTCCTCATTCCCCTTGAAATCGTCGCCGAATTCTCTGGTGCGATCTTGCTCCGACGCCTAGCCTGTTAACGGCTTCCATGGGGGATCGATTTGAAGGAAGTATCGGTGAAACAGACGCCCGCCGTCGCCGCGAGCCCGTACTCGTCAGACGAAGCGCTCACGCTTGTCCAAAAACGCCTGGAAGGCGACCTGGCACGCGTCAGGGAAAGACTCCACTCGCTGGTCGCGCCGCCGCACAGCAGGATCGCCGGGCCCATCGAGTACGCGGTGGCGCAGACCGGCCGCCTGCTGCGGCCCACCCTGGTCCTGCTCTCCGCCTACCTGCTGGAGGAGGACGCGGCCGACACACCGCAGCGGGTCGTGGACGCGGCGGCGGTGGTCGAGACACTGCACGTCGCCACGCTCTACCACGACGACCTGATCGACGACGCCCGCACCCGCCGCGGCCGGCCCACCGCGAACGCCAAGTACGGTGACACACTTGCCCTGTTGACGGGCGACTACCTGCTGGCCCGCTGCATGGAGGCGGCCGCCGCCGTCAACGCCGCGCCGGTCATGGCCCGCACGCTCACCGACGTGTGCGTGGGCCAGATGCTGGAGTCCAGCCAGCTCTACGACCCGCTGCGCAGCGAGGACGACTACCTGGCGGCGATCTCCGGCAAGACGGCTCGGCTGATCCGCACGGCCGCCCTCATGGGCGCCCTCCAGTCGAACGCCGACAACATCGGCCAGGAGGCGCTGGAGGGTTTCGGCCATCACCTCGGGATGGCGTTCCAGATCTGGGACGACATTCTTGACATATGCAGCGAGGAAACGGGCAAGCAGGTCGCCAAGGATCTCCACAACGGCGTCTACACGCTTCCCGTCATCTATGCCGCGCGGACGCATCCGGATGAGATGCTTCCGATTCTCCGGGAACGTCCGATGTCCGAAGAACAGCGGCAGCGGGTTATTTCCCTGACGCACCGGTCCGGCGCCCTCGGCCGCGCGGCGGACGTCGCCCGCGACCACGTACGGGACGCCATGGGCGCCCTGCGGTCGCACCCCTCGTTCGCCGAGCGCGCCCCGGTCGTCGGCCGCTATCTGCACGGCGTCGTCGACCGCTTCGCCTCCCAGCATCCGGCCCTGCGCGGGCCGCTGGACGCCACCCGGGCGGACCTGCTGCCCGTGCCCGCCGGGATGGAACCGGGAGGCGCCGCGTGACGCGACGCGCCGACCGTTCCAGACCCGGCGCGCGGCTCGGCTGAGCCGGGCCGCCGCCGGGCGCGGCCCGACGTGGGCCGCGCCCGCCGCAGGCGACAGCACGACGCCGGGCCGCCACGGCCCGGCCCCCTCCCGGATGGTGGTTGTGTCAGGGCTCCGAAAGAACTTCATCTCCGACTACGACGGTCTGGCCGACCAGTGGTGGGACCCGCGCGGTCCGCTCGCGCCGCTGGGCTGGATCGCCCGCGCCCGCGCCCGCTTCGTACCGCGACCGGAACGGCCGGACGCGCGGCTGCTCGACGTCGGCTGCGGCGGCGGCCTGTTCGGACCGCACCTGGCCGGCCGCGGCTACCGCACGCACGGCGTCGACCTCTCCGCGCTCTCGCTCCGCGAGGCCCGCGACCACGGGTTCGACACCGTCACCCAGGCCGACATCCACCGGCTCCCCTACACCGACGAGGCGTTCGACGTGGTCACCGCGGGCCAGTGCCTGGAGCACGTGCCCGACCCGTACAGCGCGGTGACGGAGATGTGCCGCGTCCTGCGGCCCGGCGGCACGCTCATCGTCGACACCATCGCCGACACCCGGATCGCCCGCTTCGTGGCCATCACGCTCGCCGAGAACATCCCGGCCCCGGGCCGCAGGACGCGGCACATCTC
>NZ_VJYK02000426.1 GCF_007097205.2 Streptomyces alkaliterrae
CCCGCCAACCCGGATGAGCTCGCCGCCCGGTGGGCGGAGCTGCTGCACCGCGCCCGCGACCACGCCCCCGGCCCGGACCCGCGCCCCTACGCCGACGACCTCCTGGCCCGCTGGGCCGAACCCCAGCGCCGCTACCACACCACCGCGCACCTCGCCGCCGTCCTCGACCGCCTCGCGGAGCTCGGCCCCCACGCCGCCGACCAGGCCGCCGTCGAGCTGGCGGCCTGGTTCCACGACGCGGTCTACCGCCCCGACCGCAGCGAGAACGAGGAGCGCAGCGCCGCGCTCGCCGAGCGGGCGCTGGCCGAGGCCGGTGTGCCTGCCGCGCGCACTGCCGAGGTCGCCCGCCTGGTCCGGCTGACCGTCACCCACGACCCGGCCGACGGCGACACCAACGGCGAGGCGCTGTGCGACGCGGACCTCGCGGTGCTCGCCGGCTCCCCCCGGCGGTACGCGGCCTACGCGGCGGCCGTCCGCCAGGAGTACGGCTTTGTCCCGGAGGAGACGTTCCGGGACGGTCGGGCGGCTGTGCTGCGCCAGCTGCTCGCCCTGCCCCGGCTCTTCCGCACCCCGTACGGCACCCGCAACTGGGAGGCACCCGCCCGCCACAACCTCCGCACCGAACTCGCCCTACTGGAGGCCTGACGACTGGCGGCGTCGCCTTCGTGGCCACACGCTGAGGGCATGGAACTGATCGACGCCCTCGACCAGGGCTACACGGAGTTCGGCCGCCGGGTGGAGCAGGTGGCCGACGACCAGTGGGGCAATCCGACACCATGCACGGAATGGACGGTGCGCGATCTGGTCAACCACGTCGTGGGTGAGCACCTGTGGGCGCCTCCGCTCCTCCAGGGCGCCACCCTGGAGGAGGTCGGTGACCGCTTCGAGGGCGACGTCCTCGGCGAGGACCCCCGACAGGCGTGGGAGCGGGCCAGCGCGAACGCACAGCCGGCGTTCCACCGCCCGGGCGCCCTCGACCTCCAGGTGCACACCAGCGGCGGCATCACGGATGCCTCCGAGTACGGATGGCAGATGGTCAACGACCTCGCCGTGCACGCCTGGGACCTCGCCAGGGGCATCGGCGCCGACGACCATCTCGACGAGGAGCTGGCCCGGACGTTGTTCGAACGGATGGCTCCGGTGGCCGACCAGTGGCGTGCGGCCGGCGCCTTCGGCCCGGCGGTGGACGTACCCGAGGACGCTCCCGCCCAGGACCGCCTTGTGGGGATCCAGGGCAGACAGCCATGAACCGGTAGAAAGCACCGGGGGCGCGGGGCGGCGGAATGCCCGCGCTGTCAGTGGTGTTGGCGATGGACGTGCCTGACAACAGCCCGCCGCGCTCCACGACGAGCACCGCCGTAACCCTCGACAAGTCGTCCACTCCCCCGACCCTCGGCGGCGCCCCCGCGACGGACGCCGCCGCCGGACCACCCCGGGTCCCGCTCGCCGTCTACGTGCTCGGGCTGTCGGTGTTCGCCCTGGGAACCAGCGAGTTCATGCTCTCCGGGCTGCTCCAGCCGATCGCCCGGGATCTGCGGGTGAGCATCCCGCAGGCGGGGCTGCTGGTGTCGGCCTTCGCGATCGGCATGGTGGTCGGCGCGCCGGTGCTCGCCGCCGCGACGTTGCGCCTACCGCGCCGGACTACGCTCACGGCCCTGCTCGCGGTGTTCGGTCTCGGCCAGGTGGCCGGGGCGCTGGCCCCGAACTACGGCTTCCTCTTTGTCACCCGGGTGGTCAGCGCGCTGGCCTGCGCCGGGTTCTGGGCCGTGGGAGCGGCCGTGGCCATCTCGCTGGTGCCGGTGACGGCCCGGGCCAGGGCCATGGCGATCATGGTCGGCGGGCTGAGCATAGCCAACATCCTCGGCGTCCCGGCCGGGGCGTTCCTCGGTCAGCAGTGGGGCTGGCGGTCGGCGTTCTGGGCGGTGGCGGCGTTGGCCGTCCTCGGCCTCGTGGGTGTGCTGCTGCTGGTCCCGCGCACCCAGCCGCCGACCGGCGCGGACCGACCCCGCCTCCGCCGCGAACTGCGGATCTACGCCGATCCCCAGGTGTGGCTGGCGCTCGGCGTCACCGCGCTCAACGCGGGCGCGGTCTTCGCCCTCTTCTCCTACCTCTCCCCCCTGCTCACGGAGGTGGCCGGCCTCTCGGAAGGCTGGGTACCGACCGTGCTGGCGCTGTTCGGTGTCGGGGCGCTGCTGGGCACGTGGATAGGCGGCCGCGTCGCCGACGCGCATCTGTTCGGCACGATGTACCTGGGCATCAGCGCGTCGGCGGCGGTGCTGGCGCTGCTCGCCCTCACCGCGCGCCACCCGGTCGCCGCCGTCGGCCTCTCCCTGCTCCTCGGTGTGACGGCCTTCTTCACCGCGCCGGCGATCAACGCCCGGATGTTCAACGTCGCGGGCGCGGCCCCGACCCTGGCCGGCGCGACCACCACGGCCGCCTTCAACATCGGCAACACCGTCGGCCCCTGGCTGGGCGGCCTTGTCATCAGCGCCGGGTGGGGCTACCGCTCGGTCTCCGCCCTCGGCGCGGTCCTCGCTCTCCTCGCCGTGGCCGGCACGGCCCTGGCCGCCGCCCGCCACCGCGGCCGCTGAGGCCGACGCCGCAGCGCGGCGAACGGTACGAGCGGCCGGTGGTCCCCGGAGAGGTCAGTGGGGGCGGCCCTTGGGGCGGCGGAGGCCGGCCGCCACCAGGAGGTGGACGATCTCGCGGCTGGTGACCTCCACGGCGCCGAGGCTCACCGCACGGTCGTAGCGGGTGATCGGCACGTCGTAGTGGTCGCGGTCGAACGCCCTGGGCGGGGAGCCGAGTTCGGTGGCGAAGGTGTGCAGCTCGGCGAAGGAGACGTCGCTGATGAGGTGGGACCAGAGCGTGCCGTGGCCGGGCCAGCGCGGCGGGTCGATGTAGAGGGTCATCGTCCGGCGCCCGTCTCTTCGAGGCCGCCGAGTGGGGCCACCGCCGTGCCGCCGCGGGCGCACACCCAGTGGGGGTCCTCGCCTAGTTCGGGCTCGAGGTCGAGGGCGTGGGGGCCCTCTCCGGAGGGGCCGGTGTCGCCGCAGAGCGGGCACAGCGGCCACCGGCCGTGGCGGTCGAGGAGCGCGTCCTGGACGTCCTGGGCGACCAGGCCGGCCACGAAGGCGGCGCCCTGCGGCCACTGTTCGACCCACCAGCGGCGGTTGCTCACGGCGTCCTCGACCAGGGAGACGGTGTCGGGGTCAGCGACGTCGGTGGCCGCCAGATCGGCGAGGATCAGTGCCCGCGCGGTGTGGAGTGCCCGTTCCAGGTCGTGCTCGTCGTCCATCACACCATTCCACCACCGGTGGCGCGGGTCCTCTTGACGCACCCGGGCACCGGAAATACTTTTCGCCGCATGAGCGGTCGAATGAAGGAAACTTTCTCCGGGGGCGACCGCCGCGCGGTCCCGCCGGGCGCCGTGGCGGGCCGGGTGCCGAGGGCTCGGACGGACACCCCGACGGCACCGGCGGCGCGGTCGGCACCACGACCGCAGGGAGCGGGCACGGGGACGGCGAGAGCGGGGACGCCGGGAGCGGGAGACGGGGC
>NZ_VJYK02000427.1 GCF_007097205.2 Streptomyces alkaliterrae
GCCCCCACGGCCCCGAACTCGTCGCCGAGATCACCCCCTCCGCCGCCACCGACCTCCACCTGGCCGAAGGCAACCCCGTCTGGACCTCCATCAAGGCCGTCGAGGTCACCCTGGTCCCGACGTAGGCCCACTCACACCGTCGCCCGTCCCGGGGCTTTGAAGCGTGTCCAGACGATCTTGCCGAACGGGCTGCGTTCCTGAACTCCCCAGTCGTCGGCGAGCGCGTTCACCAGCACCAGGCCGCGTCCGGAGGCCTCCGTGCCGGCGGCCTGCCGGAGCTCGGGCCGTCGGCGGCGGCTGTCGTGTACTTCGAGACGTACGACCTCCCCGTCGGCATCGAGCCTGACCAGGAAGCAGTGGCCGGGGGCGGTTCCGTGGAGCAGCGCGTTGGTGGCGAGCTCCGAGACGCAGAGCCGGACGTTCCCGGCGAGATCCGGCAGCCCCCAGTCCGTCAGGGCCTCGGTGGCGAAGGACCGTGCCTCGCCGATCGCTTCGGGCCGGGCCTCGAACAACCGCTTGGCCGTGCTCGGCATCGCGCCCCTCACGACTCGGCGCACAGTACCGGGCCGGTCTTCGGAGTCGCGGCGGACAGAGCCGTTGATCTGGTGTTGCTCAGCGAGAGGTTCCATGCTCAGAACAGTCCAAAGGGTCGACATTCAGTGGCGCTCCAAGCGTGGCGTCAGGCCGACTTGCGGCCAATCACCGGTTGTTCCACTTCTGTTCCACTTCCGTCCCGCCGACTGCACGGATCTGCTTCCATGACCGGTGGAAGGGAGTGACGCGTGGCGACCGTGCACCACTGGACCGGTCTGGAGGCCAGGGCCCTGCGCCTTGCCATGCGACTGAGTGTGCGGGCCTTCGCCCAGCAACTCGGCCTGGCTGTCGCGACCGTGTCCAAGTGGGAGTCCAAACTCGCCGACACTGAGCCCAGACCCGACACCCAGGCGATCCTCGACACCGCTCTCGGCCGCGCGGACGCCGCCGTCCACCTGCGGTTCGAAACGCTTCTGTCCGAGATGACCAGCCCGGTGCACAACACGGGCCGACGTCGCGTCACCGCCTCCGGTCCCCGAGCCTGGGAGTACGAGTCCTGGGCCGATGACCTGGACCGGGTGGTGATCGCCCTGTCACGGCAGGACTTCTCAGTCGCCGACAGTCTCCTCACTCGGTGGCTGAGCCGGTTCAAGGGCCCCGAGCTTGATGAGAAGGGCCTGTACCTCTTCGCCCGGTCAACCGCCCTGCTCGGCGACCTCAGGCGCTACCAGGGCACTTGTGTCGGACTGCTGTCGGCCCGCCACTCCTACGTCAACGCGCGCGAGGTCTTCGAACGGATCGCCATCCCCCGCCGGGTCGCACAGCTCGACCTGTCCCTCGCGGTTGTCATGGAGATGTCCGGCAAGCTGGAGATCGCCGCCCGCAGCTACGAAGCCCTGGCTGCCGACGACAGGCTCTCGCCCCGTGACCGTGCTCGGGCACGGTTGTGGGTGGGGACCGCGCTGAGCAAGGACGGCCAGCACGACTATGCGACCCGTGTCATGCAGGCGGCCGCCCGCGACTTCGAAGAGCTCACCGAACCCGACGACTGGTCGGTGGCCCATCAGAAGCTTGCTCTGGCCCGCCGGGGCGCCGGCGACCTCACTGCCGCGTTCCGGTTCCTGGACGTCGCCTGCAGCACGGGTGCCGTGCGGTCCCCGATGGAACGGGTGCAGCTGACCACCGCTCAGGCTCACATCCTGCGCACCGACCCCGCCACACGGGACGACGGGTTCCGACTTCTCGACGAAGCCGCGCGGATCGCCGCGCAGTCCGGCCTCGGACATCAGTTACGAAGCATCCAAGCCATCAGAAGGACGTGCGAAGGAGCCTTCAAGCCCTCACGTCACCGATCGGGGAGAGAGCAGTGACGGACGGACGATCGCGGGCAGTCACCGAAGAACAGCGGCGCAACGCGCAGGTGATCTGGGACTACCACCACATGGGACACGAACTGCGGCCGTGCGACGCGGCCGTCGCGCTGGGCTGCAACGACCTCGGCGTCAGCACCTACGCCGCCACCCTGTACGAGTCCGGCCTCTTCCCCACGCTCGTGTTCACCGGTGGCAACAGCCCGGCGACCAGCGGCGTGTTCCCTCGGGGTGAGGCTGTGCACTTCCACGAACACGCTCGTGCGCTCGGCGTTCCCGCCGACGCGATGCTGCTGGAGCCGAACGCCGCCAACACCGGGCAGAACATCGCTTACGCGCGCGACCTCCTCACGACAGCCGGTGTACGGCCACGCTCCGTGCTGCTGGTCACCATGCCGTACATGGAGCGACGGGCCTTCGCCACGTGCCGCAAGCAGTGGCCCGAGACCGAAGTAGTGTGCGCTTCGGACCCCTTGCCCTTCGACGCCTACCTCAAAGCCATGGGCGACGAGGAGGCCGTGATCAGCATGATGGTCGGCGATCTGCAGCGGGTGGTCGAGTACCCGCGCCTCGACTTCGCCATCTCACAGTACGTCCCGGAGGACGTGCATGCAGCCTACGAATCCCTCGTCCGCGACGGCTTCACCGACTACCTCATCGCCTCCTGAACTGCCGGCCCCCGGTGGCCTCTGCGCGATCCACCAGCCCAACTTCTGGCCTCGGCTCACGACGCTGGCCAAGCTGTTCACGGCGGACTACTGGATCGTCCTGGACGACGTGCAGTTCACCCGCCGCGACTACCAGCACCGAGCCCGCCTCGCCGCCCTCGACGACCCGTCCCGCCAGCAGTGGCTCACCCTGCCGACCCGCCTGCCGAACGGAAGGCCCACGTTCATCCGGGATGCTGTGCTCGACAATCCGGGCCTGGCCCGCCGCAGGACCGCAGGGATGCTGCGGCAGCACTACGGCGTGAGCCCGCACTGGCCCGTCCTCGCCCAGGCCCTGGAGCCGGTGCTGGACGCCTTCGACACGGGCAGGACCGCGACGGTCGCCGAGACTTCGACCCGCGCCCTGCTGGGTGTGCTCGGGTGGAATGGTCACATCCTCACCAGCAGCCGTCTCCCCTCCAGGCCGGGCCGTTCGCAGCGGCTCGCCGACCTGGCCGCTGCAACCGGTGCCCGTGCCTACCTCTGCGGGACCGGCGGCATGGCCTATCTCGACCACTCCCTGTTCGAGGCACACGGCATCGCGGTGATCCCCTTCCGACCGCCGAACCTCAGCAGAAGGCCCTCGGGCCGGCGGCTCAGCGCCCTGTGGACGCTGGCCACCCTCGGCCCGCAAGCTGCGGCCGGCCACATTCAGGCCGTCGCCGCCGACCACGGCCTCCTGCGGGCGGTCGCCCGACCGTGATGGGAGTGAAGCCATGGTGGGTGGCTTGGACGGGATCGTCGTCGAACGGCTGGGCGGGGATGCGGCCGGGCGGGCGGAGGACGCGTTCCGGCTTGTGTATGCCGAGGCGTTCACCGAGGCGCCGTACGGCAAGACGCGGGAGGACGTGGAGGCGAATTTCGGACTGGCGGTTCGTGCGCCGTGGCGGTGGCTGGGCGCGGGGTGACGGGCGGCGCGGCGAGGTGCGGGCCAGGTGGCGG
>NZ_VJYK02000428.1 GCF_007097205.2 Streptomyces alkaliterrae
CTCTACTGCTTCCGGTGATCGCCATGGGAGCGACTGCCATGGCGACCGCGGTGACGGTGGTGCGCGGCGGGTCGGACGGGTCGGACGGGTCGGCGGCCGGGTCGCCGGAGGCGGTCTCCGTGGAGGCGGTCTCCGCCGAGGCGGTCTCCCGGAGGTAGGGGAGGATGCCGCGGTGCAGCAGGGCGTGGCGCCAGGCGGCTCTGGCGGCGGCGACGTCGTCGGAGGTAGGGCTGGATCCGGCCATCAAGCCGTGGCCGGAAACCGACCCTGGCCGGATCGCGCTGGAGGAGTTCCGCAGGGCGGTGAGCAGCAGGGTGACCGCGCCGACGAGGGCCGTGGCGACGGCGATCGCGGCGAACACCCAGCCGACGTTCCGCATGGACGCGGCGATGTCCGGTTCGGGCGAGACCAGGTGCAGGGCGTAACCGACTGTCAGGAAGATGACGGCGGCGGCGCCGGCGAGCACCGGTACCAGGACCGAGGCGACGGCGAACAGGCCCGCGCCGGTCTTCTCCTCCGGGCCCGAACCCGAACCCCGGCCCGGGCCGCCGGGCCGGGCCGGCGCGCCGCCGGGCCCCGGCTGCCCGCCGCCCGCCGTGGCCGGCTGCCGCAGCCGCTCTCTGGTGTGCACGTACTCCGCGTACTCGGGGGCGGCCGCCGCGGCGATCGTGGCCGCGTCCGCCAGGGCCCTGGCACGCAGTCGGCCGTCCTCCGTGCGCCGGCCGGGCCCCGTGGCCGTGCGGGCGGCGGCGTGGCGCAGCGCCTCGTCGAGGACCCTCTCGAACTCCGGGCGGTCCTCCAGGCGCAGGTGCGGAGCGCTGTTCATGTGTGCATCCCCCGATGCTCCGTAGGGCCGGGGCGCGGATCGGCTCCGGCGTTCGGTGGGGCCGGCGCGACCGGTGCCGGGGGTCGCCCCTGCCTCAGGGGTGGTGGGTGGCCGCGCGTCCGGTGGTGAGCGATCTTCAGCGGGTGTGCGGCTGGACTGATGTTAGAACTCTTCCCGCGACAGGTGACAGGGTGTTGTCGAAATTGCTCACCCCGGTGAACTCCGCGCGCGAGTTGTCACGACCGCTGCCCCACCGTCCGCCGCGGTCGCCCTTCCTGCCGTACGGCCGTTCCGAGACCGTACGACCACCCACCGTACGCCTGCCCGCTCCGACGGGGCGTCAAGCGGCGGGCACCGTATTCCGTGGTTCCGTCACCAGGGGGAGTTGTGCGATGAGTAGTTTTCCGGCCATCGTGACGCCGCCGTCCATGGCGATGGCCAGCTGGTCGGCGTAGACGTAGGGCCCGTTGACCTGGACACCGCCCTCGCCGTCGCTCTCCTCGCCGGCGACCTCGCCGAGCAGGTAGGGGATGGGGCTGTGGCCGTGCACGACGCGGTGCCCGCCGAAGGTGTCGAGGAGCTCGCGGGCGGTCTGCGGACCGGCCTCGTCGCGGAACGCGAAGCGCTTGGTGAACTTGCGGAACAGGTCCCAGGTCACGTCCGGGTCGCGCTCGTCGAGCGCGGCGGTGATGGCGTCGTTGACCGCCTCGATCGTGTCGCCGTACTCCAGGTAGGCGGCGCAGTCGGAGTGCAGCAGCAGGTGGCCGTCCTCGACGGCCATGGCGTCGAGCCGGGCCATCCAGCGGATGTGGTGGTCCTGGAGGCGTTCCATGTCGCCGCGCTGTCCGCCGTTGAGCAGCCAGGCCGCCTGGAAGGAGGCGGTGCCCGCACCGGAGTTCACCGGGGTGTCCCCGAAGCGCTGGGCGCCGAGGATGAGCAGCTCGTGGTTGCCGAGCAGGGCCTTGCAGTAGCCGCCGGCGGCGGCGGCCTCGGCGGAGAGCTGCATGACGAGGTCGATGACGCCGATCCCGTCCGGGCCCCGGTCGGTGAAGTCGCCGAGGAACCACAGCCGGCTGTTGCCGGCGGCCCAGTGTCCCGCCTGGTCGACGAGGCCGGCCTCGAACAGCGCGGCGCGCAGTTCGTCGAGGTAGCCGTGGACGTCGCCGACGACGAAGAGCGGGCCGGGGGCGGCCGGCTCACCGGCCGCCGGCGCGGGCACGGGCGCCGGGACCGGGGTGTCGACGAGGGTGGGCGTGGGCGCGGCGGGGGTGCCGACGACGGGAATGTTCCGCTCGGTCGGGGTGTAGCCGTCGTCCTGGGAGGCGACCTCCGGCGCGGCGCTGCCCGGGTGAGCGTGCTGCCATGCGTCGGGTCCCTGACCGGCCCCCTGAGTCATCGACCCCTCCACCGTTATCTGCCGCTGTGCACCCTTGTGAGCATGATCTGGTCCGAGCCAGCCCGGATGCCGTCCGCCCATCATAGGAACGAGGCTCGGCGGTTGCGACGCACCAGGGGGGTGCCGATTGCCGCCATGAAGCGCCGCGACGGGAATTTCTCCTGAATTCTCCGTTTACCCCGTACCACGAAGAGGTGATCGATCTTCTGACGGCGGGTGGGGGTCACCGGTCGTCCGCGTGCGGCGGACGCGGTGGGTTGACCTTCGGGCTGCGGCTGCGCCGCTGCGAGGACGTCCGCACGATCAGGTCGGTGGGCATGATGCGCTGACGCGGCGCGTGCGGCACCGGCGGCCCGCTGGGCCCGGGCGCGGGGCGGCGGTCGTCGCTCTCGATGGCGTCGATGAGCAGTTGTACGACGGTGGTGCCGATGTCGCCCGGTTTGAGGGAGAGCGTGGTGATGGGCGGCTCGGTCGCCGCGTACACCGTGGACTCGCTGCAGCAGACGAGCAGCAGGTCCTCCGGGACGCGCAGCCCGTAGCGGCGGGCGGCGGCGAGCAGGTCGGTGCCGTTCGGGTCGAAGAGGCCGTAGACGGCGTCGGGCCGGTCGGGGCGGGCGAGCAGCCGGTCGGCGGCGACGGCGCCGGCGCGCGGGTCGTGCGCCGGGTACGCCTCGTAGACCGGGTCCTGCCCGACGCGCTCGCACCACCGCAGATAGGCGCTGGTGGAGAGCCGGGTGTAGGTGTCCGTGCTGGTGCCGGTGAGCAGGCCGATGCGGCGGGCACCGGAGTCGGCGAGGTGGTCGAGGAGGTGGGTGACGGCCGCCTCGTGGTCGTTGTCGACCCAGGCGGTGACGGGCAGGGAGTCGGCGGGGCGGCCGTCGGAGACGACGGGGATGCCCTGCTGGACGAGCTCGGTCACGACGGGGTCGTGGTCGGCGGGGTCGATGACGACGGTGCCGTCGAGGGCGACGTTGGACCAGACGTCGAGGGTGCGGTGGCGGGCCGGCGCGGGCAGGATCACCAGCGCGTAGCCGCGGGCGAGCGCTGCGGACGTGGCGGCTCTGACCATGTCGGCGAAGTAGGCGAACTCGGTGAAGGTGAACGGTTCTTCGCCGTAGGTGGTGACGGTGAGGCCGATGAGGCCGGATTTGCCCGTGCGCAGGGTGCGGGCGGCGGCGGAGGGGCGGTAGCCGAGGCGGTCGGCGACCTCTCTGACGTGTCGCCGGGTGGCGTCGGGTAGTCGCCCCTTGCCGTTGAGCGCGTCGGAGACCGTCGTGATGGACACGCCTGCGGCGGCGGCGACGTCCCGAATGCC
>NZ_VJYK02000429.1 GCF_007097205.2 Streptomyces alkaliterrae
AAGCCGGGGCGCCGGGGCGGGCGGCGTGCCCAGGCCGACTACTCGGGCGGTGTCTACGGCTCGCTGCTGGCGGCCTCGGTGGTGGTCGGGGCGAGTGGTCTCGGGGCGTTCCCGCGCCTCGAGCTGGTGCTGTTGCTGCTGCTCAGCGGCGCGGTCTTCTGGCTGGCGCACGTGCACGCCCAGCTCTTCGGAGCGCGGCTGGCCCAGCGTCACCCGGACTGGCCGACCGTCGCGCACGTGTGCCGCGAGGAGTGGCCGATCGTGAAGGCGGCGGTCCCGCCGGCGGCCGCCGTGGCGCTGAGCCCGCTCCTCGGGCTCGACGTGCGGGGAGCGGCGTGGCTGGCGGCGTCGGTGGCGGTGGCCGGCCAGGTGGGCTGGTCGGTGGCGGCGGCGCGGCAGGCCGGGGCGTCGCGACGGCTGACGGCGGTCACCGCGTCGGTGAACCTGCTGCTCGGCCTGCTGATCGTCTCGTTCAAGTTCGTGCTGAAGCACTGACGCCGTCGGGTCACCTGGCGGGGGTGAGGTCGGCGGGGCGACCGGGGGCGACGATGGTGGCTCAGGTGGTTCGCGCACCGTTCGGCGGCCGGCGGGAGACAGCCATGCGCTACGAGATCCGTGTCGAGGGCCACATGTCGGAGGCGCTGACGGAGGCGTTTCCGGAGCTGAGCCATGTGGTGATGGCGGGTCACACGGTGCTGTACGGCCAGGTGGTCGACGACGCGCAACTGTGGGGCCTGCTGGCCCGGTTGCAGTCGTTGGGGCTACGGGTGGTGGAGATGCGGCAGCTGCCGGAGCCCTGAGGCGGCCGCCGGCGGAGGTCGCGGCGGCTCGGACCGGGCACGGCTCGGACCGGCACGGCTCAGAGCGGCACGGCGGTGACGCGGCCGGCGCGGCGGGCGGTGTCGAGGGTGTGGAAGTCGTGTTCGTTCTGGTCGCTGTAGCCGGCGGCGAACTCGGCGAGGGCGCGGTCGAAGCCGTCGCCCGCGCCCAGGTAGGCGGCGATGGCGACCGGGTCGCCGGACCGGGCGTGGGCCCGGGCCAGGGACTCCCCGCACAGCCGGCCGAACAGCGTGAGGAGCGGCGGGTCCATGGTCTCGGGCCGTGCGACGCCTTTCCAGTCCCACAGTTGGCGGACGTAGAAGTCGCGGCGCCGCCCGTCCAGGCCGACCGCGCGGGTCCACCCGAGGAAGATGTCGCCGGCAGTCTGCATCAGCCGCTGGCCGGTGACCACACGGCGCCCCTGGTTGCTGTCGTGGTCGCCGGGAAGGTGGGCGGCGAGCACGGACGGCTGGGCCTCCTTGGCCTGGAGGATGAGCGGGTCGTCGTCGTCCCGGCCGAGGAGCAGCAGGATCCAGCAGCGGGTGCCGACGCTGCCCACACCGACCACCTTCCGGGCGATGTCCACCAGGTGGTAGTGCCGCAGCAGTTGGCGGCGTTCGGGCGGCAGGGTCCGGGCGTACGCCTCGATCAGGTGGTGCAGTTCGGCCCGTTGCCCGCCGTCGGCGGGGCCGTCGAGCAGTTGGTCGACGGGGGTGATCAGCGGCGGGTCCGGGGTGATCCGCCGACCCTCGGGGCCGGGGTGGGTGAGTTTGGCGTACGCCCGCAGGTGGGTGCGGGTCCTGGCCCGCTTGGCCGCCCGGGCCACACGCCGCGCGGCCTCGGGGTCCGCCACGGTGGCGAGGAGCTGCCGCACCCGGTCGGCGTTGTCCTGCGCGTACCAGACGTCCAGCGTGCGCATCCCCGCGAACTCCCGCATCCGCTCCCGGTACGCCCGCACGCCTGCGCGGGCCGTGCCGGCCTGTTCGTCCGCCGAGAAGCCGTTGGCGCGGCAGGCGATGACCAGGCCGGCCGCCAGGCGCTTGACGTCCCATTCGAACGGGCCGGGCAGTGTCTCGTCGAAGTCGTTGATGTCGAAGACCAGTTGGCGTTCCGGGGAGGCGAGCAGACGGAAGTTCAGGGGGTGTGCGTCGCCGCACAGCTGCACGGTGAGACCGGTGTGCGGTGCCGCGCCAAGGTCCGCGGCCATGACGGCGGCGGCACCCCGGTAGAACCGGAAGGGGGATTCGAGCATCCGGCCGTAGCGCAGCGGCACCAGCTCCGGCAGGCGCTTCGCCGACTGCCGCTCCAGCAACTCCACCGGGTCGGGGCGGCCCGCGTCCGGCTCGAAGCGGGCCTGCTCCGAGCGGCGCACCCGCTGCCGGGCCTGCCTGCCGTACGCGGCGCGCTCGTCGGGCGACCACGCCACCGTGTGGGCTCCCGGCGCGCTCGGTCGCTGTCCGTGCCTGGCGGGCCCGTCCATGTCGCGCCTCCCGGTGCCGTCGCGTCACCCACTTCACCGTGCGCCTGCGGCGCCCGGATCACCCATGGTGGGTGACCCGGGCGAGGACGGCACGTCGGACGCTGGACGGGTGGAGTCCCGGACGCGCCGCGTCCGCGGCGGCCGGGGCGACGTCCGCCGCCATCTCCGCGATCTTCGAGGAGCGGCCATGAGCACGTCGAGTGACCCGGCACGACCCCAGCACGGCGGAACGACCGCCGGCTCCGGCGACCCCGCGGACCTGCTCGGCAGGCTGGGCCGGTCCTGGACCTGGATCATGACCATGGCCGTCACCGCGTTTGTGCCCGGCGTGATCCTGCTGGCCTGGCCGCGGGGGACGCTGCGGGTACTCACCGTGGTCGTCGGGGTCTATCTGCTGGTGTCCGGGGCGCTGCGCTTCGTCTCGGTCTTCGCCCACCGGGAGGCGGGCGAACGGCTTCCCGGCGTGCTGGCGGCCGTGCTGTTCCTGCTGGCCGGGGTGCTGGTGCTGCGGCACCCGACGCAGACGGTCGCGGTGCTCGCGCTGGTCGTCGGGGCGCTGTGGCTGGTGACGGGGGTCCTCGCGCTGTACACGGCGGTGGTGGCCAGGGGCTTGCCGCATCGGGGCGTCGTGCTGGGCGTCGCGGCGTTGAGCGCCGTCGCGGGTGTTGTCGTGCTGGCGCTGCCGGCGGAGTCGGCGGTCGCCCTCACCCGGCTGCTCGGCCTCTGGCTCGTACTGCTGGGCCTCGCGGAGGCGGCGCTTGCGCTGGCCTGGCGCGGCGCGCTGCGCCAGGCGGGCTGAGCCCCGGCGTCGCGGCCGGGTTCCGGCACGAAAGGAGCAGACCATGGGCGGGACGACAGGTCCGGGGGCGCCCGAGCCGCCCCCGAGCGGGGGCACGGGCGCCCAACGGGCGGGCCGCACGCTGACCGCTGAGGAGGACGCCGAGTACCAGCGGCTCCGGCGGGCCGCCGCGGTCGGGCACCGGCGGACCCGCGCCGCCGGGGCCTCGGTGCTCCTCGTCCTCGCCCTGCTGCTGGCGCCCGCCGCGGTGGTCGCGGCCTGGGCGGAGGCCACGGTGGACGACAGGAGCCGGTACGTCGAGACGGTCGCGCCGCTGGCGTCCGACCCGGCGATACAGCAGACGGTGACCGAGCGTCTCACCGACGAGGCGGTGGAGAACGTCGACGTCGAGGCCGTGACCGACGAGCTGGCCAGGACGTTGCGGGAG
>NZ_VJYK02000043.1 GCF_007097205.2 Streptomyces alkaliterrae
CCCCCGCCCACCCGCAGTTCCAGACCAATGAGCCGGTTGTCCCCGTGCCCGGGCTCACCCCGGAGGGTCTGCTGGCCGCCGTCGCGGAGTCGACCGGCGAGCCGTGTGGAGATGTTCCACTGGCAACTGGTCGAGGCGAGCACCGGGCGCTGAGACCGAGGCCGGGCTGTGTCCCGACCGGACGATCAGGCCATGACAAGAGCCGACGTACGGGCCTCTGCGACCAGGCCCGCCCGCCGGTGAGCCTTGCGCCTCCGGGGAGGCGCGTCGCGCTGTTTGTGGACGGTGGGCCGGCGGGTTGTGGTGGGGCTGCGACACTGGGGCGGTGAACACCGCACCACCGCACCTGCCTCCGCGCGTCCGCGCGGTCGTCGACCTGGACGCCGTCCGCGCCAACGTCCACGCGCTGCGGGCCCGGGCCGCCGTCGCGGAGCTGATGGCCGTCGTGAAGTCGGACGCCTACGGTCACGGCATGGTGCCGTGCGCCCGCGCCGCCCGGGAGGCGGGCGCGAGCTGGCTCGGTACCGCCACGCCAGAGGAGGCGCTGGCGCTGCGCGCGGCCGGTGACACCGGCCGGGTGCTGGCCTGGCTGTGGACGCCCGGCGGGCCCTGGAAGCAGGCCATCGAGGCGGACGTGGACGTGTCGGCGAGCGGGCTGTGGGCGCTGCGCGAGATCGTCGCGGCCGCGGCGGAGGCCGGCCGCGGGGCCCGGGTGCAGCTCAAGGTGGACACCGGACTCGGCCGCAACGGCTGCCAGCCCGCCGACTGGCGGGAACTGGTCGACGCCGCCCGGGCCGCCGAGTCCACCGGCGCGCTCCGGGTGACCGGGATCTGGTCGCACTTCGCCTGCGCCGACGAACCCGGCCACCCCTCGATCGAGGCGCAGCTGGCCGTCTACCGGGACGCCCTGGCTGTGGCGGAGGCGGCCGGACTGCGCCCCGAGGTACGGCACATGGCGAACTCGGCCGCCGCGCTCACCCTGCCGCAGTCCCACTTCGACCTGGTGCGGGCGGGCGTTTCGGTCTACGGCCTGTCGCCCTCGCCCGAGCTGGGCGTGCCGGCGGACTTCGGGCTGCGTCCGGCGATGACGCTCAGCGCCGGGCTGGCGAGCGTCAAGCGGGTGCCGGGCGGCCACGGAGTGTCGTACGGGCACCACTACACGACTCCCGGCGAGACGACGCTCGCGCTGGTACCCGCCGGGTACGCCGACGGGGTGCCCCGGCACGGTTCGGGCTGCGGCCCGGTGCTGGTGGCCGGCAAATGGCGCACGGTGGCGGGCCGCGTCGCGATGGACCAGTTTGTCGTCGACCTCGGCGGCGACACGGCCGAGGTCGGCGACGAGGCCGTGCTGTTCGGCCCGGGCGACCGCGGCGAACCCACCGCCGAGGACTGGGCGCGCGCGATCGGCACGATCGGGTACGAGATAGTGACCCGCATCGGGCCCCGCGTCCCGAGGGTGTACGTCGGGGTCTGAACGGCACGCTGTCCGCGGAGAGACGGAGACGGAGAGGGCGGGGGAGCAGAGGTGACGGAGCACGGCTGGGGACGTCGGGCGGGACTCGCCGGAGCCGCGCTGGGCGTCGTGGCGGCGGGCGTCGCCGTGGAACGGCTGACCGTGCACAGGTCGGTGCGCCGCCGCGCCCGGCTCGCGCTCGACGCCGCCGGACCGTACGGGACGCTGCGCGGCACGCCGGGTACGGCCGTCGCCGACGACGGCACCGAACTGCACTACGAGGTCGAGGAGCCGGCGGAGCCGTCGGGCGACGAGCCCGCCGACGCCTGGTCGCGGCTCGGCAAGGCGCTGCGGGGCGGCGGCGGTACCGGCGCCCCGCTGACGGTGGTGTTCAGCCACGGCTACTGCCTCACGCAGGACGCGTGGCATTTTCAGCGGGCGGCTCTGCGGGAGCTTCCCGGGGTGCGGGCCGTCTACTGGGATCAGCGCAGTCACGGCCGCAGTGAGCGCGGGCGCGCCCACGCGGCCACCGGCGGCGCCACCCCCGTCAGCATCGAACGCCTCGGGCGCGACCTCAAGGCGGTACTGGACGCGGCGGCGCCGGAGGGTCCGCTGATCCTCGTCGGCCACTCGATGGGCGGCATGACGATGATGGCGCTGGCCGCGCAGTACCCGGAGGAGGTCGCCGACCGGGTGGTCGGCGCGGCCTTCGTGGGCACGTCGGCGGGCGGGCTCGGCGAGGTCACCTACGGGCTGCCTGCCGCCGGGGTCACCGCGCTGCGCCGCTTCGTGCCCGGCGTGCTGAAGGCGCTCGCCTCGCACAGCGCGCTGGTCGAGCGCGGCCGCGCGGCCACCGCCGACCTGCTCGCGGGCCTCGTCAAGCACTACAGCTTCGGGGACACCCGGGCGGTCGACCCGGCCGTCGCCCGCTTCGCGGAACGGCTCATCGAGTCGACGCCGATCGACGTCGTCGCCGAGTTCTACCCGGCGTTCCACGCGCACGAGAAGCGGGAGGCGCTGGCCGCGTTCGCGCACTGCCCGGCCCTGGTGATCGCCGGGGACCGCGATCTGCTGACTCCGCAGGCGCACAGCGAGGCCATCGCCGCCGCCCTGCCGAAGGCCCGGCTGGAGATCGTGCCGGAGACGGGCCATCTGCTGATGCTCGAACGTCCCGAGCTGCTGAACGAACGCCTGCTCGGGCTGCTCGCGGCGGCCACCGCGCCGACGGGCCGCCGTTCCGCCCGCCGGCGTTGATCTCCACACGGACGCATTAGCATCGCTGCCATGCACACCCGTATCACGGTCAGTACGCCAGAGGAGATGCGGCAGCTCGGGCGGGACGTCGCGGCTGTTCTGCGCGCGGGGGACCTGGTGCTGCTCAGCGGCGAACTGGGCGCCGGAAAGACGACGTTCACCCGGGGCGTCGGGGAGGGCCTGGGGGTGCGCGGCGCGGTCACCTCGCCGACGTTTGTCATCGCCCGGGTGCACCCGTCGCTGACGGGCGGCCCGGCGCTCGTCCACGTGGACGCCTACCGGCTCGGCGGCGGTCTCGACGAGATGGAGGACCTGGACCTCGACGTCTCCCTGACGGACTCGGTGGTCGCCGTGGAGTGGGGCGAGGGCAGGGTCGAGGAACTGTCGGAGGACCGGCTGCACGTCCGCATCGAGCGGGCCGTGGGCGCGGAGGAACGCTTCGAGGACCAGCGCACGGTCACCCTGCACGGCGTCGGCGAGCGCTGGGCGACCGCGGATCTGGCCGCCCTCGCCTGAGCCGCCCTCGCCTAGCCGCGCTCCGCCGCCGCATCCCGCCGCCGCGCCGCCAATCGCGCGCCCGGGCCGCCCGCGCCGCCGCCGTGCGCGCCGGAGCGCATCTCCGGCGCGCGCCCGTCACGCGCTCACCGCGCCGCTCGGCGCACCTCCGCGTTCCGACACCCTGTCGGCAAAATCTTGCGTGTGACGCGGCCGGCGTGGTCCCATGGGAGCAGTCCTGGTTAGGTGCACCTAACCAACCAGGCCGACGCGACCGTCCGAGGAGTGCCCATGCCGGACATGCCGGACCAGGAGCCCGCGCCCGGCGAGCCCGCGCCCGGCCGCGCGGAGCGCGCCGGGAACGCGCCACGTGAGGCCCGACGCCCTGAACCGCAGGCACGGCAGGCGACGCCCGCCTTCGGGGACGTGCTCGCCGCCTGCGCGGCCGCCGACGCGGTCTCCACACCGCCGCACGACGAGGAACGCCGCACGGCGGCCTGACGGGCCCGTCCGGGAGGCCCGCCTCAGCGCCCGCTCACGGCAGGACGACGACCTTCGTGTCGAGGGTGGCGAACAGCCACATCGCCTTGCCGTCCTTGCGGCCCTCGCGGATGCCGCCCGTCTTCTTGCTCGGGTCGGGCTCGGCCGTCTCCCCGCTGGTGGCCGCGCTGAAACCGATCACCACGCCCTCGTGCAGGGCGAACCTGACGACGTTCTCCACCGGAACCCCGTCCGAACCGGTGATGTTCGCGGACCGCGAGGTGACGGTGTAGCTGCCGGGCAGCGGGTCGACGGTGCCCGGAGTGACCTTGAACGTCCGGGTGACGTTCTCCTCCTCGTCGACGAGCCAGACGCGGTCCGACTCCAGGGAGTAGACGACCCGCTTGCCGTCGCCGGAACCGGCCGGCAGCGCCTTCGGGTCGGCGACCTGCTCGGCCTTCTCGCCGCCGGTGCCGGGTGCGGCGGAGCCGCCGGCGGCCGGGGCGGGCCGCTGCGCGGGTCCCGCGTCCTCCTTGGCGGAGGCGGCCTGCATCGCCAGCACGGCGACGACCGCCAGGGCGGCGGCGGTCAGTCCGGTCACGAAGACGCCCGCACCGTTGCGCGCCACTCTTGGTCACCCCTCGCAGGTCCGACGGTCGTACCGGTGACGTTAGCAGCCGCCGGGCAGCGCCCGCCGAAGACAGCCCGCCCGCGCTCTCTCAGCGTCCTCTCAGCTTGGTCCGGTACGCAGGTCAGGTGTCCAGCACCCCCGGCCCCGCCGCAACGAGTGTGCTTGTCGTCGACGACGAGCCGAACATCCGCGAACTGCTCGCCCAGACCTTCCGGCTGGTCGGCTACGAGGTCACGACCGCCGCCAGCGGCGTCGCGGCGCTCAACGCGGCCCAGGCCCGCAGCCCGGACCTGGTGGTGCTGGACGTGATGCTGCCCGACGTCGACGGCTTCGACGTCGCCCGCACGCTCCGCCGGAACGGCGACGAGGTGCCGGTGCTCTTCCTCACCGCCCGGGACACCGTACGGGACCGCATCGACGGGCTGACCGCAGGCGGCGACGACTACGTGACCAAGCCGTTCAGCCTGGAGGAGGTCGTGCTGCGGGCCAAGGCCATTCTGCGCCGCACCGGCAACGCGGCCGGTGGGCGGCCCTCGGATTCGGGTGTGCTGCACTACGCGGGCGTGAGCCTGGACGAGCGCGCCCACGAGGTGCGCCGCGACGGCCGGCTGGTCGAGCTCTCACCCACCGAGTTCCGCCTCCTCGCCTATCTGCTGGAGAACGCGGAGCGGGTGGTCAGCAAGGCCCAGATCCTGGACCGGGTCTGGGGCTATGACTTCGGCGGTGACTCCCGGATCGTCGAGAGCTACGTCCACTACCTCCGTAAGAAGGTTGACGCCGGGGGCGCACCGCTCATCCACACCCTGCGTGGCGTCGGCTATGTGCTGCGACGCCCCAGGACGGCGGAATGAGACTGCCCCGGCCGCGGCGGTGGCGGCACTGGCCCCTGCGCTCACGGCTGCTGCTGGTGGTCGTCGGGCTCACCGCGCTGGCCCTGCTCGCGGCGAACGCCGTCGGCCTGGTGCTGCTGCGCTCGTATCTGCTCGACCGGATCGACGAACAGCTGGCGGTCGGTGACCGGATCGTCGGCGAACGGCATCAGGAGCGCGGCACCGACCGGTTCAGGGTCGTCCGGCCGGGCAGCGGCGCGCAACAACCCGACCCACTCCAGCGTGAGTTCGTGGCCCGCTTCATCGGAGAGGCCCGCGTCTACCTCTACTCCGGCCGGGGGGAGGAGGAGGTCGCCTTCCCGGAGGGAGCGAAGGGCGGCAAGCCCCGCCTTCCCGCCTACCCCGAGCTACTCGAACGCGTCGGTGAGCCCTTCACCGTCCCCGGGACGGAGGGAAGCGACTGGCGGGTGAGGGTACGGGAGGTGCCCGGCGGTGGGGCGCTGGTCGCCGCCAGCTCGCTCAGACCGATCGACGAGACCGCCAACCGGTTGCTGCTCATCGAGGCCGCGGTGATGGGCGCGGTACTGCTGCTGCTCGCCCTGCTGGCCGCGCTGGTGGTGAGACTCGGACTGCGTCCGCTGACCCGGATGGAGACCACCGCCGGTCAGATCGCGGCGGGGGACTTCGCCAGCCGGGTACCGGACCCCGACCCGCACACCGAGCCGGGCCGGCTGGGCCAGGCGATGAACGTGATGCTCGGCCGGGTCGAGTCGGAGATCACCGCCCGCCGGGAGTCCGAACAGCGGCTGCGCCGCTTTCTCGCCGACGCCTCACACGAGCTGCGCACACCGCTGACCTCCATCCGCGGCTTCGCCGAACTCTCCCGACGCGGCGGCGACCCCGCCGAGGCGCTGGCCCGGATCGAGGCGGAGGGGCAGCGCATGGGGGTGCTGGTCGAGGACCTGCTGCTGCTGGCCAGGCTCGACGAGCACCGCCCGCTGGAACAGCGCCCAGTCGCCCTGCTCGAGCTCGCAGGCGAGCTGATCAGGGACGCCCATGCGCGGGCGCCGGAGCGCACCATCCGACTGACCGGCCTGACCGAGGACGCCAGGAGACTTCTCACGGTCACCGTGTGCGGTGACCCGCTCCGGTTGCGCCAGCTCGCCGGCAACCTGCTCGCCAACGCGCTCCGGCACACCCCACCGGAAGCGGCCGTGACCCTGCGCACCGGTCTTGCCACCCCCGCCGCCCTGGCCGCGCGCGACAGCCGCCGGGCCGGTCCAGGCCGGCCCGTCGAACCCGCCGTCGTCGTCGGGCATGAGCTGAGCGCTGATCAGCCGGTCGCCGTGCTGGAGGTCGCCGACACCGGCCCCGGTATCCCGGCCGAACACGCGGCACGGGTCTTCGAGAGGCTCTACCGAGCGGACGCCGCCCGTACCCACGACACCGCCCGCACCCACGACACCGGCGGCACCGGACTCGGCCTGTCCATCGCTGCGGCCCTGGCCGAGGCGCACGGCGGCCGGATCGAGCTGCGCACCGCCCCGGGCGCGGGCGCGGAGTTCCGGCTGCTGCTGCCGGCCCCGGCGGACGCGGAGTCGGCCGGGACTCCCAGCGAACTCTGAGGTCGCGCCCAGGGTCCGCCGAGCCGGCCGGGCCACCATCGCGGCCATGGACACCATCAGGTTTTCCTCACCCCCATCCGCACGGCGGCGCGCCAGGCTGGCGCTGCCGGCCCTGATGCTCTCCCTGGGACTGCTCACCGCGGCCTGCGGCGCCCAGGCCGCCGGCAGCCCGGGCGTGGCCTCGGTGGACAGCGGCAAGAGCGCGTCCGAAGCCGGCAAGGGCGGCGGCTCCGGCGAGAACGACCCGCAGGCGTTCGCCGAGTGCATGCGTGAGAACGGCGTCGACATGGAGGACCCCGGCCCGGAGGGGCACGTCAAGATCACTCCAGAACTGGTGGACGGCGACCGGAAGAAGCTGCGCGAGGCCGCCGAGGCATGCCGTGAGCACATGCCGCAGCGGCAGGGCGGCGGCGGAGAGATGACCGAGGAGCAGAAGGAGAGCATGCGGAAGTTCGCCACGTGCATGCGTGACGAGGGCGTCGACGTCCCCGACCCGGAGGACGGCGGCGGGTTCCGGATGGGACCAGGTGCCGGCGTCGATCCCCACGACTCGGACTTCAAGGCGGCCATGGAGGAGTGCCGGGGCCTGCTGTCCGGCGGCGGAATGCGGTTCGGGGGCGGCGGACAGTGACCGACGCACACAAGCCGGCAGCCGCGCCCGCGCCCTCCCGGCCCCGTCGCGCGCTGCGCGTCGCCCTCATCGCCCTCGCCGCCGTGACCGCGGCCTCGGCCGCCGGCCTCGCCGCCGTCGGCTGGCCCGGCACCGGCGGCGGCACCGCCTCGGCGGCGCCCTCGGGGCCACCCGGCACCACGAAGGTCGAGCAGACCACCCTCACCCGTACCGAGAAGGTCAAGGGCACCCTCGGCCACGGCGAGGCGGTGGCCCTCGACGGGGCGGGTGCGGGCGCCGGCTCCGCGGACCCCGGCGCCACCGGCTCGTCCGGTGGCGGCGGCACCTTGACCTGGCTTCCCGCGCCGGGTGACACCGTGGGGCGAGGCAAGAGCGTCTACCGCGTGGACGAGCGGCCCATCCCGCTGCTCTACGGCTCGATCCCGCTCTACCGCACCCTGCGGGACGGCAGCGAGGGCAAGGACGTCAAGCAGCTGGAGCAGAACCTCGCCAAGCTCGGCTACACCGGCTTCGACGTCGACGAGACGTTCACCGCCGGCACCGAGGCGGCGCTCAGGGAGTTCCAGGCCGACCGTGGGCTGCCGGAGACCGGCCGACTCGCACCCGGCGACGCGGTCATCACGCCCGGCGCCATCCGGGTCGAATCGCTCACGGCGGCGGTCGGCAAGCCGGCCGGCGGCGAGGTGCTGAAGTACACCGGCACCCGGCGGGTCATCTCCGTCGATCTGGAGGTGGCGCTCGAAGGCCTGGTCGAGGAGGGCACCACGGCGCGGGTCACGCTGCCCGACAACTCCACCGTCGAGGCGAAGGTCACCGAGGTCGGACACCCGGTGACCACCTCCGGCGGCCAGGAGCCCGGCGGCGGCTCCCCGGTGACCACGATCCCCGTCGAGCTCACGGTGGCCGACGCGAAGAAGCTCGGCTCCTTCCAGTCCGCGCCCGTGGACGTCCTGATCGAAGCCGAACAGCGCACGGACGTGTTCGCGGTGCCGGTCACCGCCCTGGTGGCGCTCCGCGAGGGCGGCTACGCGGTGGAGGTCGTCCGCGACGGAACGACCGCCTATCTGCCCGTGAAGACCGGTCTGTTCGCGGACGGCAAGGTCGAGATCAGCGGCGAGGGCCTCAAGGCCGGACTTGTCGTGGGAGTGCCGAAATGAGCTCTCCCGTCATCGAGCTGCGGGGCGTCAGCCGCGCCTACGGCGACGTCACCGCGCTGCGCGACGCCGAGCTGACCGTCGGACGCGGCGAACTCCTCGCCGTCGTCGGGCCGTCCGGCTCCGGCAAGTCCACCCTCCTCAACATCATCGGCACCCTGCAACGGCCGAGTTCGGGCACCGTGCTGATCGACGGCCACGACGTCTCCGCGCTGACCGACCGCGAACTCTCGGCACTGCGTGCCCAGTCCATCGGCTTCGTCTTCCAGCAGTTCCACCTCGCCGCGGGCACCCCGGTGCTCGACAACGTGGCGGACGGCCTGCTCTACTCGGGCCGCTCGCGGGCCGAGCGCCGCCGGCTGGCGGAGGCCGCGCTGCGCCGGGTCGGGCTCGGGCGCCGGCTGCTGCACCGGCCACACCAGCTGTCCGGCGGCGAGAAGCAGCGCACCGCCATCGCCCGCGCGGTGCTCGGTGACCCCCCGCTGCTCCTCGCGGACGAGCCCACCGGAGCGCTGGACTCGGCCTCCGGGGAGAACGTGATGGCGCTCCTGCGCGAGCTCAACGCCGCCGGCACGACCGTACTGATCATCACCCACGACCGAGACATCGCCGCCGGGCTGCCGCGTGCCGTGCACCTGAAGGACGGCGCGATCGTCCGGGACGAACGGCGGGAGGCGCTGCCCGCATGAGCGGCACGAGCAACCCCCGCGCGAGGGGGACCAGCACGGGTGAGACCGGCACACCGGTGACCGCAAGACGTCCAAGAGCCGCGCGGCTCAGCCCCGCCGACCTGCTGCGCACCTCCGGCAGCGGGCTTCGGTCCCGCCCGCTGCGGGCCTTCCTGTCGGCGCTCGGCATCGCCATCGGCATCGCCGCGATGGTTTCCGTCGTCGGCGTCTCCGCGTCCAGCAAGGAGGACCTGAACCGGCGGCTGGAGGCGCTGGGCACCAATCTCCTCAAGGTGTCGCCGGGCCAGTCGTTCACCGGTGAGGCCGCCCGTCTGCCTGCCGAGGCGGAGAAGATGATCAGCCGGATCGGCCCGGTGGAGCAGGTGAGCGCCGTCGGCAAGGCGGACGCGAAGGTGTACCGGAACGATCACGTCCCGGCCGCCCGGTCCGGTGGGATCACGGTGGCCGCCGCCCGGCTCGACCTCCCGGACACCACAGGCGCCGAGGTCGCCGCAGGCTCCTGGCTGAACGAGGCCACCTCCCGCTACCCGGCCGTGGTGTTGGGCGGCAAGGCCGCCGAGCGGCTAGGCGTGCACCGGGCCGGCGAAGACGTCCGGGTCTGGCTCGGCGAGCGCTGGTTCACCGTCACCGGCATCCTGCATGAGGTTCCGCTCGCCCCGGAGCTCGACTACACGGCCCTGGTCGGCTGGCCGGTCGCCGAGTCCGAGCTCGGGTTCGACGGGTACGCGACGACGATCTACACCCGCTCAGCCGAGAACGCGGTCGCCGACGTGCAGTCCGTGCTCGGCGCCACGGCCAGCCCGGAGACGCCGAACGAGACCGAGGTCTCCCGCCCCTCCGACGCGCTCGCCGCCAAGGAGGCCACGGATGCCACCCTGAACGCGCTGCTGCTGGGGTTGGGCGCGGTGGCACTGCTGGTCGGCGGCGTCGGGGTGGCCAACACGATGGTCATCTCGGTGCTGGAGCGGCGTGCGGAGATCGGACTGCGCCGCTCGCTGGGCGCGACCCGTGGCCAGGTCCGCACCCAGTTCCTCGGGGAGTCGCTGCTGCTTTCCGCGCTCGGCGGGGTGGGCGGTGTACTGCTCGGTATCGGAGTGACGACCGGCTACTCGGCCTCCCAGGGCTGGCCGGGGGTGGTCCCGGCCTGGGCGATGGCCGGAGGTGTCGCCGCCACCCTTGTCATCGGCGGGCTCGCGGGCCTCTACCCCGCCCTCCGCGCGGCACGGCTACCGCCGACAGAGGCGCTGGCCTCAGCCTGACGGCCACCGCCAGAACGGTGGCAAGCCCCTGGCCCGGCGCCTCGCCGTCCGTCCCCCGCGGCGGGGCGCCGACCCCTGTCGGGGTGGGAATGGTCGGCTGGGTGGGACCGGCCACCGGCGCGGGCGCCGTAGTCTTGGACCGTGCTGCTGCTCGCTCTAGACACCGCCACCCCCGCTGTGACCGCCGCGCTCCACGACGGCGAACGCGTCCTCGCGGCCGCCGACCAGATCGACGCCCGCCGCCACGGCGAACTGCTGATGCCCGCCGTGGAGCGGGTGTTCCGGGAGTCCGGCCGCGCCCGCCGCGAGGTGACGGGTGTGGTCGTCGGTGTGGGGCCGGGCCCCTACACGGGGCTGCGGGTCGGCCTGGCGACCGCCGGTGCGCTGGGCGCCGCGCTCGACGTGCCGGTGCACGGCCTGTGCACGCTGGACGGGCTGGCCTACGCCGCCGGACTCGACGAGCCGTTTGTCGTCGCGACCGACGCGCGCCGCAAGGAGGTCTACTGGGCCGCGTACGACAACCACCGCTCGCGGCGCGGTGAGCCCTCGGTCGACCGGGCCGCGGACCTGCCGGCCGACGTCACCGACCTGCCCGCGTTCGGCGCGGGCGCGGTGCTGTACGCGGACGCCTTCCCCCGCCTCCGCCCTGAGCTGCCGCAGCACCAGTCGGCGGCGGCCCTGGCCTCGCTGGCCGCCGAGCGGTCGGCCTCGGGCGAGGAGTTGCTGCCGCCGCTGCCGCTGTACCTGCGGCGCCCCGACGCGAAGGTGCCGGCGGGCTACAAGGTGGTCACCCCCAGGTGAGTGAAAGCCCCCGGACGGGCGCCGCCGGCGTAGATGCCGGCGGCGGCGTCACGCTGCGGGAGATGCGCTGGTGGGACCTGCCCGCCGTGCTGCTGCTCGAAGAGCGGATGTTCCCGGAGGACGCCTGGTCGCCCGGCATGTTCTGGTCGGAGCTGGCGCACGCCAGGGGGCCGTTCGCGACCCGTCGCTATCTGGTCGCGGTGGAGGACGGCCCGGGCGGCGGCGCCGAGCGGATCGTCGGCTACGCGGGCCTGGCGGCCGTCGACGGCACCGGCGACGTGCAGACGATCGCCGTCGCCCCCGACCGGGAGGGGCGCGGGCTGGGCGCCCTGCTGCTGACCGAACTACTGGCGGCGGCCACCGCGTTCGACTGCCACGAGGTGCTGCTGGAGGTCCGCGTCGACAACAGCCGCGCCCAACGCCTCTACAAGCGCTTCGGATTCGAGCCCATCGGGGTCCGGCGCGGCTACTACCAGCCCGCGGGGGTGGACGCGCTGGTGATGCGGCGCACCTTCGAGGAGATCGACGGATGAGGGGGATCGACGGATGACCGTCGCCGTGATGTGGGAGGCGCGGGCCGCCGAAGGGCGGGCCGCCGAACTGCTGGAGTTCGCCCGCGCCCAGCGCCCGGCCGGTCGGCCGCTGCGCCGGGAGACGTTCAGCGCGCCGGGCGACCGGGTACTGGTCATCACCTGGTGGCAGGCCCCCGACGACGACGCCGCCTTCCGCCCGCCCGAGCTGCCCGACCCGCCGCCGGAGCTGGTCGCCCGCCCGGTACACCGCTGGCGCTTCACCTCCCTCGGCACCGACTGAGCCACCACCGCCGCTGACCGCCGGAGCCCGCTCCTTTGCCGACTCTTCACCGCCGCGGCACGGAGTCGGCACTATCGTGAGAGGCGACGACATCGTCTGAGTCGGCCACCAGGACCGGCCGGGGCTGGAGAAGCCACCGGAACCCGAGGAAGTGGTCAGAATGGCTGGTCGCAGCCGTTCCGAAGTCGAGGCGGAGATCAAGGACACGCTGGGGCTCGTCCCCCACTTCTTCTCCCGCATCCCCGACGACCTGCTCGACTACGAGTGGGAGATATTCAAGAGGCTCGAACTCGGCGAGACGCTGATCCCGAACAAGTACAAGGAACTGATCGGGATCGCGCTGCACTCGGAGACGAAGTGCCGCTACTGCACGCTCTTCCACACCGAGGCCGCCAAGCTGTTCGGAGCGACCGACGAGGAGATCCAGGAAGCCGCCCACTACGCGAAGAACTCCCTGGGCTGGAGCGCCTACCTGAACGGCATGCGCGAGGACTACGACGAGTTCGCGCAGGAGCTGGAGCAGGTCAAGGCGCACATGGCGAGCCAGGGCTGAGCCCGGTGCGACTGGAGTGGGAGCGGCCGGGCGTCCTGCGGGTCACCACGCACGCGTACGAGTTCGCCACACTGGTGGCGGCGGCGCGGCACGTGTCCGAGCACACGCCCGACGAACTGCCCGAGGAGGCGCTGGACCAGCTCCGCCAGGTGCTGGCCGAGTACGACGAGCAGGCCAGGCGCCTGCACGGCCGGGAGCGCACTGCCTCAAAAGAGTGAACCCACGGCGGCGGCGCTGAGCCGCGCGGCGCCGGGCCGCGCGGCTCAGCGCCGCGCGGGCTCAGCCGTCGGCCGGGCGGCCGAGCAGCATCGTCGGGGCGCCCTCCACCCGGGTGAGGAACACCGTCGCCGAGTTCGGCCCCTTGGGCCGCACCCGGCGGCGCAGCTCCTCGGGCTCGACGGGCGACCCCCGCTTCTTCACCGTCAGCGTGCCCACCTCGCGTTCCCGTAGCAGCGCCTTGAGCCGCTTGAGGTTGAACGGGAGCGCGTCGGTGATCTGGTACGCCCTGGCGAAGGGCGTGGGCCGCAGTTCGTCGGCGGTGAGGTAGGCGATGGTCGGGTCGACGAGCCGGGCGCCCAGTTGTTCGGCGAGTTCGGCCACGAGGTGCGAGCGGACGACGGCGCCGTCCGGCTCGTACAGGTAGCGCAGGACTGGTCCGGCCGGCGGCGCCGGGTGCCCGCCGCCGGTGATCGTGTCGCCCGCCGGGAGCAGCGTGGCGCGCACCGCGCCGGGTGTCACGTCCGCGCCGAACCACAGCACGGCCTCCTTGACCTCGCCGTTCACCGAGATCCACTCGGCCTCGGCGTCCTTCGGCACGGCCTCGTGCGGCACCCCGGGGGCGATCTTGAGGGCGGCGTTCGGCATCCGCGCCGCCAGCTCGACCGCCCAGGACAGCGGCGGCGAGTACGCCTCCGGATCGAACACCCGACCGCGTCCGCCGCGCCTCGCGGGGTCCACGAACACGGCGTCGAACTCGCCCGGGACGACCGGCACCTCGTCGACCTCCGCGCAGCGGACCTCCACGCGGTCGGCCAGCCCCAGGGCCTCCGCGTTGGCGCGCAGTACGGCGCAGGTCAGCGGCGAGCGATCGACCGCGAGCACCCGCACGCCGGCGCGCGCCAGCGCGAGGGTGTCGCCTCCGATGCCGCAGCACAGGTCGGCGAGCCGGCGTACGCCGAGCGCGACGACGCGGGCGGCCCGGTGGTCGGCGACGACCCGGCGGGTGGACTGCTCGACGCCGTCGGGGGTGAAGTACATGCGTTCGGCGTCCTGGCCGAACTTGGCGGCGGCGCGCTGCCGCAGGCGGGCCTGGCCGAGGGCCGCGGAGACGAGTCCGGCGGGATGGTCGCGGCGCAGCCGGGTGGCGACGGCGAGTTCGTCGGCCGGGTCGTAGTCCCGAAGCTCCGTCAGCAGCCGCTGCCCGGTGGGGGTGAGGAGCGCCAGGAAGGCGTCGACCTCGGGGTCGGCCGCTGCTCGACCTTGCGAGCTCGGTGCGGGTGCGGGTGCGGGTGCGGGGTTCGGGGTGTCGTCGGGTACGGCCACACGGGCCATTCTCGCCGCTTTCCGGCGGCATCGCCGACCGGCCTGCCGACCGATCGCGGTGCGCGGTGGAAGCATCCGGCACCATGTCGCTAATCACACAAATCAGAAAAATGGGCCGAACGGGAGGTATCAGCCCTCGGCCCGGTCGGCATGTGCGACGGGCGCTGTGCGTCTCCGTCGCCGCGTTCCTGGCGGTCTCCTGCGGCTACGGCGCGGCCCGCGACGACGGCCCGCCCGGCGCGCTCGACGAACCGCTGTCCGACGCGACGGGGGGCGGCGCCCCCGCGCGCGCCGCCGAACCGCCGGGGCTCGCCCTCGGCGGCCCCCAACGCGCCCAGACCGAACGCGCGGCCGCCGCCCTCGCCGCCCACGCCGAACGGCTCCGCCAGGCCGAACGCCGCCGCGTGGCCGCCGTACGCAACTGGCGGGTGGAACGCCTCCCGCTGCGGCCCCCGCCGCCACCCGACAAGAAACCCAAGCTGGTCAGCGACTCCGGCCACACCGCCGGCGACGGCCTGCCGCCCGTCATCACCCGCGTCCCCACCAAGGACCGGGTGGTCTTCCTGACCATCGACGACGGCTACGAGAAGGACCCCGCGCTGCTGCGGATGCTGCGCGACCTCGACATCCCCTACAGCGCCTTCCTCGCGGACTACGTGGCGAACGACAACTACGACTACTTCCGCGAGATGCACCGCGACGGCGTCGCGATCCACAACCACACCCTGAACCACAAGGAACTGCCCAGGCTCTCCTACGAGGCCCAGCGCAAGGAGATCTGCGGCCAGCAGGAGGTCCTGCGCGAGGAGATCGGCACCACCCCGCACCTGTTCCGCCCGCCCTACGGCGCCTACAACCGCGACACCCTGCGGGCCGCCGCCACCTGCGGCATCACCGCCGTACCGCTGTGGGCGGAGGAGGCCTGGGCAAAACGTTTCGACTGGGGCCGGGGCGATCGCGTCTTCCACCCAGGCGACATCATCCTCACCCACTTCCGCGGCAAGGCGGAGTGGGGCGGCACGATGCCGGACATGGTCCGCCGCACCCTCAAGACCGTCACCGACCAGGGCTTCGCCATCGCCAGACTGGAGGACTACATCTAGCGGACTCGTGGTCGGCCGGTCAGGTCACCGCCCGGCGAGGGAGTGCAGATCGATCTCCACCGGGAACGGCACCGGCATCACCGCCTTGTCGCGGTGGATGCCGGTGGCCACGTAGGCGCCGGTGGTGTCGTCCAGCTCGTAGGTGTGGATGACGGGCTTGTCGTGCTCCCGCTCGATGCGCCAGAAGTGCCGGATGCCGGCCTCCGCGTACTTCAGCGGTTTGGTCTTCCGATCCCGCTCGCGTGACTCGTCCGAGACGATCTCGACGGCAAGCACCACGTCCTCTGGAGGCAGCGAGGTCGCACTGAGGTCCGGTGGGCCGTTCACTACCAGGACGTCCGGCTCGGGTCGCTGCCGGGGCCCCAACCTCACCGACATCTCGACTGTGACTTCCATGCCCTCGGGTGCCGCCTGATGCAGCACCTGCGCCAGGCGCCACATGACCCGGCTGTGGAAGTACGTCTGCGGCGACATCATCACGAGGGCTCCGTCGATCAGCTCGAAGCGCGGGGCGGACGGCGGCAGGCGGTCCAGGTCGTCCGCCGTCCAGCCGCCCTCCGGCGGATAGAACCACTCGGGCAGTTCCTCGTCCGAAGGTGCCGAGGCGAGGGGTTCGGCGGTCATGGCGGGCCTCCTTGGGGGACGCACCGGGGTGTGTCGCCTCCAGCGTAGCCATCGTCCGCGACGCGCGGGCCGTGATTGGCACTCGGCTTGACCGAGTGCTAACGGCGGCATAATGTCGGCGTTGGCACTCTCCCCGTGGGAGTGCCAGAACAAACGCGAACGCACCGGCGCGCCCTGCGCGCCGTGGTGTCCGCGTGTGCGACAGGAAGGTCCGGCACCCGCGACGACGGATCTACCGGTTGCCACACCCCAGCCATCAGACCCCGTGAGATCTCCGAAGGGGGAGGTCGGACGTGACGACCGCCAGCTCCAAGGTTGCCATCAAGCCGCTTGAGGACCGCATCGTGGTCCAGCCGCTCGACGCCGAGCAGACCACGGCCTCGGGCCTGGTCATTCCGGACACCGCCAAGGAGAAGCCCCAGGAGGGCACCGTCCTGGCCGTGGGCCCGGGCCGTATCGAGGACGGCAAGCGTGTCGAGCTCGACGTCAAGGTCGGCGACATCGTGCTGTACAGCAAGTACGGCGGCACCGAGGTGAAGTACAACAACGAGGAGTACCTCGTCCTCTCGGCCCGCGACGTTCTCGCGATCATCGAGAAGTAAGTCACCCAGTTTTGCCGAGCCGCGCCCTGGCGCCCCAGTCCTTCGCGACAGCCGGGGCCGGGGCGCGGTTCGTTTGAGAGGACCTGAGAGGACCCAGCACCATGGCGAAGATCCTGAAGTTCGACGAGGACGCCCGCCGCGCCCTGGAGCGCGGTGTCGACAAGCTCGCCGACACGGTCAAGGTGACGATCGGCCCCAAGGGCCGCAACGTCGTCATCGACAAGAAGTTCGGCGCCCCGACCATCACCAACGACGGCGTGACCATCGCCCGTGAGGTCGAGGTCGAGGACCCGTACGAGAACCTTGGCGCCCAGCTCGTCAAGGAGGTCGCGACCAAGACCAACGACATCGCCGGTGACGGCACCACCACCGCCACGGTGCTGGCCCAGGCGCTGGTCCGCGAGGGCCTGCGCAACGTCGCCGCCGGTGCCTCTCCGGCCGCCCTGAAGAAGGGCATCGACGCGGCCGTCGAGGCCGTCTCCAAGGACCTGCTGGAGTCCGCCCGCCCGATCGACTCCAAGGAGGACATCGCCGCCGTCGCCGCGCTGTCCGCCCAGGACAAGCAGGTCGGCGAGCTGATCGCCGAGGCCATGGACAAGGTCGGCAAGGACGGCGTCATCAGCGTCGAGGAGTCCCAGACCTTCGGCCTGGAGCTGGACTTCACCGAGGGCATGGCCTTCGACAAGGGCTACCTGTCGCCGTACATGGTCACGGACCAGGAGCGCATGGAGGCCGTCCTCGAGGACCCGTACATCCTCATCCACCAGGGCAAGATCAGCTCCATCCAGGACCTGCTGCCGCTGCTGGAGAAGATCATGCAGGCGGGTGGCTCGAAGCCGCTGCTGATCATCGCCGAGGACGTCGAGGGCGAGGCGCTGTCCACGCTCGTCGTCAACAAGATCCGCGGCACCTTCAACGCGGTCGCCGTCAAGGCCCCCGGCTTCGGTGACCGCCGCAAGGCGATGCTCGGCGACATGGCCACCCTCACCGGCGGCACCGTCGTCGCCGAGGAGGTCGGCCTCAAGCTCGACCAGGTCGGCCTGGAGGTGCTCGGCACCGCCCGCCGTGTGACCGTCACCAAGGACGACACCACCATCGTCGACGGCGCCGGCTCGGCCGCCGACATCGAGGGCCGCGTCGCGCAGATCAAGGGCGAGATCGAGGCCACCGACTCCGACTGGGACCGCGAGAAGCTGCAGGAGCGCCTGGCCAAGCTGGCCGGCGGCGTGTGCGTCATCCGCGTCGGCGCGGCCACCGAGGTCGAGCTGAAGGAGAAGAAGCACCGTCTGGAGGACGCCATCTCCGCGACCCGCGCCGCGGTCGAGGAGGGCATCGTCTCCGGTGGCGGCTCCGCGCTCGTCCACGCCGCGAAGGTGCTGGAGGGCGGCCTGGGCAAGACCGACGACGAGGCCACCGGTGTCGCCGTCGTGCGCCGCGCCGTCGTCGAGCCGCTGCGCTGGATCGCCGAGAACGCCGGCCTGGAGGGCTACGTCATCACCTCCAAGGTGGCCGAGCTGGACAAGGGCCAGGGCTACAACGCCGCCACCGGCGAGTACGGCGACCTGGTGAAGGCCGGCGTCATCGACCCGGTCAAGGTCACCCGCTCCGCGCTGGAGAACGCCGCGTCCATCGCCTCCCTGCTGCTCACGACCGAGACCCTGGTCGTCGAGAAGCCGGCCGAGGAGGACGAGGCCGGTCACGGCCACGGTCACGGCCACTCCCACTGAGCCGAGCGGTCGGGCTCACGCCACGACACCTGAGGGCCCCGCGTGCCGGAGGATTTCCGGCGCCGGGGTCCTCCGGCGTTTCCCGGGGCGGGGCTTCGGCCGCGCCGGTCGGCGGCGGTTACGTCGCCCCGAGGTCGCGGAGCAGACCTGCCAGGTCCCAGTTGAACCAGGACTCGCAGACCTTGCCGTCCCGGAACCGGTCGATGGTCTGGCCGGCGGTGACGACCTCCCGGCCGGTGGCTTCCAGTCCCAGGAGTTCGCCGGTGTGGCGGCCCCGTGCGGTCCACCGGGTGCACACCAGGTCGCCCTCGGCCAGCTGGCTCTCCACGGTGAACGTGGGGTGCATCGCCTCGACGAACGGCCGCAGCTCCGCGATGGCCTGGTCCAGCCCGATCGGGTCGGCGCTGTTGGACGGGTCGTGCTCCTGGTAGTCCTCGGTGCACAGCGAGCGGACGGCCGCCAGGTCCCCGCGGCCCACGGCCTCGAAGATCTGCCGGGCCACGGCCTTGTTCGCCTCCGCCGCCTCGGCGTCCGGGAGGGCGCCCAGCTGCTGGAGCAGGCCCATCATGTCCCAGTTCCACCAGCTCTCCGCGATCCTGCCGCCGACGCAGCGGAAGGTGACGTGCCCGGTGCCCGCGACCTCCCTGCCGGTGGCCGGGAGACCCTGGAGGTCACCGGTGTGCCGCCCCTGGTAGCCGAGCACCGCGCTCACCGTGTCGTCCTGGGCGATGATCCGCTCGATGGTGATGCGCGGCCGGATGGCCGAGATGACCTCCTGGTTCTCCCGCATGGCCTGGGCCAGGTCCACGTCGTAGGACGAGAGGGAGGGGTCGTGCTCCCGGTAGTCCTCGGTGCAGAAGCGGGTGGCGGCCCGGGTGTCCCCGCTGTTGATCACCTCGTCGACGAAGCGGCGTACCAGCCGCATGTTGAGCTGCTCGTCCCGGACGACGTCGAGGTCGGTGAACGTGGGCTCCTCCTCGCAGAGCGCCACCATCTCCCGGAAGATCCGGTCCGTCTCCGGCAGGTTGGAGTTCTTCATCGCCTCCTCGTAGGAGGGGAACTCGACGATCTCCACGACGTGGGTGGCGTCCGAGCGGTCCTTTGCCACGATCGAGTGAGTGGCGGTGCGCCGCCCCTCGGTCATCTCCACCCACTGGTCCATCAGACCGCTGAGTTCGTCCGCATGAGTCGTCCTGCAGTCGATCACTTGCACGAATGTCATGGTGTCCTCCTGGGTACCCCTCGCCGGGTGAGGCACCGGCCGGTGTCCCGGTGAGACGCCGCACGGGAAACCGAACGAGGGAACATGCCCCGCATTCCCAGGTTAGGGAGGCGTGCGGGTATGCGCTCTTCAGCCGTGCCGCCACGTCGCTCCCCGGTGCGGGCGGCCTCACTCCGCGAAACGGATCAGGCCGATCTCCCGCAGCGCGTGCAGCAGGTCCCAGTTCCACCAGGCCTCGACGATCCTGCCCTCGCTGAACCGCAGCGTGCTGTGGCCGGAGGCGCGCAGCTCCTTGCCGGTCGGCGGCATGCCCATGAACTCGCCCTCGTGCCGGGCGGTGGAGTCCCAGCGGACCATCACCAGGTCTCCGTCGGCGAGCATGTTCTCGACCCGGACCGTCGGAGTGAAGGCCTCGAACTGCTGCCGCATGTTCTCCTTGCTCTCCGCGAGCGTGATCGGATCGCGGTCGTTGTTCGCGTCGTGCTCCTGGTAGTCGGGCGAACAGATCTCGTCGAGCACGTCCAGCCGGCGCTGGTTGATGCACTCGTCGTACAGTCGCCGCGCGACCCGCATGTTGAGCTGCTCGTCGCGGACGACGTCGAGGTCGGTGAAGGTGGGCATCTCGTCACAGAGCGCCACCATCTCCTGGAAGATCCGGTCGGTCTCCGGCAGGTTCGAGTTCCGCATCGCGTCCTCGTAGGACGGGAACTCGACGATCTCGATGACGTGGGTGGAGTCGGAACGGTCCTGGGCCACCAGGGCGTGGGTGGCGGTGCGCTTGCCCTGGGTCTGTTCGACCCACTTGTCCAGCAGCCGGTTCATCTCCTCGACCTGACTGGTCCTGCAGTCGATGAGCTGCACGAATGTCATGACGGCCTCCCTGGGCCCTGACGTGTGGGGACAGCCTCAGGTTATGCCCGTTCGGTCCGCTTCATCCCCTTGGGGAGGTAAAGGAGTCGCCCGCGAAGAGGAGGCTCGCGTCAGTCGCCGCGCTGCGGGCCGTACTTCCGGCCGGAACGCGAGGAGACCTTGCCCATCAGCCCGCGCGGGATCAGCTTGCTGGCACCGACGAGCGTCTTGTAGCGGGGATCGGGCACGGAGAGCGACCGGCCGCGCGCGAGATCCCGCAGCGCGGCGTCCACCAGCTTGTCGGCGTCCAGCCACAGCCAGCCCGGCACGTTGTCCACCGACATCCCGGCCCGCTCGTGGAACTCCGTCCGCACGAAGCCCGGGCACAGCGCCATCAACCGCACGCCGGAACCGGCCAGATCCTGCGCCGCGCCCTGGGTGAACTGCACGACCCACGCCTTGCTCGCGCCGTACGTGCCGCGCGGAACGAACGCCGCCACGGACGCGACGTTCACCACGCCGCCGCGACCGCGCTCGCGCATGCCTCCGACCGCCGCCGTCGTCAGCCGCAGCACCGCCTCGCAGTGCACCCTGAGCATGGTCAGCTCGTCGGCCATGGGCACTTCCAGGTAGCGGCCCTTGTTGCCGAAACCGGCGTTGTTGACGAGCAGGTCGACCGGGTCCGTGCGGTCCCGCAGCCGTTCCTCGACGGCCGTGATGCCCTCCTCGGTGGCCAGGTCGGCCGGCAGCACCGACGCCTCCACGCCGTGCCGGTCGTGGAGTTCGGTGGCCTGCCTGTCCAGCCGTTCCTTGTCGCGGGCGACGAGCACCAGGTTGTGTCCGTCGGTGGCCAGCCGCCTGGCGAAGGCCGCCCCGATGCCCGCCGTCGATCCGGTGATGAGTGCGGTTGTCATGCACGAACGGTATCCCCGCCGCGCCGCCGCGCGACGCGGAAGCCGACACCTCGACCCCGCGGCCCGGCTGACAACCCCGCCGCGCCGCGCGGCGTCCCACGACTCGACGGGGGCGACGCGAGCGAGGGAAACGGAGGCGTCGGTGGACCTGACCAGACACCGAGGCGGCAAGCTGTCCGCGCGTCAACGCGCGAGTAGGGAGCGGCAGGGCTGGTATCTGCACACGGCGGTCTTCCTCGTCGTGCAGGTGGTGCTGTGGGCCGTCGACGCGAACTGGCTCTACTGGCGGCTCACCGAGGGCGGGGTGCCGGACGAGCACAGCGGGTGGCTTACGACGGCCGGGCGGATCTGGTTGATCGCGTGGGTGATCGACACGTTGGTGTCGTGGTCGTACACGCTCTGGCCGCGCGGGAGGGAGGCGTGATCGCGCGGCGGCGGTCGGGGGAGGTCCCGGCCGCCGCCGCGCCGCGGGTCAGGCTGTCGTGCCGAGGCGCTTGAGGACGGTCTGGCGTGGGGCGTCGGCCAGGGCGTCGCCGGCGTCCAGGACCTGCGGGAGCAGGTCCGGCTCGGTGGTGACCGCGCGGAACAGCAGGCCGACGGTTATGCGGTGGTCGGGGCGGTGCTCGACGGTGACCGGGTCCCCGGCGCGCACCTCGCCCGGTTCGATCACCCGCAGGTAGGGGCCGGGCGCGCCGGCCTCGGTGAAGCGGCGGACCCACCCGTTCTCGCCGAGCGTGCCGGCGAAGGTCCGGCACGGCTTGCGCACCGAGCAGACCTCCAGCAGGAGTTGCCCGCCGATCCGCCAACGCTCGCCGATCAGCGCGTCGTTGACGTCGATGCCGGTGGTGGTGAGGTTCTCGCCGAAGGCGCCGTTCGGCAGCTCGCGGCCCAACTCCCGTTCCCAGGCGTCGAGATCCTCCCGGGCGTAGACGTAGACGGCCTGGTCGTCGCCGCCGTGGTGGCGGGCGTCGCCGATGGTGTCGCCCGCCAGGCCGCTGCCCTCGGCGCCGGGCGCGCTCACCGGCACCGGGCCGTCGTGCGGCCGCTTGGTGATGCCGGTGTGACCGGTGGGGGAGCTGGTGTGCTCCGAAGGCTGGGGGCCGCCGATGTTCACGGAGAGAATGCGCATGGCGGCAGCCTAGAATCCGCGTGCTCAAAGCAGCGAACGAATTCTTTCCGGTCTGCCCCAAGATGTGCTTATGGTGGGGATGTGATCGAGGCCCGTCATCTCCGTGTCCTTCGTGCCGTCGCCCAGAGCGGTTCGTTCTCCGCCGCCGCGCGTGAGCTGGGGTGTACCCAGCCCGCGGTGAGCCAGCAGATGCGCGCGCTGGAGCAGTCGGTCGGCACGCCCGTTCTCGTCCGCACGGGCCGCGAGATGCGGCTGACCGAGGCGGGTGAGGCGCTGGTGAGGCACGCGGCCGGGATCCTCGGCGGGCTGGTCGCCGCCGAGGAGGAGGTCGCGGCGATCGCCGGGCTCCGGGCCGGTCGGGTCCGGCTGGTCTCGTTCCCCAGCGGCAGCTCGACGCTGGTGCCGGCGGCGGTGGCGGCGCTGCGCGAGCGACACCCCGGGACGCGGGTGTCGCTCGTGGAGGCCGAACCGCCGCGTTCCGTGGACATGCTCCGGGCCGGCGAGGCGGACGTCGCCCTCGCCTTCCGCTATCCGACGGAGGGCGAGCGCGGCGGTGACCCGGGCGGCGCCGAGTGGCGGGACCTGGAGGCCCGGCCGCTGCTCACCGACCGGCTGGTGGGCCTGGTGCCGCGCGGGCACCGGCTGGAGGAGGCGGGGACGTCGGGCGAGGTGGGCATCAAGGAGCTCGCCGACGAACCGTGGATCGCCGGCTGCCCGCGCTGCCGGCGGCACCTCGTCGAGGTGTGCGAGGCGGCCGGCTTCACACCGCGGATCGACTTCGCCACGGACGACTACCCGGCAGTGGTCGGGCTGGTCGGCGCGGGGCTCGGCGTGGCGGTGCTGCCGGGGTTGGCGCTGGAGTCCGTTCGGCCGAAGGGGGCGAGCATCGTGCGGGTGGCGCCGGAGGTGCGGCGGGAGGTGGTCGCGCTGACGCTGCCGGACCTGGTGCGGGTGCCGGCGGTGGCGTCGATGCTGGAGCACCTGGCGGAGGCCGCGGCCGCCCCCCGGCCGCGGCTGGCCGCCGGCGCGGGCTCCTACGCGGATTGAGGCGGGTGTGAGGCGGGTCTGAGGACGGGGCCCCGCCCCCGGAAGGCCGCCCGCGGTGTGCGGGCGGCCTTCCGGGCTTTGCGGGCGGTTGTCGGGCTCGGTGGGGAACCCGACGGCGATACGTTTCTTCTTCGTCTTCTCGGCGTGTCTACGGGCTGGGGTCTTGCTGGTCGTGTCGCCGTGTGGGCGAGGGGGTCGGTCGGTGTTACGCCGTTCGGATGACGGGAACGGCCTTCGACATGTCAGTTGCCGGCGGAGCCGGCGTGGGTCGTACCGCTGCTCACGAGGCGGCCGCGGGCCCTGCCCATCAGCTCCTCGCGCTCGTCCTCGGTCAGTCCGCCCCAGACGCCGTACGGCTCGCGCACGGTGAGCGCGTGGGCGGCGCACTCGGCGCGGACCGGACAGCGCATGCAGACCTCTTTCGCGGATGCCTCGCGCGCGGTGCGGGCCGCACCCCGCTCCCCTTCTGGGTGGAAGAACAGCGAGCTGTCGACGCCGCGGCAGGCGGCGAGTAGCTGCCAGTCCCACAGGTCGGCGTTCGGGCCCGGTAGGCGGGAGAAATCTGCCATTGCTCGTCCTCTCGGAGCGTTGCTTCGGGCTGCTGGATGGGCCGAAAGCGGCACTGAGCGGCTGATTCGGCGCAGTTCAGAGCGATCAGGACACTCCGACCGTAACAGTCGCAGTGTGACGGGATGTAAATATGACTCTTTGCGAATCTAGCCACAGAGGCTACAAAGCGGAAGCAAAAGCCACCAAATAGGGCACAGTGGGTCCGCAGGAGTACCGCAGGAGCACAGACGGCGGGCGGGCTCTGAGGTGTGCCGGCGCGCTCACGCTGGGTGCTGAACACGGGCGTGGAAGCCCGTAACTCTTTTGGGTGACCGTCGTTGAGAGTGCGGAGGCGGTTGGCGGAATCAGCGCTCGGGCACATGTCCGAGGGGGTCAACCGCACAGGTGAAGACTCGTAACAGCCTGGAGGCTCAAGGTGATGCGCATCAGCAGCGGAGGGCGGCCATGACTTCCGTCCTCGTTTGCGACGACTCCCCGCTTGCCCGAGAGGCGCTGCGCCGCGCGGTCGCGACCGTGCCGGGCGTCGAGCGCGTGACAACCGCGGCCAACGGCGAGGAAGTGCTGCGCCGCTGGGGCGCGGACCGTTCGGACCTGGTCCTGATGGATGTCCGGATGCCCGGGCTCGGTGGGGTGGAGACGGTGCGCCGGCTGCTTTCCGCAGACCCGGGTGCCCGCATCATCATGCTGACCGTGGCGGAGGACCTGGACGGCGTGGCGCTGGCCGTCGCCGCCGGCGCCCGGGGGTACCTGCACAAGGACGCCTCCCGTGCCGAGCTGCGCGCCACCGTCACCCAGGCTCTGGCCGACCCGACCTGGCGGCTCGCGCCCAGGCGGCTGCGGTCCGCCGAGATGGGTGCCGCGCCGACGCTCACCGCGCGGGAGATCCAGGTGCTGGAGGGCATGAGTCACGGCCGCTCCAACGCCGAGATCGGGCGTGAGCTGTTCCTCTCCGAGGACACCGTGAAGACGCACGCGCGGCGACTGTTCAAGAAGCTCGGCGCCTCCGACCGCGCGCACGCGGTCGCGCTCGGCTTCCGCTGGGGCCTGGTCCGCTAGGGCCCTCCCGGGGCGGACATCCTTCCCCCGTCCGCCGGCCGGGAGCGCGCCCCGGCCGGACCGGCGCGACCCTGTGAGCAGGGGCGGAAGGCCGACGGGGGCGGGAGTACGGC
>NZ_VJYK02000430.1 GCF_007097205.2 Streptomyces alkaliterrae
GCCGCCGCCCTGGCCGGACCCCGCAGGCCCGACCACCCCCAACTGCCCACCGTCCACGGGCAAACCCTCACCGGCCACGACGACTCCTCTCCGTAGTGATTCCGCTACCAGGGCGACCCAGCGTGGCCTACAGTCGGACGCTCCTCAACGTTTCAGGAAAGGACGAAAGGTCGGTGTTAGGCCGTTGAACATCAAGGAGTTGGACCCGGACAGCTCGCCTCAAGCCGCCTTCGGCGCACGTCTCCGCACGTCACGCACGGAGCGCGGCTGGACGCAGGACCGCCTGGGTGACCAGATGGGATACTCCAGCACCCACATCTCCTCCGTCGAAACTGGACACAAGTCCCCAACCTTGCGCTTCTCGCGACATGCTGACGCAGCGTTGGGTACAGGTGACCTGTTCGAGCGCCAGTGGCACGAAATGCGCCACGGCGCACTGCTGGAGGGCTTTCCTCAGTTCATCGACCACGAGGGGCGAGTAGCGGAGATCCGGCTGTACGAGGTGGGCGTCATACCTGGACTGCTCCAGACGCCCGAGTACGCGGCGGTCCTCGCCGGTAGCGCGGTGAAGCGGGGTGCGATCACGCGCGAGCAGGCGGATGAGCGGGTAGCGCTCGTCGCTGAGCGACAAGCCGCCCTCGTCCGCACGCCACCGCCGCTGGTGTTCGCCGTACTCGACGAGAGTTGCGTCCGCCGTCCCATCGGTGAACCGGAGGTGATGGATGAACAGCTCGCCCGGCTGGTCGAGTTCGCCGACCAGCCGAACACCGTCCTCCAGGTCGCCACCTTCGACATGGGCGCCAGGCGACCGTTCAACCTTCCCATAACGGTCCTCACGTCGCCGGACCGCTCCCTGATGGCCTACTCCGAGTCGGCCCAACGGGGCCATCTTGAGCGAGAACTCGCCTTCGTGCTGCCCATGTTGACGGCCTACCATCAACTACAGGCCGAAGCGCCCTCGCAGGCGGCCTCCGTGGCAATGATCAACCAGTTGCGAAAGGGCACCCCGTGACGACCGAATCCCCCCGCTGGTTCAAGTCCTCCTACAGCGACAACGGCGGCCAGTGCGTTGAGGTCGCGGCCAACCTCGCCGCCTCCCACGGCGTGGTCCCCGTCCGCGACTCCAAGCACCCGACCGGCCCAGCCCTGGCCCTCCCCACCCTCGCCTTCACCACCTTCGTCACAAGCATCAAAACCGGCACCCTCTCCACCCTCTGATCCCCACGGGGCACAGCCCTGCCGGACTTCGCAACACAGGAACCGCTTCGCCCTATTCATGACGACTTGCCGGGATCAATGAAAGTGAGTGAAAACCACCCTCCCCCGCCACAAACCCGCAGGTCATCTAGTCTGCTCCCCGCTCACGCGGGGATGGTCCCTTGGTGCCGTAGGGCGCCGCGACGGGCTTCGCCCTGCTCCCCGCGCACGCGGGGATGGTCCCCCATTCGGGACGTCCTGGCCGTCGGTGACGACCTGCTCCCCGCGCACGCGGGGATGGTCCCTGACAATGCGTATCTTCGGACGCGAGCCTGCGCTGCTCCCCGCGCACGCGGGGATGGTCCCGATTCCGAGTGGGCGCGGTTCCCCACCTTCCACTGCTCCCCGCGCACGCGGGGATGGTCCCTGGCCACGCGTCGAAACCAACCCGAGCTTCCTCTGCTCCCCGCGCACGCGGGGATGGTCCCGACGGCGGGGCGAGGGTGACGTTCACCGGTCTCTGCTCCCCGCGCACGCGGGGATGGTCCCGGCAGCACCGCCCGCACCGAGGCCGGCAAACCCTGCTCTCCGCGCACGCGGGGATGGTCCCTCGGGGTCGGGGCGACCCCACGGCCGGTACAGCTGCTCCCCGCGCACGCGGGGATGGTCCCTTCATGGACGTTTCCATGAAGTCGAAGACGTTCTGCTCCCCGCGCACGCGGGGATGGTCCCGTCACCCGACCGCGCCGGGCCCACATCCGGTACTGCTCCCCGCGCACGCGGGGATGGTTCCTGGTCCCGTTTCTGGCGGCAGGGGACGCTTCTAGTGCGAGCAACAGCGACGGCGACGCGTGCGCCTTGGGTTCGGGGAACGTGGCTGCGGGGTGGCGATCTTGGCGGGAGACTGGCCGGTATGAGGACAGCGTTTCGCGTGGAGACCGTGCGCGCCGCCGAGCGCGCGTTGATGGACCGGCTTCCTGAGGGGGAGTTGATGCGGCGGGCGGCGGCCGGGCTGGCCGCCGCGGCGGCCGGACTGCTCGGCCGGGTCTACGGCAGCCGGGTGCTGCTGCTCGTCGGCAGCGGCGACAACGGGGGCGACACCCTGTACGCGGGTGCCCGGCTCGCGCGGCGCGGCGCCGGCGTCACCGCCCTGCTGCTCTCGCCTGACCGGGCGCACCCCGGCGGGCTCGCCGCGTTGCGCGCCGCCGGCGGCCGGGTGCTGCCGGCCACCGAGGCGGCCCCGGGCACCCTCGCCGCCGACCTCGTACTGGACGGCATCACCGGTATCGGCGGCCGTGGCGGGCTGCGGCCCGAGGCTTCGGACCTGGTGGGCCGGTTGACCGCGCCGATCCTCGCCGTCGACCTGCCGAGCGGCGTCGATGCCGACACCGGCGAGGTGCCCGGCGAAGCCGTGCACGCCGCCGCGACCGTCACCTTCGGGGCGTACAAGCCGGGGCTGCTTGTCGACCCCGGCCGTGAGCTGGCCGGGGCTCTGCGGCTTGTGGACATCGGTCTCGGGCCGTACCTGCCGGCCGAGGCCGACCTGCTGGCGCCGCAGCACGCGGACGTGGCGGCGCTGCTGCCGCGTCCGGCCGCCGAGAGCGACAAGTACCGGCGCGGCGTCGTCGGTGTCGCGGCGGGGTCGGCGCGGTATCCGGGGGCGGCGGTGCTGGCCGTCGCCGGTGCGCTGCGCGGCGGCGCGGGCGCCGTGCGGTATACCGGGCACGCCGCCGACGTGGTGATCAACCGCTTTCCGGAGACGCTGGTCTCGGATGGTGGCCCGCACCGGGCGGGGCGGGTGCAGTCCTGGGTGGTCGGCCCCGGGCTCGGCTCCGGCGGCGAGGCCGAGCGGACCGTCGCCGAGGCGCTGGACGCGGACGTACCGGTGCTGGTCGACGCGGACGCGCTGCGGCTGCTCAGCCCGGAGCGGGTGCGCGCCCGCTCGGCGCCGACCGTGCTCACCCCGCACGCCGGGGAGGCCGCCGCGCTGCTGGACCGCCCGAGGGCGGAGGTCGAGGCCGCCCGGTTGGGCGCCGTCCGGGAACTCGCGGACCGCTTCGGGGCGACGGTCCTGTTGAAGGGATCGACGACACTCGTCGCGCCGGGCGGCGGCGGCGCCGACGCCGCGCCGGTGCGGGTCAACCCGACCGGCACGCCGTGGCTCGCCACGGCCGGCAGCGGAGACGTGCTGTCCGGTCTGATCGGCGCCCTGCTGGCGGCTGGCCTCGCGCCCGTCGACGCTGCCAGCACCGGTGCCTACCTCCACGGCCTCGCCGCCCGCGAGACCCCCACCCC
>NZ_VJYK02000431.1 GCF_007097205.2 Streptomyces alkaliterrae
GTGGTGGGGCGCCCCCGGCGGGGGCTCAGCGGCCCTGGACGAGGTCCGGGTAGAGCGGGTGCTTGTCGGCGAGGGCGCTCACGCGGGCGGCGAGCGTCTTGGCCTTGGCCTCGTCGAAGTCCGGCAGCAGCGCCTCGGCGATGATGTCGGCGACCTCGGTGAAGTCCTCGGCGGTGAAGCCGCGGGTGGCCAGCGCCGGTGTGCCGATGCGCAGACCGGAGGTGACCATCGGCGGACGCGGGTCGTTCGGCACCGCGTTGCGGTTGACGGTGATGCCGATCTCGTGGAGCCGGTCCTCCGCCTGCTGGCCGTCGAGCTCGCTGTTGCGCAGGTCGACCAGGACGAGGTGGACGTCGGTGCCGCCGGAGAGGACGGACACGCCGGCGTCGACGGCGTCCTTCCGGAGGAGGCGCTCGGCGAGCAGCTTGGCGCCCTCGAGGGTGCGCTCCTGCCGCTCCTTGAACTCCTCGGTCGCGGCGATCTTGAACGCGACGGCCTTGGCGGCGATCACGTGCTCCAGCGGGCCGCCCTGCTGGCCGGGGAAGACCGCGGAGTTGATCTTCTTGGCGTGCTCCTGCTTGGACAGGATGACGCCGCCGCGCGGGCCGCCGAGGGTCTTGTGGGTCGTGGTGGTGACCACGTCCGCGTGCGGCACCGGGTTGGGGTGCAGCCCGGCGGCGACCAGACCGGCGAAGTGCGCCATGTCGACCATCAGCAGCGCGCCGACCTCGTCGGCGATGCGGCGGAAGGCGGCGAAGTCCAGCTGGCGCGGGTACGCGGACCAGCCGGCGATGATCAGCTGCGGGCGATGCTCCTTGGCGAGGCGCTCGACCTCCTCCATGTCGACGAGGTTGGTCTGCTCGTCGACGTGGTAGGCGACCACGTTGTACAGCTTGCCGGAGAAGTTGATCCGCATGCCGTGGGTGAGGTGACCGCCGTGGGCCAGGTCCAGGCCCATGATGGTGTCGCCCGGCTTGAGCAGCGCGAACATCGCGGCGGCGTTGGCGGAGGCGCCGGAGTGCGGCTGCACGTTCGCGGCCTCGGCGCCGAACAGCGCCTTGATGCGGTCGCGGGCGATCGTCTCGACGACGTCGACGTGCTCGCAGCCGCCGTAGTAGCGGCGGCCGGGGTAGCCCTCGGCGTACTTGTTGGTGAGAACCGAGCCCTGGGCCTGGAGGGACGCGACGGGAGCGAAGTTCTCCGAGGCGATCATCTCGAGGGTGGACTGCTGACGGTGGAGTTCGGCGTCGACGGCGGCGGCGACGTCCGGGTCCACCTCGTGGAGTGAGCTGTTCAGAAGCGACATCAGATCTCAGGTCCGATCTTGGTCGGCTGGAAGGTGGGCTGTCCCCGGCCGGGCGGGCCGGGGAAGGGCTCAGTTGCCGGTGAAGGACGCGTACTCGTCGGCGGACATCAGGTTCGCCGGCTCGTCGGTGACCTTCACCTTGAACAGCCAACCGCCCGTGAAGGGGGCGGAGTTCACCAGCGCCGGGTCGTCCACGACATCCTGGTTGACCTCGACGACCTCGCCGGTGACCGGCGAGTACAGGTCGCTGACAGACTTGGTCGACTCCAGCTCACCGCAGGTCTCGTCGGCGGTGACGGTGTCGCCGACCTCCGGGAGCTGCACGTAGACGACGTCACCGAGCGCGTTGGCGGCGTGCTCGGTGATGCCGACCGTCGAGACGCCGTCCTCGGCGCCCGACAGCCACTCGTGCTCCTTGCTGTAGCGAAGCTGCTGGGGGTTGTTCATGGTGTGGATTCTCCCGGATGAGGGTGGTGAAGGTGAAACCGGTCTTCAGGGATGGGACGGCCGGTGGGATGCGCGGATACCGGTGACGACGTGCTCAGTCTCCGGCACGGGGCGGCCGGGGGCGTGGAGCCCTGCCGAGGGGCGCCGCGGGTCAGCGCTCGCGCTTGTAGAACGGCAGGGCGACGACCCGGTACGGCTCGTGGCTGCCCCGGATGTCCACGCCGACGGCCGGTTCGGCGCCCTCGGCGGTCGGCTCGGCGTGCGCGGCGTCCACGTAGGCGATGGCGATCGGCTTGCCGAGGGTGGGGGAGGGTGCGCCGGAGGTGACCTCGCCGATCACCGCGCCGCCGTCGAGCGCCACCACGGGGAAGCCGGCACGCGGCACCCGGCGGCCCTCGGCGATCAGCCCGACGAGCTTGCGCGGCGGGTTCTGCGCGGCGCGCTCGGCGGCGGCCTCCAGCGGCTCGCGGCCCACGAAGCGGCCCTCGTTGGTGGTCTTGTCGAACTTCACGACGCGGCCCAGGCCGGCGTCGAACGGGGTGGTGTCGCGGGTCAGCTCGTGCCCGTACAGCGGCATGCCGGCCTCCAGGCGGAGGGTGTCCCGGCAGGACAGGCCGCAGGGCACGAGGCCGGCGTCCTTGCCCGCGTCCAGCAGCGCGGTCCACACCTTCTCGGCGTCGGCGGGGGCGAGGAAGAGTTCGAAGCCGTCCTCGCCGGTGTAGCCGGTGCGGGCGATCAGCGCGTTCGCGCCGGCGACGGTGCCCGGCAGACCGGCGTAGTACTTCAGCCCGTCCAGGTCGGCGTCGGTGAGGGTGCGCAGGACGCCGGCGGCCTCGGGGCCCTGGATCGCGAGCAGCGCGTAGGCGTCCCGGTCGTCGCGGACGGCGGCGTCGAAGCCGGCCTGCCGCTCGATGAGGGCGTCGAGGACGACCTGGGCATTGGAGGCGTTGGCCACGACCATGTAGTGCGGCCGGCCGTCCACGCCGTCGGCGAGGCGGTAGACGATCAGGTCGTCCATGATGCCGCCGCGCTCGTCGCAGATCATCGTGTAGCGGGCGCGGCCCGGCTTGAGCGCGGACAGGTTGCCGACGAGGGCGTGGTCCAGCAGCTCGCCGGCCTGCGGGCCGGTCACGGCGATCTCGCCCATGTGGGAGAGGTCGAAGAGCCCGGCGCGCTCGCGGACGGCGTTGTGCTCGTCGCGCTCGCTGCCGTAGCGCAGCGGCATGTCCCAGCCGGCGAAGTCCGTCATCGTCGCGCCGAGCGCGCGATGGACGGAGTCGAGGGCTGTCAGACGAAGGGTTTCAGACATTTTCTGGCTCCCAGGCAGGGGCGGACACGTCCTCCCCATCTGTCATCGGAACCTGAGAGGTTCGCCGCAGACCCGTTCGGGTCCGGCTTGCACCTTGGGTGGGGCGCCCCGGGCAGGGGCGGCCGCTTTTCAGATCTGCCTCGCCCGCGCGGTACGGGGCCTGAGAGATTCAAGGGAGGACTTGCTCCTTCGGCGTCCCTTCCCACCGGCGGTGCCGGCGGCTCATCGAAGGGACTCTCCCGCGCGGGTTCAGTCGGCCGGTATGCAGTTGGCGCGCACATCATGACACGGACACCCCCTCCGGCGGCACCCTGGCTGTGGCACTCTGCACCGCGTGGGGCGGGGACGGCGGCCGTGCGGGTCGCCGTCCGGCACCCCGGACGGCCGGAGGGGCG
>NZ_VJYK02000432.1 GCF_007097205.2 Streptomyces alkaliterrae
CTACCGAACGCCCGTACCCGACCGGGCGGCGGACGAGCCCACTCCCCGCCCGCGCTCCCGCCGCCCGACCCCGCTTGGCGGGAACGGGCGGACACTCTAAGCGAGATATGCAGCACACACGGTCGGTAGCGCCGGCGATAGTTTCGCCGGTGAGACTATCGCCGGTGAAACTATCGCTGCCGCTGCCGTCGTCAGCGGGCTGACCGCTCAGGGCGCCCCGGGGCGCACTCGGTGAGCGACACGAACGTCCAGAAGGCGGGCTCCGGCGCGTTCTCCGGCGGCTGGCCGTCCAGGTGGGCGAGGACGGCGCTCGCGTCCTCGTGAGTCTCCAGCAGGCCCAGGCTGTTGAGGCGGACGCCGAGTTCGTGCCGCACTTCCGTCTCGTAACTGTGGCACAGCCACGAGTGGACGGACGAGACCGCCCACTCCAGGCCGACGACGTCGAAGCCCAGCCCGCGGCCGGCCGTCGGGACCGGCTCGGCGGCTGTCAGCAGCCCGTACGGGGTCGGTTCGCCGCGCCAGGTGCTCTGCGCGTAGCCGCTTGACTCCCTCAGCCTCTCGGCGAGTTCCCGCGCGTCCGTCGTCCGCAGGCCGACCGCGAGCAGCCGGCCGTCGGGGCAGCTCTCGGCGCGCGCCCGCTCGGCGGCGCCTCGGGTCGTGTACCAGGCCCAGAACTCGGGGCGCGGCGTCTCCTCCAGGCAGTCGCTGATCGTGACAAGGGGCGTCGGCACCACCCGCGGGTCCATCCAGCTCAGGCGCGGCACCGGCCGGCACGGCACAAAGCCGGCCAGGATCTCCCTCTCGTCGTCAACGTTCACGGCATGAGCGTGCGCTGAGCGGAACAGGGCCGGCAACGGGATTTCCGGCGAGGCCGCAGACGTCAGCCCGTCAGCCCGTCGGCTCGTCCAGGAGGAGGTAGAGGAGGCCTACGAGGGAGCCGCTGCTGACCACCTCGCGGCGGTCGATCATTCCCCGTACCTCGGCCAGCGGAACCCACTCGATCCGGTCGGACTCGTTCTTCTCCGTCGGCGGGCCCACGTACGTCGCGCCGTCGGCGCGGAAGACGTGGTGCTGCGAGTCCGTGATGCCGTTGGCCGGCTCGGCGTAGATCAGCGGACGCATCGGGCCCGGCCGCCAGCCGGTCTCCTCCAGTGCCTCCCGCGCGGCGGCGTCGCCCGGCGTCTCGCCCTCCTCCACCAGACCCATCGGCAGCTCCCACGCCCAGCAGTCGGTGATGAAGCGGTGCCGCCACATCATCAGCACCTCACGACGCTCGTTCACGACGGCGGCCACGGCGAGGTGCCGCAGCCGTACGACGCGGTAGTCCAGCCGCAGCCCGTCCGGCTGCTGCACGTCGACCGCGCAGAGGTTGACCCACTGGTCGCTGTAGATCCGCCGCTCGCCATGCGTCTGCCAGCGCATCCGACGCCGCCCCTCTCAACTGCCGTGCCCACGCGGCCCGGTCAGCTGAGTCTCACACGATCGGGGCAAGGGGAAGGGAGATCACGCCGCAGAGCCCTCCATCGGGTGACGGAGACACCGACGGGGGTTGTGAGGGCGGACGGCGTGGTCAGGGCGGTGCCGCCCCCGGCGCCGTCTGCGCGGTGAGCGCCCGCGCGAGCCAGTCGTGGGCGGCGCCCGGGGTCACGGTGCCGGGCGGGGACAGCCGGGCGGCCAGCTCCCAGTAGCGGTCCAGCCGGGGCTCGACCGCCAGTTGGCGGCTCAGCGCTCGGCGGAACGCGGGGCTGTCGCGGGTGTTCGCCGTCTCCGCGTACGCCGCCACAAAGCGGTCGAGCGCGTCGCCGGGGCGCGGACCGTCGCCCGCACGGACGGCGGGGGACGCGAGCGCGAACGCCTCGGTCAACCCCTCGTACAGCACGGCGGGACGCTGCCCGCTCTCGCGGCGGTGCGCCGTCGGCTGGCTGCCGCGCTTCGCCGGGCGGAGTGCGGAGGTGAAGGCGTGCAGGCGGGCGAAGGTCAGGAACCACTCCGGTGTGGGGTCGGGCGGCAGCACCGGAACCGCCTGCTCCAGCACCAGGTCGACCACCCGGGGCGGGAGGCCCGGCGGCAGCCAACGCCGCCAGAAGGAGACCAGCGCCGCCGTGTCGGGCGGCGTGGAGACGCGGCCGATCAGCACCAACCGCTCGGCCCGCTCCTCCGCCGTGCAGTCCTGGAGCAGCCGCAGCGCGGCCTCCCGCCAGCGCAGCGCGGCCATCCGCGACCGGAGGTCCGCCAACCGCGCCGCGACGACGTCCCGTACGACGGCGTCGTCCCCGAGCGCCGTGCCCTCGCCGCTGACCAGGCGCGCGACGTCCGGGACCGGGAGATCAAGACCGCGCAGCGCACGGATGAGCCGGAGCCGGTCCAGGGAGTCGGGCCCGTACCGCCGATGACCGCCGGCGCTGCGCCCGGCCTCCGGCAGCAGGCCGCGATCCGAGTAGAAGCGGACCGTCTTGACCGTGGCGCCCGCGCGGGCGGCCAGCTCCCCGATACTCCACAAGTCGCCCCGCTCCGGCATGGGTTGAACCTCCCTCAGGGGGAGTTCCTACCGTACCGACCCGAAGCGGATCGAGGAGGGACTGCGATGGCTGCGAAGACTGCCTTTGTGCTGGTACCGGGCCTGTTCACCGGCGGCTGGATCTGGCGGGACCTCGCCGACCGGCTACGGTCGGCCGGCGCCGAGGCGCACCCCGTGACGCTGCCCGGCGGCGACGTCGACCTGGAGGCCCACATCGCTGAAGTCCTCCACGTCGTCGACCGGATCGACACGGACGCCGACACCGTGCTCGTCGGGCACGGCTACGGCATCCACCCGGTGCTCGGCGCCGCCGACCGCCGTGCGGACGCCCGCCCGCGCCGGCGCGTCGTCCACCTCGACGCCGGCCTGCCCCAGAACGGCGACCCCGCCCTCACACTCGTCCCCGACCAGTCCCTGAGGGAACGACTGACGTCGGAGGCCACCCGCGACGCGCATCTCACGCCGCCCGGCGCGGGCGACGGCTGGTCACGCTACGGCAGCCCAGCCGGGCTGACCCCGCACGACCTGGACCGCCTCTCCCGGCTCGCCACCCCTCACCCCATACGCACCCTGACCCAACCACTCCACCTCACCGGCGCCGTCGACACCCTCCCCACCACCGGCGTGCTGTGCACGGCCAACGGCAGCTCCATCGCCCTGCTTCAACACCTGGTCGAGCTCGGCGACCCGCGTCTGCGCGCGCTCACCGAGCCGCGCGTCACCCTCTTCGAACTCGACACCGGCCACTGGCCGATGCTGTCCGCCCCCGCCGAACTCGCCGACGTCCTGCTGCGGGCGGCCACCGGCCAAGGACACCGCCTCCGCACCACCTCCACGGACTCCGCCACCTCCACGGACTCCGCCACCTCCCCGGACTCCGCCTCACCTCCGGAGCCGCCCGCCCACCTGCGCCCGTTCCTCCTCGAC
>NZ_VJYK02000433.1 GCF_007097205.2 Streptomyces alkaliterrae
GGTGGGGCGGTGGTCATGCGGGCATGCCTCTTTTCGGAACGGCCCGTGCGCGGGCGGCGGGCCGTCCGCCGTCGGTCGGTGCTACAGCTGTACGGCGCCGGTGTTGACGCAGGACAGCAGGGTCCGGGCCTGGACGTTGACGTAGTGGCCGTGGGCGGTCAGCGCTCCCAGCTGGCCCGGCGTCGCCCACTGGTAGCCGGGGGGCGGCTGGAGGGGGGTCTGGGACTCGTCGGTCTCGATGAAGAGGTAGCGGCTCTCGGCGTTGAGGAACCGGCCCCCCTCCTCGGAGTGGGTGGCGGCGTACCGCACGCGGTCGGAGGGCGGGTTGAGCGCGAGGTCGAGGAAGGGCGGGCGGTCCTCGGCGGGCAGGTGCCGCCAGTTGCCGGGGTTGGCCTGCACGGTGGGCGCGAGTTCCAGCGTGTCCAGGAAGCCGGCTTCGACCTTGGCGTTGACCAGCAGGTGCGGCACGCCGCCGAGTCGCCGGTACAGGAAAGCCGTGACGCCCGTCCCGACCGGCTCGAACAGCGGTTGGTCCCAGGCGGAGACCTCCCGGCTGCCGGCCTCCACGCGCACGCCGACCACCCGGAAGTAGCGGCCGTCGGCACGCTCGACCGTGTTCTCGCCGCGCTGCCAGCCCTCGACCTCGTCCAGCGGGATCGGCCGGATGTCCACGTCGTGCCGGGAGCGCTCGACGGTGAACCAGGAGCGCAGCTCCGCGTCGGTCAGCAGGGCCACCGTCGCCGGACGCGGCTGCGGGAAGCAGGCGATGACCGTGCGGGCGTCCATGTTGACGAGGTTGTCGCGGTGCAGGAGTTCCCCGAGTTGGCCGAGGGTGAGCCAGCAGAAGTCGTCGTCGAGCGGGATCTCGGTGCTGCTGTCGACCTCGACAAGCATGTTGCGGTTGGCCTTGCGGTAGAACCACGAGCCGTGTTCGGACTGCAGTACGTCGGTGTGCACGCGGGCCCGACCGGCACCGGCGAAGTACTCGAGGTACTTGACCTTGGAACCGCCGTGCACGGTCGAGTAGTTGCTGCGGGTGGCCTGGACGGTCGGGGAGAGTTGGAGGAGGTTGCGGTTGCCGGGCTCCATCTTGGCCTGCAGGAGGAAGTGCAGGACGCCGTCGAACTCCTTCGCGAGGATTCCGAGGATGCCGACCTCCGGCTGCCTGATGACGGGCTGCTGCCAGGACCGCACCGCGCCCTCGCCGAGCGTGGCGGTGAGGCCCTCGACGCTGAAGAACCGTCCGGTGTGGTGCACCAGGTTCCCCGTGTCGTCGGCGAACGACCAGCCGTCCAGTGCGCCGAGCGGGCGGCGCTCGACGCGGAAGCGGTGGGCGCGGGCCCGCCCGGCGAGCCAGTCGTCGATCTCGCCGGTGCGCATGCCGTGGCCGGCCCCGGTGGCGGCGGCCGAGCGGGCGAGGCGCGCGGGCAGGTCCTCGGCCACGCGTGACCGCAGCACCGGGCGAGGGAGTGTGCGCCCGGCGGTGTCCTGCTCGGCTTCGAGCCCGTGCACGGCGCTCACACCCCCCGCCTGACGCCGACGAAGAGCCCGTTCCCCGGGTAGTCGCCGGTGAGGTACTCGACGGTGAGTCCCGCCGCGGTGAACGCGGCCTCGTACTGGGCCCTGCTGTAGAGCGCCATCACGTGGGTGTCGGCGAAGTGCCGCACCTCCTGGCCCGGTTGGGCGACCAGGTAGTGGACGTCCATGCGGCTCGCGTCTCCGGCGCTGTGCCAGGTGGTGTGCGAGACGCGGGCGGCGGTGATCCCCTCGTGGGTGACCACGCTGCCGCCGACGTGGTCGGGCGTGAAGTTCTCCGGGAACCACCACGGTTCGAGCACGACGACCCCACCCGGCACGAGGTGGCGGGCGAAGGAGTCCAGAGTGGCCCGGAGCTCTTCCTCGCCGCGCAGGTTGCCGATCGCGGCGAAGAGGCACACGACGGCGTCGAAGCGCTCCTGCAGGCGGAAGCTGCGCATGTCGCCGCGTTCGACGCGGAGTTCGGGGTGTTTGCGCCGTGCGACGTCCAGCATGCCGTCGGCGAGGTCGATACCGCGCGCGGCGCCGAACTCCTTGGCGAAGTACGCGAGATGGCCGCCGGTTCCGCAGCCGACGTCCAGCAGGGAGGCCGCGTCGGGGAAGCGGGCACGGACGTGCTCGGTCACGACGGCCGCCTCGGCGCGGTAGTCCTTGCCGCGCCCGTTGTAGATCGCGTCGTAGACCTCGCCGACGTCGTAGATGCCCACGGGTTCGGAGGGCGTTCCGGACGTGTCAGACACGGGCCAGTACCTCCCGCAGCGCGCCGACGACCTTCTCCTGGCGGCCTTCGGACAGGGACGGGTACATCGGCAGGGAGAAGATCTCGCCGGCCAGCTTCTCGGTGACCGGCAGGGACCCCTTGGTCCAGCCCAGGTGCTCGTAGCCGGACATGGTGTGCACCGGCCACGGATAGCTGATGTTGAGGTGGATGTCGTAGGCCTTCAGCGCCTCGATGACCGCGTCGCGCCGCGGATGGCGGACGACGTACACGTAGTAGACGTGGGTGTTGCCCGGGTTGGTGCGCGGCAGCAGCAGTCCGCCCGGACCGGCGACGTCGGCCAGTTGCTCCTCGTAGCGGCGGGCGACGGCGTTGCGGCCGGCGACGTAGTCGTCGAGCCGGGTCAGCTTGCGGCGGAGGATCTCCGCCTGCACCTCGTCCAGCCGGGAGTTGTGGCCCGGTGACCGCATGACGTAGTAGACCTTGTCCATGCCGTAGTAGCGCAGCTGCTTCATGGCGCGGTCGGTTTCCTCGTCGCCGGTGACGACCGCGCCGCCGTCGCCGTAGGCGCCGAGGACCTTCGTGGGGTAGAAGGAGAAGGCGGCGGCGTCGCCCATGGTGCCGGTGAGGCGGCCGTGGTGACGGGCGCCGTGCGACTGGGCGCAGTCCTCCAGGATCTTCAGTCCGTGCTTCTCGGCGACGCGCCTCAGCGGCTCCATGTCGACGCTCTGGCCGTAGAGGTGGACCGGGAGCAGCGCCTTGGTGCGGGGGGTGATCGCCGCCTCGACCTGGTCGGTGTCGATGAGGAAGTCGTCCTCGCGGACGTCCACGAACACCGGGGTGGCCCCGGCGCCGACGATGGCGACCACGGTGGGGGCGGCGGTGTTGGAGACCGTGACGACCTCGTCGCCGGGCCCGATGCCCAGTGCTTCCAGTGCGAGCTTCAGCGCGTTGGTGCCGTTGTCCACACCGGTCGCGTACGGCAGCGCGTGGTAGGCGGCGAACTCGGCCTCGAAGCCGCTGACGCTCTCGCCCAGCACCAGCTGGCCGGAGCCGAACACCTTCTGGACGGCGTCCAGGATGTCGTCCTTCTCGGCCTCGTACTCGGGCAGATAGTCCCAGACTCGGGTGGTCACGCGATCGCCTCCTGCTTGAGATGGCACGGGGTTGCGGTGGGTGGGGTGAGCGG
>NZ_VJYK02000434.1 GCF_007097205.2 Streptomyces alkaliterrae
CGTCGGGGGTGGGTCCTTCGGTGGCGGGTCCGTCCGGGGCGTGGCCACGGGCCGGGTCAGTCGGTCGCCTGGTGCGGGAGCCGTCGGCGGCGGCGATGGTGCGGACGACGGCGACACGACGCGCCTGGTCGACTCGTTTGGCCTCCCCGACGACGATCCGGCATTCCGGCAGGACGCGGCGCAACGGGACGACCACGTGCCTGGGGGAGATCGAGCCCGCTCCCGCCTCGGGGAGGAACGGCTGGTAGGTCATGTAGGGCTCGGGACTGACGACAACGATCTCCACCCCGTACCGGGCGGCGTCGGAGTGGCCTTGGAGCGGGTCGCTCTCCGGGCGTCCGGGAAGGCGGTCGGCCGTTCTGGCCCCCCGACGCCCGCCGTGCACCTCACTCGAAGGGGTGATCTGTTCGCCGTCGCTCCGGGCGAGATGGGCGTGGGCGCGTTTCAGCTCGGCCCTGAGCTTCTTCTGGAGCCGGAGAGCGGTGTACATGCCGACATAGCCGCCGCCGATCACCAGGATGCGGGTCGGTCGGCCGGCTGTCGGCTGGGTCGTCGTTGGCTCCTGTCCGTCCGTCACCCGTCCATGACGCACTCCGTGATGGTGGTTTGTCCACAGGTCGCAAGGAATTGTGTGAACAGGGGAAGGTATTGCTCCGCTTAGCCCGTCCGAGTGGGTGTGCGAACGAAGTCGCAGGTCACCACGGGTGTGGACGAGCGTGACAGGGGGTAGATCCCGGGCAGAAGGGGGGAGTGCTCCGATCGGGGGGCACTCGGCGCTGAACCAACCCTCTTCACTCGTGACCACAGCTCAACTATGTTCGAGGTGAGTCCGGCGGCGGGTGGCCAGCCCGCGCGAACGGACGCCAAACGGGGAGTCTCCGGGGGGAGACGAGATGAACAACCGGGGGAATACACATGCGTGTTCAAGGTCTTGACCATGCCCATCTTCGCCAGGCCCGCCCCTCCAGGCCGGCGCACGAGTACGGCCAGCCGGGCGGTGTGACGTACGGGCCGGGCCCGACGGTCGTCGCCGAGCGGCCGGCCGGGGTGGAAGGCGTCGCGTCCGCCGCGGCGGCGGACGCGGGGCGCGGCTCGGCTCGTTCGACGCCGCTGCGGGTGGACGCCCAGCGCAATCTGGAGCACGTGCTGCGCGCGGCCAGGGAGGTCTTCGGCGAGTCCGGCTACGGCGCGCCGATGGAGGACGTGGCCCGGCGGGCCCGGGTGGGCGTCGGCACGGTGTACCGCCGCTTCCCGAGCAAGGAGGTGCTTGTTCGGCGAATAGCCAGGGAGGAGACCGCCCGGCTGGCCGAGCAGGCGCGGGCGGCGCTCGAGCAGGAGGGAGAGGCCTGGCCGGCGCTCGCCCGGTTCCTGCGTACCTCCGTGGCCTCGGGCGCCGGGCGGCTCCTGCCGCCGAGTGTGCTTGTCGCTCCGCCCTCCGCCCACACAGCGCACGCCGCCGACAGTGCCGACTCCGTCGCCTCGGGGCGGGAGCCGGGTGGCTTCCTGGACGTCGTCCCGCGGCAGCGCACGGCGCCCGCGCCACGTGCCACGTCGATACCGACGGCGGACTCGGTGGCCGGTGGCCGGGAGGCGGTCGAGCTGCTGAGCGTCGTCGGGCAGCTCGTCGACCGGGCTCGGGCGGCCGGCGAGCTGCGTGAGGACGTGGCCGTCGCCGACGTCCTGCTGGTGATAGCCACCTCCGCGCCCACGTTCCAGGACTCCGGGCAGCGGGCCGTCGCCTCCGACAGGCTTCTCGACATCCTGCTCGAAGGGTTGCGCGCTCGCTGATCCTCACGACGCCGTCGTACGGCCGCCCCACTGGTTGAAGTGCCAGGTGGGCGGCCGGTGGCGGCGCGGAAGGGCCAGGGACGAGGCGTCAGCGGGGTCGATCCGGTCGACTCCCCGGAAGGGTGGTTGCGCTCGCGGTCCGTCCCTTCGGCACCCGAGTTGTGGCAGTCTTTCCCGGTACTTGGCGGCGAGAGCGTGCAGCGGGGGCTTCCGCGATGGGTGTTGATGGCGAGGGCGAGCCGCGCGCCGCGGACACGTCCGCGGCGGAGCAGAGCGCGTCCGAGGCGGAGCAGGGCATCGGGCGTCCGGAGGCGGCCGCCGCCACGGCGCCCAAGGTGCCGGGCCAGGCCGGCGGCGGACGACCGGCCATGTCGGTTCCGCCGCAGCGGGCCGCCGGTTCGGTCGGCGGTGGGCCTGCGCCCGCCGGGCCGGGAGGCGCCGGGCCGGGGGGCGACGACGAGCCCGTCGGCGACACCGAGTTGGTCTCCCGTATCCGCGCCGGGGACACCGAGGCCTACGAGGAGCTGTACCGGCGGCACGCGGACGCTGTGCGGCGCTACGCCCGGACGTGCTGCCGCGACACCGACACGGCGGACGACCTCACCAACGAGGTCTTCGCCAGGACGTTGCAGGCCGTGCAGCGCGGCAAGGGCCCCACCACGGCGGTGCGCGCCTACCTGCTCACCTCGGTGCGGCACGCGGCGTCGGCGTGGAGCAGGAGCGCCAAGCGCGAACAGCTCGTGGAGGACTTCGCCCTGTTCGCCGTCTCGGCGGTCGGCGGCCCGGCGAGCGGCGAGGACACCGTCGAGCTCGGCGCCGACGTCCGCGCCATGCACGAGGCCGAGCAGTCGATGGTGGTCCGGGCGTTCCGGACGCTGCCCGAGCGCTGGCAGGCCGTGCTGTGGCACACCACGGTCGAGGATTCGTCGCCTCGTGACGTCGCCCCGATCCTCGGTCTGACCGCCAACGCGACGGCCGTGCTCGCCCACCGGGCCCGGGAAGGCCTCAAGCAGGCCTACCTCCAGGCGCACGTCAGCCAGTCGCTCACGGCCGGCGGTGACTGCGCCAGGTACGCCGACCGGCTCGGCGCCTACGCCAGGGGCGGCCTGCGGATGCGCGCGGAGAGGGGCCTCCGCAAGCACCTCGACGAGTGCGCGCGGTGCCGCACGGCGGCGCTTGAGGTCAAGGACGTCAACGAACGCCTCGGCGCGCTGCTGCCGGTCGCCGTCATCGGCTGGTTCGCCGCGACGTACTCGGTCAAGGCCGCCGGTGGTGTGCTCGGGGGTGCCGGGGCCGGGCTGGCCGCCGGCTCCGCTGCCGCTGCGAGCGGCAAGTCGGGTGCCGGCGCGGGCGCAGTCTCGGAGGGGCTGGGCGCGCCGGCCAAGGCGGGTATCGCGGCGAGCGCCGTCGCCGCCGCGGCGGCCGCGACGGCGCTGGTGCTCGCGCTCGCCGGCGATCCGAAGCCTGACGCGCCGCCGCAGGCGAGGCCGTCGGTGGCGCCGTCCGCTCCGGCGGCCGAGCCGGCGCCCGCTCCGCCCCCGTCCGAGGTGCCGGTGCCGCAGCCGGAGGAGGCGCCCCCGCCGGCGGTCACTCCGAGCCCGAGCCCCGCGCCGCCGAGCTCTGCGCCGCCCACTCCCACACC
>NZ_VJYK02000435.1 GCF_007097205.2 Streptomyces alkaliterrae
CCCCCGCACCCCGTACGGCCGCCGACCCTCCGCGCGCGCCGCTGCGCGTCACCCTGTGCCGCGACCCCCGCGAGTTCCAGGCGCTCGGACCCCAGTGGTCCGCGCTGCACCGCCGCTGCCGTACCGCCACCCCGTTCCAGAGCCATGCCTGGCTGCACTCCTGGTGGCGCTCCTACGGCACCGGGGGCCGCCTGCGCCTCCTCCTCGTACGGCGCGGTGACACGCTGGTGGGCGCCGCCCCGCTGATGCTCGTCCACCGGCCGCTGCCCGTCCTGGTGCCGCTCGGCGGCCAGATCTCCGACTTCTTCGACGTACTGCTGGACGACGACTGCGCCGACGAGGTCGCCGCCGCCCTCGTCCGGGGCCTGGACCGGCTCGCCCGCACCTGCGTGGTCGACCTGCGCGAGGTGCGGCCGGGCGGCGCCGCCGAACGGGTGCACCGGCTGTGGCCGGGACCGCGCCGACGCATGGACGACTCCGTCTGCCTGGAGCTGCCCGTCGCGCCCCTCCCGGAGCTGATGGAACGGTTGCCCAGCCGCAACGCCCGCCGGTTCCGCGCCAAGCTGCGGAAGATCGAGTCGTTGGGCATCGAGGAACGCGCCGTGCCCGCCCAGGAGGTACCGCACGCGGTCGACAACCTGCTGCGGCTGCACGGCATGCAGTGGCGCGGCCGTGGTGTCACCCCCGAACACCTGCGGCCCCGGTTCGCCGAACACCTCGTCCGGGCGACCCGCCAGATGGTCCGCGACGGGGACGCCGTACTGACCGAGTACCGTATGGACGGCCGGGTCGTCGCCGCCGACGTCACCCTCATGTCGGCCGAACTCGCCGGCGGCTACCTCTACGGCGCCGACCCGCAGCTGCGCGCCCGCAAGGTCGACATCACCACCATGCTGCTGCGCCACGACGCCCGCCAGGCGACCGAGTCCGGCCGCCGCGTGCTCAGCCTGCTGCGCGGCACCGAGCCCTACAAGCAGCACTGGCGCCCGGAGACCGTCACCAACCAGCGGCTGCTGCTGGCAGGTCGCGGCGCCGGGCCCCTGCTGGCGCTGTACGTGGCGGCCGTCGAGGGCCGCCGCCGGGCCGGCGAGACCCTGCACCGCCAGCTCCCCGCCCTGCGCCGCTTGCGGGCCAGGCTCAACAGCCTGCGGGCGGACGGCGCGGGCAGATGACCGTCCGCCCGAGCCCGTCCACCCGCCCCGGCCGCCGCCGCCTCGCAGCGCGGCGGCCGGGCTCGTGCGCCCTACCCGCGCGGGACCCACTCCCGCCAGTCGTGCCCGCGGTCGTGGTAATCGCTCCAGTCGCGGTCGTACCACTCACGCCAGTCGTACCGCACGCACGGCAGGCGCTCCGGGTCGACCCACTTCTGCGCCCAGGGGCTGAGCGGGATCGGCATGCAGCTCGCCTCGGGTCGCGGCGGAGTGGGTGCCGGCGGCGTCGGCACCACCGGGGGAGTGGGTGTGGGCGTCGGCGTCGGAGTGGGCGGCTGCGGCGGCACCTGGACGTCGGACGACAGCTGCTGGCGGAACACCGCCGAGGAACGGGGGTTGCTGCGGCACTGCCAGACACCGTGCGGGCAGTAGTCGGAGATCGTCTGGTAGAGCGGCTTGTGCTCCTTCATCCAGCCGATCATCCGGCGCATGTACTCCGCGTTGTCGCCGTTGCGGAACAGCCCCCACTCGGGGTACGAGATCGGTTTCCCGCGCGCCGCGGCGAAGTCGACCTGGTGCTTGAGCCCGTACGGCTGGTTCACGTGGTCGTCGAAGCTGTCACCGGGCGGCTGGTCGTAGGAGTCCATGCCGATGATGTCGACCACGTCGTCACCGGGGTAGCACTGCGTCCACGGGATCGCGTCCCGACCCCGGTTCGGCGCGAAGTCGAACTGGAACCGCTGGCCGGGCACCTCGCGCATCGTGGTGACGATCCGCTTCCAGTACGCCTTCCACGCGGCCGGGTCGGGCGCGCAGCGGTGCGTGTAGGTGGTGCCGTTCATCTCCCAGCCGAGCACCACGATCGTGTCCGGCACGCCGAGGCGGACCAGCCGCTGGCCCAGCGTCTCGAAGTGGTGGTCGAAGCTGCCCTCGGCGCCGGCCCGCAGCATGCGGCGCACCTGGTGGTCGGGCACGCCGTCCTCGTTGCGCTCCAGCATCGGCACGTTGAGCACGAACATGCGGTCCTCGTCCGCCTGCCGCCACCGCGCCCACGAGCGCAGGAACTCCGGTCGGCCCTCGATGTTCGACCACAGGTCGCCCGGCAGGTAGGTGTGGCCCACCCGCAGGTTCGCGCCGCCCAGCCACCGCTCCAGGTGGCCGATGCGCTGCACGCCCTCCGGACCCGAGGCCAGGAACGCGCCGAACGCGCCCTGGTAGCCCCCGCCGTCGGCCTGCTCGGAGGGACCGGGCGCCGGAGAGGGGCCCGTCCGGTGGTCGGGATGCGGAGCGCTGCGGCCGTCCGTCACGTCGGACCTGGTCTCGGGCAGCAGCAGCGCGGACGATCCGGCGACGAGCAGGCCGGCGGCTACCACCGCGGCACAAACCCCCGCCGGCCAACGGCGTCGGTGGGACATGGTCACTCCTTCCGGACCGCGACCGGGACGGCACGTTCCGTTTACGACCGTAAACACGACGGACCGTCAGTGGACTGTTCGGACGCCCGTCCCTAGTCCATTCGCGAACCACCTCCCCCGCATGGCCCACCGAAGTGAAGGAACGGCAGTGATGGCGTCGATGGATACCGAGGTCCCCGCCCTGCTGCTCAGACTCGACGGCAACCCGTTCCACCACGGGACCCTCGGGGCCGTCAGAACGCTGGGCAGGGCGGGAGTCGAGACGCACGTACTGCTCGACGAACCCGCCGGCCCGGTACTGCGCTCCCGCCATCTGTACCGCGCCCACCGCAGACCCGCGGGCGCGACCGTCGACCACCCGCGACTGCTCGACGAACTGCGCCGCATCGCCGCGCTCATCGGCCGCCGGGCCGTGCTGCTGGCGATGGACGACCGCGGCGCCATCGCGGTCGCCCGCCTCGCCACAGAGCTGACCGACCACTACCTCCTCCCCAGCATTCCCGCCGAACTGCCCGAGCAACTCACCGACAAGAGTGAACTCGCCCTGCTCTGCGCGCGCCTGAACGTGCCGCACCCCGCCACCCGCCTTCCCGGCACCGCCGCCGAGGCGGCGGCCGCGCTGGAGGAGATGGGCGGCCGGGCGGTGGCCAAGTGGGTCCGCCCCTGGCTGCTGCCACCGGACTCCGGGCTGCGCGGCACCAGCCTCGTACCCGACGTCAGTGGACTGTTCGGACGCCCGTCCCTAGTCCATTCGCGAACCACCTCCCCCGCATGGCCCACCGAAGTGAAGGAACGGCAGTGATGGCGTCGATGGATACCGAGGTCCCCGCCCTGCTGCTCA
>NZ_VJYK02000436.1 GCF_007097205.2 Streptomyces alkaliterrae
CCCTCTCCCCGGCCTCTCTTCAGGAGAGACCCGCACTTCCCGCACCACCCGCCGTACCCCGGCGGCCACCCGAGCTGACGAAGGAGTCACGCCGTGGCCATCTCCGTATTCGACCTGTTCTCCATCGGCATCGGCCCGTCCAGCTCGCACACCGTCGGCCCCATGCGCGCCGCCCGGATGTTCGCCCGCCGGCTGAAGAACGAAGGCGCGCTCGCCCACACGGCCAACGTCCGCGCAGAACTCTTCGGCTCCCTCGGCGCCACGGGGCACGGCCACGGCACCCCCAAGGCCGTCCTCCTCGGCCTGGAAGGCCACTCCCCCGCCACCGTCGACGTCGAGAAGGCCGACGAGTGGGTCGACCGCGTCCGCACCACCGGCCGCCTGCGGCTGCTGGCCGCCGACATAGGTGACGCGCACGAGATCGACTTCGACCACGACACCGACCTCGTCCTCCACCGCCGCCGATCCCTCCCCTACCACGCCAACGGCATGACCCTCTTCGCCTACGACGACAAGGGCCTGCCGCTGCTGGAAAAGACGTACTACTCCGTCGGCGGCGGCTTTGTCGTCGACGAGGACGCCGTCGGCGAGGACCGCATCAAGCTCGACGACACCCCGCTGCGCTACCCCTTCCGCACCGGCGACGAACTCCTGCGCCTCACCCGCGAGACCGGCCTGTCCGTCTCCGCCCTGATGCTGGAGAACGAGAAGGCCTGGCGCACGGAGACCGAGATCCGCACCGGCCTGCTGGAGATCTGGCGTGTCATGCAGGCCTGCGTCGAACGCGGCCTGAGCCAGGAGGGCATCCTGCCCGGCGGCCTCAAGGTCCGCCGCCGCGCCGCGACCTCCGCCCGCCAACTCCGCGCCGAAGGCCGCCCCGACGCGCTGGCCATGGAGTGGGTCACCCTCTACGCGATGGCCGTCAACGAGGAGAACGCCGCCGGCGGCCGCGTCGTCACCGCCCCCACCAACGGCGCCGCCGGCATCATCCCCGCCGTCCTGCACTACTTCCAGAACTTCGTGCCCGGCGCCGACGACGACGGCATCGTCCGCTTCCTCCTCGCCGCCGGCGCCATCGGCATGCTCTTCAAGGAGAACGCCTCCATCTCCGGCGCCGAGGTCGGCTGCCAGGGCGAGGTCGGCTCCGCCTGCTCCATGGCCGCCGGCGGCCTCGCCGAGGTCCTGGGCGGCTCCCCCGAGCAGGTCGAGAACGCCGCCGAGATCGGCATCGAGCACAACCTCGGCCTCACCTGCGACCCCGTCGGCGGCCTCGTCCAGATCCCCTGCATCGAGCGCAACGGCATGGCCGCCGTCAAGGCCGTCACCGCCGCGCGGATGTCCCTGCGCGGCGACGGCCGCCACCACGTCAGCCTCGACAAGGCCATCAAGACGATGAAGGAAACCGGCGCCGACATGAGCGTCAAGTACAAGGAAACCGCCCGCGGCGGCCTCGCCGTCAACATCATCGAATGCTGACCCGGGGCCCGTGAGGCCCCGCACACCGACTTCCGCGCCGCCGGTCCAACCGGCGGCGCGGCGGCATGTCCGGCACCTTCCGGCGCCGTCAGCGCGCCCCGTCCGGCACCGCCCCCCCCTGACGGTGGCGAAGCCGTCACCCGCCGACACGCCGTCAGCCACCCTGCCGTAACCACGTCTCACCACTCTGACCGGGAAGATGCACCTGCTCTGCTTCCTCAAGTGAGAGAGACGGAGGGCCCCACGGCATGCGGCATCCCAGCAGGCGACCCCGTACCCGCCGACCATCCGTCGCCACCCGCCCGGTTGTTCTCGCCCTCCTCATCCCCGCGCTGGCACTGCTGGTCCTGCTGGCCGGCACACCCTCCACCGCGGAGTCCGTCCAGCGCCCGACGGCGGCAAACGCGGCAGCGGCCCCCCACGCGGGGGCGGCAGCACCGAACGCCGCAGCGCCCTCCCTACGGCTCGGACCCGGCGCTCTGCACGAAACCCGGACGAGCAAGACCGTCGCGCCCGGCGTCACCCACCTCACCATCACGCGCGGCCACGCCTCGCCCGACGACCACTGGACCGTCACCGCAGGACTCGCCACCGGCGAACCGGAGATCACCGCCCTCGAACGACGACTGCGGGAACTCGGCCACACCCCGCGCCGCGAAGCCGTCGCCGGCCCCGACCCGCGTGGCCCGCCCGGCCGCCCGATGGCCACCGCCGTCCGCGTCGGCGCCTTCGCCACCGCCGACAAAGCCAATCGCCTGCGGGCCGAACTGGTCCGCGCCGGACTCGGCGCCCGCGTCCACCACACCAGCGAGGACGGCCACCACACCACCGGCCCCTGGCATCTCGACGTCCTTGTCCTCGAACCCGCCGCAGCCACCCGGCTCAGCGTCGAACTCGGCCAGGGGCACGTCGAGGGCGTGGAGACCGTCAGCTCCGTCGCCCGCCGCACCGGCGCCCTCGCCGCCGTGAACGGCGGCTTCTACGTCACCCCCAACGCCCGCCGCGAACCCGGGCCCTGGCTCGCCGGAACCCCCGGCGACCCCGCCGGGCTCACCGTCGTCGGCGGCGACCTCCTCTCCGAGTCCGTCCGGCACCGTCCCGCCCTCGTCCTCCCGGGCCCCTCCGGCGATGGCGACGGCCCGGCCGTGCGCCGCCTGGCCACCCGCCTGAGCGTCACCACTTCCAGCGGTTCCACGCACACCGTCACCGGCCTCAACCGCCTTCCCGGGCTTGTCCCCTCCTGCGGCGGCACCTGGGCCACCGGCCGCGGCCACGCCGCCCACCACGACTACACCTGCGGCAGCCCCGACGACCTCGTCGTGATCACCCCCGCCTACGGCCCGCAGGCCCCCACCGGAGACGGCCGCCAGGCCCTCCTCGACGACAACGGCCGGGTCACCGCACTCCAGGACCGCCTCGGCGGCCCGGTGCCGCCCGGCGGAAGCGTCGTCCAGGCAAAGGGCGCGGCCGCCACCTGGCTCGCCACCCACGCCCGGCCCGGCGACCGCCTCCGACTCCGCGACCAGGTCACCGACCCCGACACCCGCCAACAGCTCCGCCTCACCCCGGGCCTGGGCATCGTCGACGGCGGCCCCCTGCTCCTCCGCGACGGCCGCACCGCGCTCGACCCCGTCCGCGACGGCTGGAGCCCGGAGGCCGTCGACGGCCACGACCGCCGCACCTTCTACAACGAGTGGTACCTGCGCCGGAACCCGCGCACCGCCGCCGGGATCACGGCCTCCGGCCATCTCGTCCTCATGACCGCCGACGGCCGCCACCCCGGGCACAGCGCCGGTCTCACCATCCCCGAGGCGGCGGCAGTCATGCGGAGCCTCGGCGCGGTCGACGCCCTCAACCTCGACGGCGGAGGCTCCACCACCCTCGTCACCCACGGCCGCGTCCGCAACACCCCCAGCGAC
>NZ_VJYK02000437.1 GCF_007097205.2 Streptomyces alkaliterrae
AGGAGGCGGTGTTCGGTGTCGAGGTGGTCGGGGAGGGCCCGTTCGATGAGGGCGTGGCCCTCGTCGGTGAGGGCGACGTCCATGGAGCGGCGGTCGGTGGCGTTCGGGGTGCGGGTGATGAGGCCGCGGGCCTGGAGGCGGTCGAGGCGCTGGCTGACCGCGCCCGAGGTGACCATCGAGGATCGCGTCAGAGCGCCCGGGGTGAGCCGGTAGGGCGGGCCGCTGCGGCGCAGTGTGGCGAGCACGTCGAACGACGAGCGGTCCAGGCCGTGTCGGGCGAACGTGTGGTTCAGCTCGGCCTCGACGATGCGGGCGAGTCGGCCCATGCGGCCGATGACGGCCATGGGGGAGGCGTCGAGGTCGGGGCGTTCGCGGGCCCACTGCTCGAGTACCCGGTCGACGTGGTCCGGCGGCTGTGAGGGTTCGCTCATGAGGGAAGTCTAGGCGAATGTCTTAGCGCTGTGATAATTTATCTTAATGCTAAGTAATCGTGTGACGATCCTGCTGGCCACCGCCCTCGCGCCCGCCGTCTGGGGCACCACCTACTACGTCACCACCGAGTTCCTGCCGCCGGACCGTCCGCTGCTGGCCGCCGTGCTGCGGGCGCTGCCCGCGGGGCTGCTGCTCGTACTGATCACCCGGAGGCTGCCGCGCGGGTCGTGGTGGTGGCGGTCGTTGGTGCTCGGCGCGCTGAACATCGGTGTGTTCTTCGCGCTGCTGTTCGTCGCCGCCTACCGGCTGCCGGGCGGTGTGGCCGCGACGCTCGGGGCGCTGCAACCGCTCTTCGTGGCCGCGCTGTCGGCCGGGCTGCTGGGCCAACGGCTGGCCCGGCGCACGGTGTTCGCCGGTGTTGTCGGGGTGCTGGGCGTCGCGCTGCTGGTGCTGCGCGCCGACGCGCGGCTGGACGTGCTCGGCATGGTCGCGGCCGTCGGGGGCGCCGTGACGATGTCGTTCGGCGTGGTACTCAGCAAGCGGTGGCGCTCCCCGGCGCCGCTGCTCGCCACCACCGGCTGGCAACTCGTCGGCGGCGGACTGCTGCTGCTTCCGCTCGCGCTGCTCGTCGAGGGCCCGCCCCCGGCCGGCATGACCGCCGTGAACCTCCTCGGCTACGGCTACCTCGCCGTCGTCGGCGCCGCTCTCTCCTACGCGCTGTGGTTCCGCGGCATCCGGGCGCTCAGCCCCAACGAGGTGATCTTCCTCGGACTGCTCAGCCCGATCGTCGCGACCGTCGTCGGCTGGCTGGCACTGGGGCAGGGCATGGGGCCGTTGCAACTGGTCGGCGCCGCGCTCGCGCTGTCCGCGATGGTGCTGGCGCAGGCCAGGCGGCCCGAGCCGAAGCTCGACGACGCCTTCCCGCCCGGCGGCGGGAAGCGGCCGGCGAAGCGCGGTCAGTCCAGCGTCGCCGCCGGGTGACGGGGGTCGACGCGGGCGGCGGCCAGGTAGTACAGCACGGCGTCGCCGGTCAGCACGGTGTCCCACGACGGGTTCACCGTCGCCGCGCCGCCCTGCCGGACGGCTATCACCGTCGCGCCGAACTCCCGGCCGAACCAGGTCTGGCACTCGCCGAAGCTCCGGCCGGCCAACGCGCCCGGCAGCGGTAGCGAGTAGGTGTTGCTGCTGCCCGAGCTGCTGGTCAGCTCGGTGTAGACCTCGGTCACGCCCGGGTCCAGCGCCTCCTCGGTCAGCAGGTTCGGCATGTGCCACTGCACGCACTGGATCTCCGGGTCCACGTACCGCAGGTGCGCGCGGCGCGACATGTCCCGCAGGGCGGCGACCAGGTGCACCCGGGGCGCGGTGTGCCGCACGGCCAGCGCGAGGGCCAGCGCCTCGTTGTCGTCCCGCGCGTCGACGATCACCGCGCCCGCGCGGGCGACTGCGGCCCGGGACAGCACGTCCAGGCAGGACAGGTCGCCGCGCACGAAGCCGACGCCGTCCTCCTCCGGCATCGGATGCTCGGGCGCGTCCTCCTCCCACGCGCACAGCACGACCTCCCGCTCCTCCTCCAGGCGCAGGTCGTGCACGATCCGCTCGGTGCGGCCGGCGCGGTAGCCCAGCACGACGACATGGCCCTCGGCCTGCTGCGGCAGTACGCCCTTCATGCGCTTTCCCCTGAGGTTCTGGAGGTGGTCGGCCAGCTCGGTGAAGAGCATGGTGAGGGTGATGATTCCGGCCACCACGACGTAGGCGCCCACGAGTCGGGCGGCACCCTCGACCGGGTAGAGATCGCCGTAGCCGACCGTCGCGGAGGTGATCAGGAACCACCACCAGTAGTTCTCCGGTCTGGCGAGCTGGCCTTCGCCGCCCTCCGCCAACCACATGGCGAGCCAGCTCGTGAGGAAGACGAAGCCGATGACGGCCAGCGCCTTGCGCCAGCCGCGCAGCCGGCCGCGGAGCGCCCGGAGCAGCTGGGTGAGGAGGAGCGGCACGGAGTACTCCCGGGCTGGTGTACGAGCGGCGGTGCGTCCCGCATCGTAGCGACCGGCCCCGCGCCGCGGCACCGGGGGCGCCGGGTTTCCGCGTCACGGCAGGAGGAGCAGGCCGGCGCCGGTGAGCGGCACGGAGAGCGTGGCGGCGAGGGCCCGCACGTGGTTCCGCCGCGTCCAGCGCGGCGCGTACGCAGCCCACAGCGCCGCGGCCTCGGCCGCGTCGGGGGGGCCGGCGGCCCGGTCGAGCCGCTCGTTCAGCGGCACGTTCACCACGGCCGTGGGCGCCGGCCCCCGACCAGTTGCACCCCGCCCGCCGGCAGGCAGTCCAGCGGACGGTGGGGGTCGTGGACACGGGTGAGACGCTCGGGGCATCCCCGGGCGTCTCACCGTCGTCCGCGCGCCGCGTCGGCGGCGGTTCTCAGCGGATGTCGACGTCCACGCAGGCGTAGAAGGCGTTGGCGGTGTCGGCGATGTTCCACACCGCCAGCATCTTCTGCTTGCCCCGGAACGAACCGAAGTTGACCTGGTGGTTCACGGTGTGGCCGGGGCGCGCGCCCCGGTCGTCGAACTCGGCGACCTTGGTGCCGCCGACGAAGTACTGCCAGGTGCTCGTGGCGTGCGGCGCGGTGAGCCGCCAGCTGAACGTCTGGGTGGTGCCGACCCGGGAGACCGTCCAGCCCCGGTTGTCGTCGTCCAGCTCGGCGAACCTGGCGTTGCCGCCGCTGCAGCTCCGCAGGCCCTTCGGGCCCTCGACGCTCTGCGGCTCCCACTTGATCTGGCCGCACGGCACCACGCCCGCCGCGCACTGCGCCTGACGGCTCGGCGGGGATGAGATGTAGCCGTGCGAACTGGCCTGGGAGGCCGGCAGGGAGACGACGATCAGCGGGGCGACGCAGGCGCCGAGGACGGCGGCGAGCGCGCGCCGCCGCCGGGGACGCGGGGTGG
>NZ_VJYK02000438.1 GCF_007097205.2 Streptomyces alkaliterrae
CCCCCGCCCCTCCACCACGGGGGCGAGCAGCAGCAGCGCCGCGCACGGCAAAACCGCCGCCGCGAGCCAGGGGTCGAGGGTGGCCAGCACCGCCGTGCCGGCGCCGAAGACGGTGCCGGAGGCCACGACCGAGGCGGTGGTGTGGGCGTAGAAGAACTCCAGCGCCTCCACGTCGGCCATCGCCGTGGCGGCCAGGTCGCCGCTGCGGCGGCCGGCGACGCGGGCGGGCGCGCTGCGCGCCAGCCCGTCGAAGACCCGTACGCGCAGTTCGGCGAGTACCCGGTAGGCGAGGTCGTGGGAGAGGTCCATCTCCCGCCAGGTGGCGAACGCCCGCACGAGGACAAGCGCGACCAGCAGGGCCACCACCGCTCCGCCGGGCGCCCGGCCCTCGATGACGGCGACGCCTACGGTGTGCGCGGCCAGGGTCACCAGCAGGACCAGTGAGCCCTGTTCGACGAGGGCGGCGGCCACCGTGCGGGCGGCCATCAGGCGGTGCCCGGCGAGCGCGGGCAGCAGCGCCCGCAGCGCGCCGCGCGGCGGGCGCTCGACGTCGGCGGGCTTGTTCGGGGTGGTGCTCATGCGGCGATTCCGCCTTCCCGGGTCCGGCCGGCGCGGTCGAGTGCGGCGTAGACGCCGTCGGCGGCGAGCAGGCTGTGGTGGTCGCCGACGGAGTCGACGCGTCCCTGGTCGAGGACGACGATGCGGTCCGCGTGGCGTACGGCGGCGAGCCGGTGGGCGACCATCAGCAGGGTGCGGCCGCCGGCGGCCTTGACGAGTTCGGCGGTGATGCCCGCCTCGCGGCGTTCGTCGACGGAGCTGGTCGCCTCGTCGAGGACGAGGACGGGGGCGTCGGCCAGCAGAGCGCGGGCGAGCGCGAGCCGCTGCCGCTGGCCGCCCGAGAGGGTGGCGCCGCGCTCGCCGAGCACGGTGCCGTAACCGTCGGGTAGTGCGGTGATCTCCTCGTGCACTCCGGCGCTGCGGGCGGCCCGCACCAGGTCGGCGTCGCTCGCGTCGGGCCGGGCCAGGCGCAGGTTGTCGGCGACGCTGGCGTGGAAGAGGTAGGTGTCCTGGGAGACGACGGCGATCTGCCGGCGGTGGGAGGCCAGCGTGTGGTCGCCGATGTCCCGGCCGTCCATCAGGATGCGGCCCTCTCGCGGCTCGTGCTGGCGCAGCAGCAGGGCGAGCAGGGTGGACTTGCCGGCGCCGGAGGGTCCGACGATGGCCGTGATCCGGCCGGCGCGGGCGGTGAAGTCGACTCCGCGCAGTACGTCGGCGGTGCCGTCGCCGTAGCCGAAGCCGACGTTCTCGAAGCGGATCTCGGGCGCGCCGCGGCCGGTGACGACATGGCCGCCGAGGTCTGCGACGGCGGGGCGCAGGGCGCGCAGTTCGGCGAGGCCGTCGGCGGCGGAGACGCCCAGGTAGCCGGCGTGCCACTCGCGGGCCAGGTCGCGCACCGGGCGGAAGCACTCGGAGGCGAGCAGCAGGACGAGGTAGGTGCCGGCGGCGGTGGTGCGTCCGGTCGCGGCCGACCAGCAGGCCAGCGCGGCGGCGGCGACCGTGCCGCCCTGGATCGCCAGGTCGGTCAACCCGGTGTCGGCGAGGGAGACCCGGAGCTTGGCGACGGTGGCCCGGTGCAGTGCGGCCGACCGTTCCTCGAGGCGCCGACGGGTGCGGGCGACGGCGCCGGCGGCGCGCAGCGTCGGCATGCCCTGGAGGGCTTCCAGATAGTCGGCGCCCAGCGCCTCGTAGCTGTCCCAGTGCTCCTTGCCGCGGCGGCTGAGCAGCCGGTCCCACAGCCGGGGCCCGCAGAGCGCGAGCAGCAGCGCGGGCACCAGCCCGAGCAGCGCGTACGGTTCCACGGCGGCGACCGCGACCAGCAGCAGCGGCGGCGCGACGACGGTCACCAGCAACTGCGGCAGATAGCGGGAGACGTAGGCGTCGACGCCCTCGACGCCGTCGACGAGCGTGGTGCGCACCGCCCCGGCGCGAGTGGCGTCGAGCCGTCCGGGGCCCGCGGCGGCCAGCCGGGCCAGCAGGGTGTCGCGCAGCCGGACGCGGACCCGCGCCCCGGCCCGGGCGGCGGTGTCCCGCTGCCACCAGGTGAGCACCGCGCGCAGCGCCACCAGGGCCAGTACCGCGCCGAGCAGCGCCGGCACCCGGTCGGCCTCGCCGCGGGCGATCGCGGCCAGCGCGTAGGCGAGGGCGACGGCCTGCAGCAGGTGGGTGACGGTGACGGCGGCCAGCAGCCCGGTCGCGGCGAGCAGCGGCCGTCGGGCGGTGTCCGCCGCCCGGCGCAGCTCGGGGTGGATCAGCATGGTGGGTCCTCGGAAGTGGTGGATGTCGGGTCGGGCGGGTTCGGACGCGGTCCGCCCAGGGCGAGGCCGTGGACCACCCAGTCCCGGCCTGGCGCTTCGCCGAGCGCGGCCCCGAGGTCGGCGCACTGCCAGGAGCCGACGGGCCGGGTGGCGAGGCCGAGCCGGACGGCGGTCAGCGACGCCTGGTGGACGCCGTGGCCGGCGTGCAGATGGGCGGCCCGGATGGCGGGTGGCGGGGCGTCCTCGGGGCAGCCGTAGCCGAGCAGTACGGCCCCCGCGCGGGCGAGCCAGCCCTGTCCCGCGGCCCATGCGGCCAGGGCGGGGCGGGCGTCGCCGGCCGCCAGTCGGCGCAGCGGGGGCGGCGCGGCGTCGGCGGTGGGCGGACGGCTGGTGTCGAGTGCGAGCAGGGCCCGCTGGTCGCCGGCGGCGACACACCAACGCAGCGGTCCTCCGCAGCGGTCGGCGGTGGCCAGCACCGCCGCCAGCGCGGCCGGTGGTGGTGTGCCGACCAGCAGCGCCGGTTCGGTGCTCCGTCGGTCGGTGAGCGAGCGCTGTGCGGCGGCGTCGCCGTAGGCGCGCCCGGCTGGTGGGCGCAGTTCGACGGTGGCCAGCGGCTCCGGGCACCGTCCGGTGAGGTCCAGGCGCGGCTCGGGGAGGCCGAGGGCACACGCGGCCGCGTACAGCGCCCCCGCCGCGTGGCCGGTGTCGAGCAGTGCCAGCGGTCGCGCCCGGTGGCCGTAGTGGCTCCTGGTTCTCCGCAGTGTCACCGACAGGGCCACGGTCGCACCGGCGGTCCCGAGCGCCGGTGCGACCGCGGCGGACAGACGGTGGACGCGGTGGCGCAGCGGGTCGTAGCCGTAGCGCCCGGGCGGCAGCGAGCAGTGCCCGCCGACGTCCAGGGTCACGTCCACCGGGTGGCGGCCTCCGGCGGAGGGGTTCGGGCGCAGCCGCCGGGAGGCGGGTGAGGCTGCGAGCGAGAGGCGGAGCAGCCGGTCGAGGTCGAGCCGGTCCGCGTCGGCGGGCGGGAGCGGGAGCGCGTCACCGGGCCAGTC
>NZ_VJYK02000439.1 GCF_007097205.2 Streptomyces alkaliterrae
CCGCCACCATCCCCGTTCCCGCCACCATCCGCGTTCCCGTTGATTGGTTCCGCCCATGTGCCGTGCTCGTCAAGTCGTTCCGGACCCGACTCGTCCGCACCGATTCGTTCCACATCCATGCTCTCCACACCCCTCTCGCCCGCGCCGGTTGCCCCCGTGCCCGCCGCACCGTCGCCGGACTCCGCCGGCGGAAGGGCGCCGCGCTCGTCGGTCTCGCCGTGCTCTCCTTGGCCGTGCGCCGCCGGATCGTGCTCGCCGGGGTTGTGCTGGCCGTCGACGCGTACCTCGCCGAGGGGTCCGGACACCGTGCGTCACCTCTCCTTGTGCAGTACGGACAGGGCGGCGATCAGTTCGGCCTGCTGCTCGGGGCCGGCGTCGAGTTCCTCCAGCGGGGCGAGCCTCCGGTCGCGCTCCCCCGACAGCGCGCGGTCGACGCACTCGTCCAGCGCGACGAGCGCGCGCCGGACCAGTTCCTCGGCGGCCGGGGCGGTCAGTGCCGTGGCCAACCCCTCGGACGCCGCCCGCCCCTGGTGTTGGCCGCCGAGCAGCGCGGCGGCCAACAGCGCGGTCACCTCCTCGGCGGTCGCCGGCGGCCGGCCGTGCGCGCTGAACGCCTCGTCGGCCAGTTCCTCCAGGCACCGCTGCCAGTGCCGGACGACCAGGCCCATGCGTTCGACGGTCGCCGCCGCGCCGACGCAGGGGTCCTCCGGCACGCCGGCCGCGCCGGGTTCCTCCCGCCAGGCTCGGGCGACGTGTTCCTCGGCGGCGCCCACCGCGGCCGCGAGCAGGTCCGTCATCCCTTCCACACACGCCGCCACCAGTTCCTCGCCGGCGCTGTCCGCCGGGAACCGCCGCCAGTGGGCCCACGCCTCACCGGTGAGCAACTGGCCGGAGTCCAGGCGCCTGCGGACCTTGCGGCCCGCTTCGGCGTACGCCTCCTCGACGTGCTGGGTGAGGCGGACGGCCGCCGAGTGCTGAGCGGCGGCGCAGGAGGCGAGTTCGGGCACCCGCCGGCGCAGCGAGGCCAGGGCGCCGTTCGCGGTGCGGCCCACCGCCCGGGTCCGGGCGAGGGGGTCGCCCACCTGGTGCGTGAGCCACGCGCGAAGCCGTTCGACGGCGGTCGCGGGCAGCAGCCCCCGGCTGCCGCCCGCCGACTCGGGCAGCTCGGGCACGGTGAAGCGCGGGACGTGGCCGAGCCCGGCGCGCTCGAGCAGCGACGCGTACTGGCGGGAGACCTCCTCCACCAGCCGGTGCGGCACCCTGTCGAGCACGGTGGCCAGGGTGACGTCGTACTCCTTGGCGGTGCGCAGCAGGTGCCAGGGCACGGCGTCGGCGTAGCGTGCGGCGGTGGTGACGAGCACCCAGATGTCGGCGGCGCAGATCAGCTCGGCGGCGAGTTCCCGGTTGGCGGCGACCAGCGAGTCGATGTCCGGCGCGTCCAGCAGACCCAGCCCCTTGGGCACGCCCTCGTCGATCTCGACGCGTAGGGCCTGACGGACCGCCGCCTCGGCGTCGGGCCGGTCCACGCCGTCGTCGCTCTCGTGCTCGGTCGCCGCCGCGTCCTCCTGCCGGGGCACCCGCACCCGCCCGAGGCGGGGCAGTACCCGTCTGCCGGTGAACCAGCGCAGATCGTCCGGGTGGCAGACGAGCACCGGGGTGCGGGTGGTCGGCCGCAGCACCCCCGCCTCGCTGATGCGCCGCCCGACCAGCGAGTTCACCAGTGTCGACTTGCCGGAGCCGGTGGAGCCGCCGATCACGGCGAGCAGCGGCGCCTCCGGTTCCCGCAGTCTCGGCACCAGGTAGTCGTCCAGTTGGGCCAGCAGTTCGGCCTGCGACTGACGTGCGCGCTCCACTCCGGCCAGCGGCAGAGGAAAGCGGGCAGCAGCGACGCTGTCACGCAGGGTGACCAGCGCGTCGAGCAGTTCGGTCCGTGCCTCCATGATCGCCACAGAGGGAAGAATGCCCAAGATTGCAGCGTTTTTGAAGCTTATTCGTCCGGGAACAACCCGTTTTGCCCCGCACTACGGGTCACCAGACCCGGTCGCCAGGCATAACGACTGCACAACACCCGCCGCCCGCCGGGCGCAAATCGCTGCACAACAGACGATCGCCTGCGATTATCGGAGCGCTTCACCGAACCTCCACAGCGCTGGCGGCGGTGTGAGGCGACCAGGGATGACGGACGGGGCCCCTATCCTTGCCTCCCGGCGAGGACGTTCCAGGCGCCGCCGTCACCGGGCGGTCCGGCCCCCGTAGCTCAGCGGATAGAGCAGGTGCCTTCTAAGCACTTGGCCGCAGGTTCGAGTCCTGCCGGGGGCGCACACATCGTTCGACCAGCGTGTTCTTGTCCGGGCGGGAGAGGGACCGCGTGGGTGGCGGGGTTTGGGCCAGGTGCCTCAGGGGTTCATCGCTGTCCAGGTGTCGTGGACCGTTGTGGTGATCGGGCGGCAGGTCAGGCCGGTGGCCAGGGCGCGGGTGACGTCGGCGCCGTGCAGGGCGGCGTGGAGTTCCCCGCCGGGCGGGCACCAGATGGGCAGGTCGGTCCACGGTTGGACGCCGGCGGCCTCGAGCGCGGCGGGGGCCGTCCACACGAGTGTGGTGCGGGCGCCGGTTGCGGTGACGCAGGCGTCGAGGAGTTGGCCCGTCGTGGTGTGTCCGGGCGGGCTGACCAGGTTGTAGGGGCCGTGTCGTGCGGCCTTCAGGGCGTCCAGCAGCCAGTTCGCGAGGTCGCGGGAGTCGATGTACTGCAGCGGGGTGTCGGGGCTGCCGGGCGCCAGCAGTGGGCCGCCCTGAGCGACGCGGCGCAGCCACCACGGCAGTCGGTCGCAGTTCTCTCGGGGGCCGAGGATCAGGCCGGGCCGGACGAGCAGTGTGCGGTCGGGCCCGAACTCACGGAGGGCGGCGAGTTCGCCGCCCCGCTTGTCGGCGGCGTAGTCCGTGGCGTCGGCGTCCGGAGAGGCTTCCACGAGCGGGCCGTCCTCGTCGAGGCCGGCGGGAATCGGCCAGGTGTGGACGGAGCGGCTGGAGACGTAGGCGTACCGGTCCACCCGGTCGGCGAGCAACCGCGCCGCGTCGCGGACGACGCGCGGCGCGGCGGTCCAGGTGTCGACGACCGCGTCCCACTCGCCGGCGGCCAATGCGGACAGGCCGTCGGGCGCGGTGCGGTCTCCGGTGCGGACGGCGACGCCGGGCGGTGCCGGGTGTTCACCGCGGTGGAAGACCGTGACCTCCCAACCGCGGTCCCGGGCGGCCTCGGCGACCGCGCGGCCCGCGAAGTCGGTGCCGCCGAGCAGGAGCAGCCTCACAGTGGTTCCGCCTCTCGTGGTGGTTCGGGGGTTCGGCCCTCGGGGTTCGGG
>NZ_VJYK02000044.1 GCF_007097205.2 Streptomyces alkaliterrae
GGGTCGGTGAGGGGCGGGGTGACCCGCCCCTCACCGGGGAGCGGGGGTCAGGAGACGCCCAGCTCCTTGGCCTTGGCCTTGAGGTCGTCCAGGCCACCGCACATGAAGAACGCCTGCTCCGGGAAGTGGTCGTAGTCACCGTCGGCGATCGCGTTGAACGCCGCGATGGACTCGTCCAGCGGAACGTCGGAACCGTCGAGGCCGGTGAACTGCTTCGCCGCGTGGGTGTTCTGCGACAGGAAGCGCTCGATCCGACGGGCGCGGTGGACGGTGAGCTTGTCCTCCTCGCCCAGCTCGTCCATACCGAGGATGGCGATGATGTCCTGGAGGTCCTTGTACTTCTGCAGGATCCCCTTGACGCGGGAGGCGCACTCGTAGTGCTCCTGCGAGATGAAGCGCGGGTCCAGGATGCGGGACGTGGAGTCCAGCGGGTCCACCGCCGGGTAGATGCCCTTCTCCGAGATCGGACGCGACAGAACCGTCGTGGCGTCCAGGTGGGCGAAGGTCGTCGCCGGGGCGGGGTCGGTCAGGTCGTCCGCGGGGACGTAGATCGCCTGCATGGAGGTGATCGAGTGACCGCGAGTCGAGGTGATGCGCTCCTGGAGCACACCCATCTCGTCCGCCAGGTTCGGCTGGTAGCCCACCGCGGAGGGCATGCGGCCGAGCAGCGTGGAGACCTCGGAACCGGCCTGGGTGAAGCGGAAGATGTTGTCGATGAAGAACAGCACGTCCTGCTTCTGGACGTCGCGGAAGTACTCCGCCATGGTCAGACCGGCCAGGGCGACCCGCAGACGGGTGCCCGGCGGCTCGTCCATCTGGCCGAAGACCAGGGCGGTCTGCGGGAGAACGCCGGACTCGGCCATCTCCTCGATGAGGTCGTTGCCCTCACGAGTGCGCTCGCCGACGCCGGCGAACACGGAAACGCCCTCGTGCAGCTTCGCCACACGCATGATCATTTCCTGGATGAGGACCGTCTTGCCGACGCCCGCACCACCGAACAGACCGATCTTGCCGCCCTTGACGTACGGGGTCAGCAGGTCGACGACCTTCAGGCCGGTCTCGAACATCTCGGTCTTGGACTCGAGCTGGTCGAAGGCGGGGGCCTTGCGGTGGATGGACCAGCGCTCGGTGACCTCGGCCTCGGCCTCGGGCTCGTTCAGGATGCGGCCGAGGGTGTTGAACACCCGGCCCTTGGTGACGTCGCCGACGGGCACGGTGATGCCGTCGCCGGTGTCGGTGACCGGCGCCTGGCGGACCAGGCCGTCGGTCGGCTCCATGGAGATGGCGCGGACCAGGCCCTCGCCGAGGTGCTGGGCGACCTCGAGCGTCAGGGTCTTGGTCTTGCCCTCCTCCGCCGGGTCCATGACCTCGACGGTGAGGGCGTTGTAGATCTCCGGCATGGCGTCGACGGGGAACTCCACGTCGACGACCGGGCCGATGACCCGCGCGACGCGGCCCGTCGCGACGGCCGTCTGAGCAGTGGTTGTCATTGTTATCGGTCACTCCCCGCAGACGCGTCGGCCAGCGCGCTGGCTCCACCGACGATCTCGCTGATTTCCTGGGTGATGTCGGCCTGACGGGCCGCGTTGGCAAGCCGCGTGAACGACTTGATGACTTCTTCGGCGTTGTCGGTCGCCGACTTCATCGCCCGGCGGCGGGCCGCGTGCTCGGAGGCGGCGGCCTGCAGCAGGGCGTTGTAGACGCGGCTCTCGACGTACCGGGGCAGCAGCGCGTCCAGCACCTCCTCGGCGGAGGGCTCGAAGTCGTACAGCGCCCGCACCCGGTCGCCCATGAAGACCTTCGCCGAGTCCTCGGCGGTCTTCTCGAACGTGAGCGGCAGCATCCGGCGCTCGACCGGGGTCTGCGTCATCATCGAGACGAACTCGGTGTAGACCACGTGGATCTCGTCCACGCCACCCTCGGCAGTGGGCCGCTGGAGCGCCTCGATGAGGGGCGCCGACACGGCCTTGGCGTCCGCGTACGTCGGGCTGTCCGTGAACCCGGTCCAGGAGTCCTCGACCTTGCGCTCACGGAAGTTGTAGTACGACACGCCCTTGCGGCCGACGATGTACGTAAGGACGTCCTTACGCTCGTTGGTCAGCGTGGTCGTGAGCAGTTCCGCGGCCTTGATCGCGTTGCTGGAGTAGCCGCCGGCCAGACCGCGGTCGCTCGTGACGAGCAGGACCGCGGCCCGGGTCGGGTTCTCCGCCTCGGTGGTGAGCGGGTGCTTGACGTCCGCGCCGTACGCCACCGCGGTGACCGCGGCGGTCAGCTCGTCGGCGTAGGGCGTCGAAGCCTCCACCTTGCGCTGGGCCTTGATGATGCGCGAGGCCGCGATCATCTCCATCGCCTTGGTGATCTTCTTGGTCGCCGTGACGGATTTGATCCGCCTCTTGTAGACCCTGAGCTGGGCACCCATGCTCAGCCCTCGCCCAGGAGCTTGCCGTCCGCGGTCTCGAACTGCTGCTTGAAGCCGTTGATCGTGCCGCCGAGCTTCTGCAGCGTGTCGTCGGACATCTTGCCGCCCTCGCGGATGGAGGTCATCAGGTCCTTGTGCTCACGGTGCAGGTAGTCCAGCAGCTCGCGCTCGAACCGGCGGATGTCGGCGACCGGGACGTCGTCCATCAGACCCGTGGTGCCGGCCCAGATCGAGACGACCTGGTCCTCGGTGGAGTACGGCGCGTACTGCGGCTGCTTCAGCAGCTCGACCATGCGCTGACCGCGCTCCAGGGCCGACTTGGACGCGGCGTCCAGGTCCGAACCGAAGGCGGCGAACGCCTCCAGCTCACGGAACTGGGCCAGGTCCACACGAAGCCGGCCGGAGACCTGCTTCATGGCCTTGTGCTGGGCCGAGCCACCGACACGGGAGACCGAGATACCGACGTTCAGCGCCGGCCGCTGGCCCGCGTTGAACAGGTCGGACTCCAGGAAGCACTGGCCGTCGGTGATGGAGATGACGTTGGTCGGGATGAACGCCGACACGTCGTTGGCCTTGGTCTCGACGATCGGCAGACCGGTCATCGAGCCCGCGCCCATCTCGTCCGACAGCTTCGCGCAGCGCTCCAGCAGGCGGGAGTGCAGGTAGAAGACGTCACCCGGGTAGGCCTCACGGCCCGGCGGGCGGCGCAGCAGCAGGGAGACCGCGCGGTAGGCGTCGGCCTGCTTCGACAGGTCGTCGAAGATGATCAGGACGTGCTTGCCCTCGTACATCCAGTGCTGGCCGATGGCCGAGCCGGTGTAGGGGGCGAGGTACTTGAAGCCGGCCGGGTCGGACGCCGGGGCGGCCACGATCGTCGTGTACTCCAGCGCGCCGGCCTCCTCCAGGGCACCGCGCACGGAGGCGATGGTGGAGCCCTTCTGGCCGATGGCGACGTAGATGCAGCGGACCTGCTTCTTCGGGTCGCCGGTGCGCCAGTTGTCGCGCTGGTTGATGATCGTGTCGACCGCGAGCGCCGTCTTGCCGGTCTGCCGGTCGCCGATGATCAGCTGGCGCTGACCGCGGCCGACCGGGGTCATGGCGTCGACGGCCTTGTAGCCGGTCTCCATCGGCTCGTGCACCGACTTGCGCTGCATGACCGTGGGGGCCTGCAGCTCCAGCGCGCGACGGCCGGTGGTCTCGATCTCGCCGAGGCCGTCGACCGGGTTGCCCAGCGGGTCGACGACACGGCCGAGGTAGCCGTCACCGACCGCGACGGAGAGCACCTCACCGGTGCGCTGCACCGGCTGGCCCTCCTCGATGCCGCTGAACTCGCCGAGGACGACCGCGCCGACCTCGCGCTCCTCGAGGTTGAGGGCGAGGCCGAGAGTGCCGTCCTCGAACTTCAGCAGCTCGTTCGCCATGACCGAGGGAAGACCCTCGATCTTCGCGATGCCGTCGCCGGCAACGCTGACCGTCCCGACCTCTTCGCGCGAGGCCGCGTCCGGCTTGTACGACTGGACAAAGTTCTCCAGCGCGTCCCGGATCTCATCCGGCCGGATCGTGAGCTCCGCCATCTGGGTTCCCTGCTCTCCTTGTTGGGCCCGTATGTATCTGGGGGTCTGGGGTCGTCCCCCAGAAGGGTGCTGTCGGCCCAACTCGGGCCGCTACTTACTGCTTGTTGAGTTGGTGGGGCCGGCGTCAGCCGGCCATCCGCCGCTCGACCTCGTCCAGCCGGTCGCTGATGCTGCCGTTGATGACCTCGTCACCGATCCGGACCGAGATTCCGCCGAGCACCGCCGGGTCGACGTCCAGGTTGATGTGCACCTGGCGGCCGTAGATCCGGCTGAGCGCGGCGCCCAGACGCTGCTTCTGAGTGTCGCTGAGCGGCACCGCCGAGGTGACGACGGCGACCGAACGGCCCCGGCGCTCCGCGGCGAGCTTGGACAGCGACTCCAGTCCGCCTTCCAGGCTACGTCCACGCGGGTGCGCGACCAATCGGATCACCAGGCGCTCGGTGGCGGGCTTGGCCCGTCCGCCCAGCAGCCGGTGAAGCAGCTCGGTCTGCGCGCCCTTGTAGGACGCCTGCTCGGTGTTGCCGGTCAGCGCCGCCCGGAGGTCGGGCGAGCCGGCGACGATCCGACCGAAGCGGAAGATCTCGTCCTCCACGTCGTCCAGCGTGCCGTCCCGCTCGGCCGCGATGAGGTCGGCGATGTCCGCCAGGACCTCGACCGCGTCCACGAGGTCGCGCGGACGCGACCAGCGGGAGCGGACCATGCCGGAGACGAGGTCGACGGTCTCGCCGCCCACCTGGCCGCCCAGGAGGCGTCCGACCAGCTCGGCCTTGGCCTCGCCGGACTGCGCCGGGTCGGTGATGACCCGACGCAGCGACACCTCACGGTCGAGCAGCGCGGTGACGGCGGCCAGCTCGTCGGCCAGCTTGACGGCGTCCACGGACGTGTTGTCCGTGAGCGCGTCGAGCCGTTCCTTGGCGGACGCCAGTGCCTCGCGGCTCGCTCCGTTCATCGGGCGGCCTCGGCCTTCTCCTCGAGCTCGTCGAGGAAGCGGTCGATGACCCGGCTCTGACGGGCGTGGTCCTCGAGGGACTCGCCCACCAGCCGGCCGGCCAGCTCGGTGGCCAGCTTGCCGACGTCCTGGCGCAGAGCCAACGACGCCTGCTTGCGGTCGGCCTCGATCTGGGCGTGACCGGTGGCGACGATCTCCTCACGCTGCCGCTGGCCTTCCGCGCGCATCTCTGCGATGAGCGCGGCGCCCTGCTCCTGCGCCTCCTGACGCAGACGCGCGGCCTCGTGACGAGCGTCCTTCAGCTGCTCGCGGTACTCCTCGAGCGTCTGCTGCGCCTCATCCTGAGCCTGCTGGGCACGCTCCATGCCGCCGACGATCTCGTCGTGACGCTTCTCCAGCGCCGCGTTGATCGAGGGCAGCAGCTTCTTGTAGAAGACGAAGAAGATGATCGCGAAGGTGATCGAGCCGATGAGGACCTCGGGCCAGACGGGAAGCAGTGGCGCCTGCTCCTCCGCTGCCAGCGGGTGCAACATGGGGGACCTTTCGTGGAAGGAAGATCAGCCGAGTCTGTGATCAGGAGGTCGGCAGGATGAACGGCACGACAAAGCCGATCAGGGCCAGGGCCTCGACGACCGCGAAGCCGAGGAGCATGTTCTGGCGGATCAGACCGGCGGCCTCGGGCTGCCGGGCGATGGCCTGCACGCCGTTACCGAAGATGTAACCGACACCGATACCAGGGCCGATGGCGGCAAGACCGTAACCGAGGGTGCCGATGTTGCCAGTGACGGCGGCAAGGGTCTCAGACATTGATCTGTGGTTCCTTTTCTTGGCGGGCCGGTGGGGTTTGGTCCACCGGACGACTGGGTTGAGCCGGAGGGGTCGAGCTGCGGACTCTCAGTGCGCCTCTTCGAGGGCCTGGGAGAGGTAGGTGGCCGCCAGCACGGTGAAGACGTAGGCCTGCAGGGCCTGGATGAACATCTCGAACACCGTGATGACCAGCGTCATCGCGAACGACGCGGTGGCGTAGACGGTACCGAGGACGGTACCGAGCATGTACCAGGTCGCGATCGTGAAGATCAGGATCAGGATGTGGCCCGCGAACATGTTCGCGAAGAGTCGGACGGCCAGCGTGAAGGGCCGCACGAAGATGTTCGAGATGAACTCGATGGGCGTCAGGATGACGTAGATCGGCTTGGGCAGCCCGCCCGGGACGCAGAGGTTGCGGACGCCGCCGACAAAGCCGTTGGTCTTGAAGGTGACGGTCATGTACGTCACCCAGACGATCAGCGCGAGCGCGACCGGGTAGGCGATCACCGAGCTGACCGGGAACTGGGCGATCGGGATCAGGGCCCAGAGGTTGAGCATCCAGACGAAGAAGAAGATCGAGACGAGGAAGGGGACAAACGGCTCGCCCTTCTTGCCCATCACCTCACGCGCGATGCCCCGACGCACGAAGTCGTAGAGGATCTCGGCGATCATCTGCATCTTCCCCGGCACCAGCTTCGGCTTGGAGAAGGCCGCCCAGAAGAAGGACAGGATGAGGGCGGTACCGACGATCGCCAGGAGCATCGGCTTGTTGAAGTTCACCGAGCCGATCGTGAAGATCGGCTCGAAGAAGAACGAGTGCACGCCGGGGGCGTCGAAGCCGCAATCCTTGAACAGGTGACAGTCGACCTCGAAGGCGAGCAACTGGTCACTACTCACCGCGAGCTCCTTCGGTCTGACGCATAGGTACGGCTACCTCGATGTGTCGGCGTGGCACACGGCCACGTAGCGGCACTGGACTGGGTATCGCGGGAGCGAGGGGCGACCGGCATCGCGGCAGGGCGACCCGCACACAAGTGGGGAGCACGCGGCGCTGTCCCGCACAGCGCGCGCTGCTTCGCTCGCAGCACTCTCGGCGTCGGACCATAGCAGCCCGCCGAGAGGGCTGTTATATCGCCCCTGCCTTCGGGGCGGCCACGGGCGACACTCACGCGTCACTCCCCTTGCCGCCGTCGGCCGAGGGGCCGTCGGTGTCGACGTAGAGGGTCTTGACCCGGGTCTGCATCCACGCCTGAGCGGCGGGCCAGACGAGGGCGCAGACAAGCGCGGTGAAGCCGAGCGCACGGCCGTTCAGGTAGTCGGCGTCACGGAAGATGAACAGGGCGATCAACAGGGCGAAGATCTGCGTCGTATAGACGAGCAGGCCGGCCCCCATCAACAGCTCCGGCCACTTCCTGCCGACGATCCCGAGGCCGTGCAGGCCGGCGGTGAAGAACAGCAGCACCAGCACCGTCCCGACGACGGCGCCGAGCGCACCCTGACCGCCGGCCACCGCCCCGGAGACACCCACACCGATCAGGCCGGCGAGGGCGGTCGGGATCGCGGCGCCGCGAAGGATCCGGGCGTCGTTCGACTGCATGAATGCTGCTCCAGCAAGGAAACGGAAAGGTCTGAACGGCTCAACTTACTGAGCGAATCCGGCTGCGTGACCACGCGGGTGAGGGCCGTCGCACCACGTCCCCCCGACTCCCTGCCGGTTCTCGTGAACGGTATCACAAACTATTTGATGAGGTCTTTACCTAGTTGGTGTGCAGGTTGTCACACCTGAGAGCTAACCCCGTCATCTGTGCGTGACGCGGGGTGGTTCGCACCAACTGCCCCGCTATGAGGGGCTGTCGATCTTTCGGCGGACGGTGAAGCGGTGGCGTTCGCCGACCGCGGTGGAGCCGTTCAGCCCGGCGGTGCGGGCCGCGGACTCCGCAGGGGCCGCCGGCTCCGCCTCGGCGTCCGTGCCGGCCGGGAGGGAGGCGGTGGTGGACGCGGCGGAGGGCGCCGGCTGGAGTCGGTAGCGCGGTGGGACCAGGCGCTGCGCCCACATCGGCACCCTGGGGTTGAAGCGCGGCAGCAGCAGTACGACAAGTCCGGCCGCGCTCAGCAGCATGATGGTGAGAACGATCACCATGCTCGCCGACTGCCGCACCGAGAAGGCGACCGCACCGAAGGCGATCAGCGCCGACCAGAAGTACATGATCAGCACCGCGCGGCTGTGCGAGTGGCCGATCTCCAGCAGCCGGTGGTGGAGGTGCCCCCGGTCGGCGGCGAACGGCGACTGGCCGTTCCAGGTGCGGCGGACGATCGCCAGGATCAGGTCGGCGAGTGGTACGGCGAGGATCGTCAGCGGTAGCAGCAGCGGGATGTAGACGGGCACGGTGGCCTGCACCGCCGCCTTCTCCGAGCCGTCGAAGAGCTTGAGCGCGTCCGGGTCGACCTGTCCGGTGATGGAGACCGCGCCGGCCGCCAGCACCAGGCCGATCAGCATCGAGCCGGAGTCGCCCATGAAGATGCGGGCGGGGTGCATGTTGTGCGGCAGGAAGCCGATGCAGACGCCCATCAGCACTGCGGCGAACAGGGTGGCCGGGGCGGCGGCGGAGATCCCGTAGCTGTACCAGATGCGGTAGGCGTACATGAAGAACGCCATCGCGGCCAGGCAGACCATTCCGGCCGCCAGCCCGTCAAGCCCGTCCACGAAGTTGACCGCGTTGATCGTGACGACCACCAGCGCGACCGTGAGCAACGTGCCCTGCAGCGGAGTGATGGCGACCATGCCGACCGTCGGGATGGGCAGCCACAGGATCGTCAGCCCCTGCCAGACCATCACTCCGGCGGCGATCATCTGCCCGCCGAGCTTGACGAGGGCGTCCACGCCCCACTTGTCGTCGAGCACGCCCAGCAGCCAGATGATGCCGGCACCGGCGAGCAGCGCGCGCGGTTCGTCGGACTGGGTGAAGACGTCGCCGATGTTGGTCAGTTGGGAGGCCACCAGCAGTCCTGCGCACAGCCCGCCGAACATCGCGATGCCGCCGAGCCGGGGCGTGGGTTCGCGGTGCACGTCACGCGCCCTGACCGGTGGTACGGCGCCCGCGGCGATGGCGAACTTGCGCACCGGGCCGACCAGCAGATAGGTGACGGCGGCCGTGACGCACAACGTCAGCAGATACTCACGCACGGGCTCCCCAGAGGTTCATCGAGCGTCCTAAGGCCCACACCTTAGGACACGGCCGCCCCGCCGACCGGTTCCGGCGGTCGCTCCCCCGGCGGGCGGGCGGCCGGTCGAGCGGCAGGTCACGTTCGCGCCGGCACCCCGGTGAGGGCGGTGACCATCGGGTCGAGCGCGGCGCTGATCTCCTCGCCGACGCTGCGGAAGTAGCTGATCGGGGCACCGTACGGGTCGTAGACCTCGTCCGCCTCGGCGCTGGGCGCGTGCAGCCAGCCGCGGAGCGCGGCCGCCGCCTGCACCAGGGCGCGGGCCCGCCGGGCGACGGTGTCCGGGCTGTCGGCCGCCGGCAGCGTCGCCGGGTCTATGGCACGTACGAGCCGGGTGAACTCCTTGAGGGTGAACGTGCGCAACCCGGCGGAGTGACCCATCGAGATGACCTGGGCGCGGTGGTCCCGGGTGGCGGTCAGCACCAGGTCGGCCCGGATGACGTGCTCGTCCAGCAGCTCGCGGCCCCGGAAACCGGCGGGGTCGGCGCCGTAGTCGGCCAACACCGTCGCCGCGTGCTCCTCCATGGGGGCGCCCTCGTGGCCCCACGTCCCGGCGCTCTCGACCAGCAGTGCGGTGCTCAGGCCGTCGTCCAGCCGGGCCGCCAGGGCATGGCGGTTCAGCCGCTCGGTGATCGGCGAGCGGCAGACGTTGCCGGTGGAGACGTGGAGGATGCGGAAGGTGTCGGCCGCCGGTATGCCACGCCCCGAAGGCGCGGTCAACTGGCCTCCCTCAGCCCGGGCACGATCTTGCGCAGTTCCTCCGCGCTGATCGCGCCCGCCCTCAGCAGCACCGGTACCTCGCCGGTGACGTCGACGATGGAGGACGGCACGGCCGCCGGGGTCGGGCCGCCGTCGAGGTAGACGGCGACGGAGTCGCCCAGCATGTCCTGCGCGCTCTGGCAGTCCTGCGGCGCCGGGTGGCCGGTGAGGTTGGCGGAGGAGACGGCCATCGGGCCGACCTCGGTCAGCAGCTCGATCGCCACCGGGTGCAGCGGCATCCGGATGGCGACCGTGCCGCTGGTGTCGCCGAGGTCCCAGGTGAGCGAGGGCTGGTGGCGGGCGACGACGGTCAGCGCGCCGGGCCAGAAGGCGTCGACGAGGTCCCAGGCCGCCTCGGAGAAGTCCGTGACGAGGCCGTGCAGCGTGTTCGGGGAGCCGATGAGGACCGGGGAGGGCATGCCGCGGCCGCGGCCCTTGGCGTCCAGCAGGTCACCGACGGCCTCCGGGCTGAAGGCGTCGGCGCCGATGCCGTAGACGGTGTCCGTCGGCAGGACGACAAGCTCTCCGCGGCGGACGGCGGCTGCCGCCTCACGCAGGCCGGTCCTGCGGTCGGTCGCTTCGGTGCAGTCGTACCGCCGTGCCATCACGGCACCTCCCTGCGGGCTGTGGCGAATCGGGGTCGGTTGTTCAGGTCGGGGTGGTCGGCGGCGTCGGCCCAGCCGCGGTCCTCGGCGAAGATCCACGGCACCAGGCCGCCCTGGGTGTCGGCGTGCTCCACGACGACGACGCCGCCCGGTCTGAGCAGGCGGTGCGCGGTGCGTTCCAGGCCTCTGATGAGGTCCAGGCCGTCCTCGCCGGAGAACAGCGCGAGCTGCGGGTCGTGGTCGCGGGCCTCGGGCGCCACGTACTCCCACTCGGTGAGCGGGATGTAGGGCGGGTTGGAGATGACGAGGTCCACCTGGCCGTCCAGCTCGGGCAGGGCCGTCCTGGCGTCGCCGTGGTGCAGGGCGACGCGGGAGCCCTCGACGTTCTTCCTGGCCCACGCGAGCGCGCCCTCGTCGAGTTCCACCGCGTGCACCCGGGAGCGCGGCACCTCCTGGGCCAGCGCGAGAGCGATGGCCGCCGAGCCGGTGCACAGGTCGACGATCAGCGGTTCGGCGACGTCCATCGCCCGTACCGCGTCTATCGCCCAGCCGACCACCGACTCCGTCTCCGGCCGGGGCACGAAGACGCCCTTGCCGACGTGGAGTTCGAGGTACCGGAAGAACGCGCGGCCGGTGATGTGCTGGAGGGGTTCGCGGGCCTCGCGGCGGGCGACGACCTCCCAGTAGCGGGCGTCGAAGTCGCCGTCGGCCACCCGGTGCAGCTCGCTGCGCTTGACCCGGTGGACAAACGCCGCCAGCTCCTCCGCGTCGAAACGCGGGGAGGGCACCCCTGCGTCGGCCAGGCGCTGGGTGGCCTGCGCCACCTCGGCCAGGAGAAGGTTCATGATCGTCTGCCTATCCGCCCCTTCGGATTCGTTACGGACCTGCTCACCGCGGAACCCGGAACACCAGGCCGTCGGACCCCGCCGCGCTCACTGGGCGGCGGCCAGCTTCGCGGCGGCGTCGGCGTCGACGCACGCCTGGATCACCGGGTCGAGCTCGCCGTCGAGCACCTGGTCCAGGTTGTACGCCTTGAAGCCGACGCGGTGGTCGGAGATGCGGTTCTCCGGGAAGTTGTACGTACGGACGCGTTCGGAGCGATCAACCGTGCGGACCTGGCTGCGGCGGGCGTCCGACGCCTCCCGCTCGGCCTCCTCCTGGGCGGCGGCCAGCAGCCGGGCCCGCAGGATGCGCAGCGCCTGCTCCTTGTTCTGGAGCTGGCTCTTCTCGTTCTGGCAGGAGACGACGATGCCGGACGGCTGGTGGGTGATGCGCACCGCCGAGTCGGTGGTGTTCACCGACTGGCCGCCGGGCCCGGACGAGCGGTAGACGTCGATCCGCAGGTCGTTCGGGTTGATCTCGACGTCGACGTCCTCCGCCTCGGGCAGCACGAGCACTCCGGCCGCCGAGGTGTGGATGCGGCCCTGGGACTCGGTGGCCGGAACGCGCTGCACCCGGTGCACTCCGCCCTCGTACTTCAGCCGGGCCCACACGCCCTGCCCGGGCTCGCTCTGTCCCTTGGCCTTCACCGCGACCTGGACGTCCTTGTAGCCGCCCAGGTCGGACTCGGTGGCCTCGATCAGCTCCGTCTTCCAGCCCTGCCGCTCGGCGTACCGCAGGTACATGCGCAGCAGGTCGCCGGCGAACAGCGCGGACTCGTCGCCGCCCTCGCCGGCCTTGATCTCCAGGATGACGTCCTTGTCGTCACTCGGATCCCGGGGCACGAGCAGCAGACGCAGCCGGTCGGTCAGCTCCTCGCGGCGCGCGTCCAGCTCCTTGATCTCGCCGTAGAAATCGGGATCGTCGGCGGCCAGCTCCCGCGCGGTCTCGATGTCCTCGCCGGTCTGCCGCCAGTCGCGGTAGGCCGCCACGATGGGGGTCAGCTCGGCGTAGCGCTTGTTGAGCCTGCGCGCGCGGGCCTGGTCGGCGTGGATGGCCGGGTCCGCGAGCTGTTTCTCGAGGTCGGCGTGTTCGCCGATCAGTTCCTCGACGGCCTCGAACATCGGAAGTCCTTCACAGAAGTGGGGTGGGCCTGGAGCCCGGTGACACCCCGGGCACCCCCGGGACGACAAAGCGCCGGTCCCGTGCCGCCGGCGGGGCGGGACGGGAACCGGCGCTGTCGGCTCGCTACTTGGCCGCGGCCTTCTTGCCGAAGCGGGCCTCGAAGCGGGCCACGCGGCCACCGGTGTCGAGGATCTTCTGCTTGCCGGTGTAGAAGGGGTGGCACTCGGAGCAGACCTCGGCACGGATGGTGCCGTCGGTCACGGTGCTCCGGGTGGTGAAGGAGGCGCCGCAGGTGCAGCTGACCTGGGTCTCCACGTACTCCGGGTGGATGTCGCGCTTCAAGGTGTCTCCTAGGTTCGGGAGGGCGCCGGGTCGCCGCGCCCTGTGCGCGACGTGAACCGGAGCCGACGTACCAGTCTGCCACTGGATGACGCATCTCCCAAAACGGGGTCCGCGCCCGGGTTATTCCCTTCCGCCGGTCGCCCGGGCGGGTGGCCGGGGGCGCCTCGGGGAGGGGACGCACGCCGGGTGCCGGGCGGGCCGTTGCGGGCCCGCCCGGCACCCGGGTGGTGATCAGGACCTCGTCAGTCGCCGTTGCCCGGCGTCGGGGTCGTGGTCTGGATCTGCCGGAGGAACTCGGCGTTGGACTTGGTCTGCCGCATCTTGTCCAGCAGCAGCTCGATGGCCTGCTGCTGGTCCAGCGCGTGCAGCACCCGGCGGAGCTTCCAGACGACCGCCAGCTCCTCGCTGCCCATGAGGATCTCCTCCTTGCGGGTGCCGGACGCGTCGACGTCCACCGCGGGGAAGATCCGCTTGTCGGCGAGCTTGCGGTCGAGCTTGAGCTCCATGTTGCCGGTGCCCTTGAACTCCTCGAAGATCACCTCGTCCATGCGCGAGCCGGTCTCGACCAGCGCGGTGGCCAGGATGGTCAGCGAGCCGCCGTCCTCGATGTTGCGCGCGGCACCGAAGAACTTCTTCGGCGGGTAGAGCGCGGTGGAGTCCACACCACCGGACAGGATGCGTCCGGAGGCCGGGGCGGCCAGGTTGTAGGCGCGGCCCAGGCGGGTGATGGAGTCCAGCAGGACGACCACGTCGTGGCCCAGCTCGACGAGGCGCTTGGCGCGCTCGATGGCCAGTTCGGCGACGGTGGTGTGGTCCTCGGCCGGACGGTCGAAGGTCGAGGAGATGACCTCGCCCTTGACCGACCGCTGCATGTCGGTGACCTCTTCCGGACGCTCGTCGACCAGGACGACCATCAGGTGGCACTCGGGGTTGTTGTGGGTGATGGCGTTGGCCACCGCCTGCATGATCATCGTCTTGCCCGTCTTGGGCGGGGCGACGATCAGACCGCGCTGCCCCTTGCCGATCGGCGAGACGAGGTCGATGATCCGGGTGGTCAGCGCGCCCGGGTCGCTCTCCAACCGCAGCCGCTCCTGCGGGTACAGCGGGGTGAGCTTGCTGAACTCGGCGCGGCCGCGGCCCTCTTCGGGCGCCATGCCGTTGACGGAGTCCAGCCGGACGAGCGCGTTGAACTTCTCCCGGCGCTCGCCCTCGCGGGGCTGGCGCACCGCGCCGGTGACGTGGTCGCCCTTGCGCAGGCCGTTCTTGCGGACCTGGGCCAGCGAGACGTACACGTCGTTCGGCCCGGGCAGGTAGCCGGTGGTGCGCACGAACGCGTAGTTGTCGAGGATGTCGAGGATGCCGGCGACCGGGATGAGGACGTCGTCCTCGTTGACCTGCGGCTCGGCGACCTCGTCCCGACCACGACGGCCCCGGCGGTCGCGGTAGCGGCCGCGGCGGCCGCGGCGGCCGCCCTCGAAGTCGTCGTCGCGGTTGTCGCGCTCGCGGTGGCCGCGGCCGCCGCCCTGCTGCTGCTCGCCCTGCTGCTGGCCCTGCTGGCCGGCCTCGCGGCGGCCGCGCTGGCGGTCCCGCTTGCCGCCCCGGTCCTGCTGGCGGTCGGCGCGGCCGTCGGCCTTGCCGTCGGCGTCGGCCTCGGCGCGGCGGCCCTGCCGGCCCGCCTCGCCGTCGGCGCCCTCGGCCTTGGCGGCCTCGGCGGCGCCGGTCTCGGCGCGGGCCGCGACCTTGTCGGCCGGCTGCTCGGCGGCCCTGGCGCGGCGGCCCTCGTCGGCGGAGTCGCTTGCGGGCTGGCCGGGGATGTCGATCTGCTGCTGGGCGGCGTCGGCGGCCTCCCCGGCGCGGGTACGCGAGGTGGCGCGCCGCTTGGGCCTGGTGGCGCCCTCGGCCGCGGGTTCGGCGTCCGCCTTGGCGGACTCCTTGGCGGCCCGGCCGGCCTTGGCGGCCTTCGCCGGGGCGCCGGCCTCGTCGGCGGCGGCGGTGCCGCTCTGGCCGGTGGCAGCCTGCTTCTCCTTGATGACCTCGATCAGCTGGCTCTTGCGCATACGCGCGGTGCCCTTGATACCGAGGCCCGAGGCGATCTGCTGCAACTCCGCCAGAACCATGCCCTCAAGGCCGGTACCGGAACGCCGCCGGCGTCCGGTGGTGCCGGTGGCAGCACCGGAGGCAGGCGCGGCGGAGGCGTCCTTGGCAGGCGCGTCGGCGTTCACGCCCATCAGATCGGTGGTGTCGCTCACGAAGGGTCCTTCCCTGGAGCGGGCGTCGGCCTGTCTGGCTCGGCGACCGGTTGTGCTGTCCGGCTACGGTCCACGGTTGCGACCGTGCCGTGGCGGTGGTCCCGCCTGTGCGTACGGCGGAGGAATAGGTTCATGTCCGGCGTGAGAGGTGTGCGTCGGTCACGCCGTCCCGGGATGTGGTCAACACTGCTCGGCGTGCAGCTCAGACAGCGTGGGAGATTCCCGGAAGACTGAGTGGCCCCGATTCGGGGACTCGAAGCACCACACCGCATGCGGCTGCGAGTGCTGGCTTGAGGTTAACACTACCGGACCTGGCAAACATTCCCCCTTTCGACGGTCCGCAATCGTGTCACTGGCCGGTTCCCGACGTTCCCGTCGTTCCCCTCGCCGAGAGCGGCAGGACGCTGGCACCGGCGGTGTCGAGGTCGAGCCGGTTGGCGGCCCACTCCTCCCCGGCGGCGTGGGCGATCTTCTCGACCTGCTCGGCCGCGTCCCCGTCGGTCAGCGCGAGCACCGTGGGGCCGGCGCCGGAGATGACCGCCGGTACGCCGTCCGCGCGCAACCGGTTCACCAGGTTGACGCTCTCCGGCATGGCCGGGGCGCGGTACTCCTGGTGCAGCCGGTCCTCGGTGGCCGCGAGCAGCAGTTCGGGACGGCGGGTAAGGGCCTCGACCAGCAGCGCGGCGCGCCCGGCGTTGGCGGCGGCGTCCACGTGCGGCACCTGGCGGGGCAGCAGGCCGCGCGCGGTCTCGGTGAGCACCGGGCGGGCCGGGACGAAGACCACCGGAACGACGGACGCGGCCGGCTCCATCCGCACGGCCCGGGCCACCCCGGCGTCCGTCCAGGCGAGCGTGAAGCCGCCGTAGAGGCAGGCGGCGACGTTGTCCGGGTGGCCCTCGATCTCGGAGGCGAGTTCGAGCATCGCGGCGTCGTCGAGCCGCTCGGCCCCGCCGGTGGTCACCGCGCGGGCGGCGACGATCCCGGCGCAGATCGCGGCGCTGGAGGAGCCCAGACCGCGGCCGTGCGGGATGCGGTTGGCGCAGACGACCTCCAGGCCGCGCGGCTGCCCGCCCAGCACGTCGAACGCGGCTCTCATGGAACGCACCAGCAGGTGGCTCTCGTCGCGCGGGAGCGTGTCGGCGCCCTCGCCCGCGATGTCGATGTCCAGGCCGGACTCGGCGACGCGGACGACCACGTCGTCGTAGAGGCCCAGCGCCAGGCCGAAGGCGTCGAAACCCGGGCCGAGGTTGGCGCTGCTGGCGGGCACGCGCACCCTTACGGCGGCGGCGCGGAAGGCGGGACCGGCCATCGCTGGATGACTCTCCTTGCTCGGAGTTGCTCTGTGCAGGCTCCCCCGGTCGCCGTCCTCCCGAAACCCGACCGGCGGGCGGCCGGCGGGCCTGGCGGAGGGACCGGCCCACGGCGCGGCGTCCGTCGGTGCGACGGGCCGTGACGTGCGGGGCAGGCCCTTGGCACATGTCATGTGCACTGGGGTGGGGGTGGACGCCAGCGTAACCAAGGAAGGTCGGCCGGCGACACAGGGCGCACGGGAGGCGCACGATGCGTGTCGTGTGCGTTCCGTGCTCCTGACGGCCCGTGCGGTGGATTCTTCCATCCCCGGGCCGATTTCAGAAGCCCGCCCCCTGAGGAACCGTCACGTCGACGTTCACATCGTTCGCACGAGGGACGCGGGGGCCGTCCGCGCCGACCGGCCCGGCGGCGGGGCCGCCGCGGGTGGCCCGGCGCGCGGGTGGCGCCGGGCCGGCGGCCGTCAGGCCAGACCGAGGCGTTCGGCCGCGGCGGCGGCGTCCACCGGGACGGTGATCGGCTGCGGCGCGCCCGCCACGGCCCAGTCCGGGTCCTTGAGGCCGTTGCCCGTCACCGTGCAGACGATGCGCTGACCAGGGTCCACCCGGCCCTCCTGGGCGGCCTTCAGCAGGCCGGCCACCGACGCGGCGGAGGCCGGTTCGACGAAGACGCCTTCCTGGGCGGAGAGCAGCCGGTAGGCGGCGAGGATCTGACGGTCAGTCACCTCGTCGATGTGGCCGCCCGATTCGTCCCGCGCGGCCTCGGCCTGCTGCCAGGACGCGGGGTTGCCGATGCGAATCGCGGTGGCGATCGTGTGCGGGTCCTTGACCGGTTCGCCGCGCACGAGGGGGGCCGATCCGGAGGCCTGGTAACCCCACATGCGCGGGGTCCCGGTGGCACGGGCCGGACCGCCGTCGGGGCCGGTCGCGGCGTACTCCCGGTACCCCTTCCAGTAGGCCGTGATGTTCCCCGCGTTACCGACCGGGAGCACGTGGATGTCGGGCGCGTCGCCGAGCATGTCGACGATCTCGAAGGCGGCCGTCTTCTGCCCCTCGATGCGCACCGGGTTCACGGAGTTCACCAGTGCGACGGGGTAGTTCTCAGAGAGGCCCCGCGCGAGGGTGAGGCAGTCGTCGAAGTTTCCGTCCACCTGGAGGATGCGGGCGCCGTGCACCAGCGCCTGCCCCATCTTGCCGAGCGCGATCTTGCCCTCGGGTACCAGTACCGCGCAGACCATGCCGGCCCGCACCGCGTAGGCGGCGGCGGAGGCGGAGGTGTTGCCGGTGGAGGCGCAGATGACGGCCTTGGCGCCCTCCTCCTTGGCCTTGGAGATCGCCATCGTCATGCCCCGGTCCTTGAAGGAGCCGGTGGGGTTGGCGCCCTCGACCTTGAGGTGCACCTCACAGCGGGTCATCTCCGACAGCACCTGCGCCGGGACCAGCGGGGTGCCTCCCTCGCGGAGGGTGATCACGGGCGTGTCCTCCGTGACCGGGAGCCGGTCGCGGTACTCCTCGATGATGCCGCGCCACTGCGCGCTGGTGCCGCGGCCGGCGGCCGGACTGGCGGATGAACTGGCGGATGAACTGGCGGATGCAGACATGTCCCTATTCCCCTTCGACCCGCATGGTGCTCGCGACGCCCCGTACGGTGTCCAGTTTGCGCAGCGCCTCGACGGTCGCGCTGAGCGCGGCGTCCGTGGCGCGGTGGGTGACGACGACCAGCGAGGCCTCGCCGTCGGAGCCGGTGGCGGCGTCGGAGCCCGGCTGGGCGCCCTCCGGGGCCGCCGCCTTGCCCTGCTGCCTGACGGTGTCGATCGACACCCCGTGTTCGGCGAACACCATGGCGCACTGCGCCAGCACACCGGGTTTGTCGGACACGTCGAGACTGATGTGGTAGCGGGTGACGGCCTGGCCCGTGGGGCTGACCGGCAGCTGGGTGTACGCGGACTCGCCCGGGCCGCGCGCCCCGGAGAGTTTGTTGCGGCAGGCGGCGACCAGGTCGCCGAGCACCGCCGAGGCGGTGGGCGAGCCGCCCGCGCCGGGGCCGTAGAACATCAGCCGGCCGGCGGCCTCGGCCTCCACGAAGACCGCGTTGTACGCCTCCCGCACCGAGGCCAGCGGGTGGCTGAGCGGGATCATCGCCGGGTGCACCCGGGCGGTGACCGAGTTGCCGTCCTGCGCCCGCTCGCAGATGGCGAGCAGCTTGACCGTGCAGCCCATGCGGCGGGCCGAACGGATGTCGGCGGCGGTGACCTCGGTGATGCCCTCGCGGTGCACCTGGTCCAGGCTCACCCGGGTGTGGAAGGCGATGCCGGCCAGGATGGCGGCCTTCGCGGCGGCGTCGAAGCCCTCGACGTCCGCCGTGGGGTCGGCCTCGGCGTAGCCGAGCGCGGTGGCCTCGTCGAGCGCCTCCGCGTACCCGGCGCCGCTGGTGTCCATGCGGTCGAGGATGAAGTTGGTGGTGCCGTTGACGATGCCCAGCACCCGGTTGACCTTGTCGCCGACCAGGGACTCGCGCAGCGGCCGCACCAGCGGGATGGCGCCGGCCACGGCGGCCTCGTAGTAGAGGTCGGCGCCGTGCGCCTCGGCGGCCTGGTGCAGGGCGGGGCCGTCCTCGGCGAGCAGCGCCTTGTTGGCGGAGACCACGCTGGCGCCGTGCTCGAACGCGGTGGTGATCAGCCCGCGGGCCGGTTCGATGCCGCCGATGACCTCCACCACGACGTCGATGTCGCCGCGTTTGACCAGCGCGGTGGCGTCGGTGGTGACGAGGGCCGGGTCGATGCCCGCCCGGACCCGGCCGGGGCGGCGCACCGCCACCCCGGCCAGCTCGACGGGGGCACCGATGCGCGCCGCGAGGTCGTCCGCGTGCGTCGTCATGATGCGCGCCACCTCTGAGCCGACAACCCCACAGCCCAGCAGCGCCACCTTCAGCGGACGCGTACGCATCATTCGACCTCGATTCTTGTCATTCTCTGTCAGCCAAGTCTCACGCACAGGACCCGGAACACCACTCATCGTCCAACATCCGGACGCCGTATCCCAAACGGCGACCGGCGCGCCGGGTTCACCCGACGTCGAGCCGCAGCAGGTCCTCCTCGGTCTCCCGGCGCACGACGACCCTGGCCGCTCCGGCCCTGACCGCCACCACCGGCGGACGGGGAACGTGGTTGTAGTTGCTCGCCATCGAGCGGCAGTAGGCGCCCGTGGCGGGCACCGCCAGCAGGTCGCCGGGCGCGAGGTCGGCGGGAAGGAAGGCGTCCCTGACGACGATATCGCCGCTTTCGCAGTGCTTGCCCACCACCCTGCTCAACATGGGCGGCGCGGCGGACTCCCGGGAGGCCAGCGCGATGCTGTACTGCGCGTCGTAGAGGGCGGTGCGGATGTTGTCGGACATGCCGCCGTCGACGCTGACGTAGGTGCGCAGGCCCTCCAGCGGCTTGAGCGTGCCGACCTCGTAGAGGGTGAACGCGGTGGGGCCGACGATCGCCCGCCCCGGCTCCACCGAAAGCCGGGGTACGGCGAGCCCCGCGGCCTCGCACTCCCGACCGACGATCTGCTCCAGGGACTTCGCGATGTCGTGCGGGGCGGCGGGGTCGTCGTCGGGGGTGTAGGCGATGCCGAGCCCGCCGCCGAGGTCGATCTCGGGCAGTTCGACGCCGTGCTCGTCGCGGATGCGGGCGAGCAGCCCGACGACCCGGTGGGCGGCGACCTCGAAGCCGGAGGTGTCGAAGATCTGCGAACCGATGTGGGAGTGCAGCCCGGTGAGCTCGAGCGAGTCGTGCCCGAGGATGCGGCGGACCCCCTCGGCGGCCTGGTCGCCGGCGAGCGGCAGGCCGAACTTCTGGTCCTCGTGCGCGGTGGCGATGAACTCGTGGGTGTGCGCCTCGACGCCGACGGTGACCCGCAGCTGGACGGGCTGGCGGCGGCCGAGCCGCTGGGCGACGTGGGCGAGGCGGGCGATCTCCTGGAAGGAGTCGAGCACGATGCGCCCGACACCCGCCTCGACGGCCCGCTCCAACTCGGCGAGCGACTTGTTGTTGCCGTGCATCGCGATGCGCTCGGGCGGCATGCCGGCGGCCAGCGCGGTGGCCAGCTCGCCGCCGGTGCACACGTCGAGGTTCAGCCCCTCCTCGTGCAGCCAGCGGACGACGGCGCGGGAGAGGAACGCCTTGCCCGCGTAGTAGACGTCCGCGTCGGTGAACGCCTCGCGCCAGGCACGGCAGCGGGCCCGGAAGTCGTCCTCGTCGAGGAAGTAGGCGGGAGTGCCGAACTCCTCGGCGAGCCTGGTGACGGAGACGCCTCCGACGGTCAGGACGCCGTCCTCGTCGCGGGTGACGGTCTGCGACCACACCCGGGGGTGGAGCTCGTTGAGGTCGGCGGGCGGGGGGCTGTAGTGGCCCTCGGGCAGCACGTCGGCGTGACGGGGCCCGGCGGGGTGGGCGGAACGGCTCATGGTGGCGCGGTTCTCCTCAGAGATGGTGCGGGGCGCTGATGCCGAGCTGGGTCAGGCCGCCGGCCAGCACCGTCCCGGCGGCTTCGGCGAGGGCCAGCCGGGAGCGGTGGGCGGCCTCGGGTTTCTCGTCGCCGCGCGGCAGCACCGGGCGGGCACCAGGCGCGTCGTGGAGGTCGAGGAAGGCGTCGGCGACCGCCGTGAGGTGCCGGGCGAGCGGCGCGTACGCGGCAGGATCCGCCGGGTGGTCCGGGGCGGCCGGGTTGCCGTCCGGCGCGGGACAGCGTTCGGCTATCCGCGCAGAGTCGGCGAGCAGCGTGAGCAGCCGGCCCTCGGCGCGGGTGGCGTAGGGGCCCGGTTCCGGCGCGAAGCCGAGGTCGTCGGCGGCGGTGAGCAGCGCGCGGACGCGGGAGTGCGCGTACTGGACGCGGAAGAGCGGGTTGCCGTCGCGGCGTTCGAGCCGAGGGGCGGTACCGGTGACAGCGGCCCAGCGCTCGGCGTCCCGGACCGGGTCCTCCGCGGGCGCGGCGTCCTGCGGCCGTTCGGCCCGGCCGCGCTCGGCGATCCGGCGCACGAGGGCGGTCCAGCCGGACTCCGCGAGATGGATGTTCAGGAATCCCGGTCCGGCCACCTCGACGCGTGCGACGCCGGCTTCCTGCACCAGCCTGGTGCGCAGGACGTCGGCGACGCTCCGGGCGGGGTGGCCGGTGGCCGCGGCGAGCCGCAGGGCGAGGTTGGACGCGTAGTCCGCGTCGCCGTGCGGGGGGTTGCGCAGCGTGACCCCGGCCGGCGGTTCGGCCGCCGTCCGCGGCAGCTCTCCCTCGGCCACGGCGCGGCGCAGCGCCGACGACAGGGCGCGGGACAGCTGAGCTGGGGTCACGGGGAAAGAGTAGGGAGAACGGGCCCGGCGGGGCCAATCCGTTTCGCCCTCAGGAATGACCCAGTACGGATCCGGCACCGTCGCTCACCCTCGGTGACACCGAGGAGAGGTCGGGCAGGTTCGCGGAGCGCGACTGGTAGAGCCGCCGCACCGTGCGCACGAGCTCGACCGGGTCGAAGGGCTTGGCCAGGAAGGCGTCGACGCCGAGCTCCCGCCCGGCCACCGGACACCCGCTGACCAGGGCCAACGGGATGTGGCGCGTCCGGGGGTCGACGCGCAGCCGTTCGGCGGTGCGCAGTCCGTCGAGCCGGGGCATGCTGATGTCGAGGGTGATGACGTCGGGGCGCGCGTGATGGACGACGTCGAGGCACTCCGCCCCGTCCGCCGCGGTCACGACCTCGAAGCCGTCGAGTTCGAGATTCACCCTGATCAGTTGCCGGATGGTCCTGCTGTCGTCCACGACGAGCACCCGGCCGGACACACCTGCCACGTACCAAAGGGTAGGCCGGGCGTCCGGACGGCGTCCGGGTTTTGCCCATTTCCACCCGGCGGCGGCCCACCGGGTCCCGGGGCAGCGGCGAGTCGTCGCCACTCCCCCGGCGACCCGGGCCCTGGCGGGTGCTCAGCGGTCGGCCGTGACCGGAGGCTCGGCCGTACTCCTCTCCGCGGGCCGGCGGTCCGGCAGGACACGGGCGAGCCAGTCGGAGCGGCCGGCGACCAGCGGCGCGACCACGGCCAGGATGAGGACGTACCCGGCGATGAACGGCGACAGCCGCGCGTCCAGCCCGGCGGAGGCCGCCATCGCCGCGAGGATCAGCGCGAACTCGCCGCGGGCGAGCAACGTGGTGGCCACGTTCGCGGTCGGCCTCGGGCCGAATCCGTAGATGCGGGAGGTGACAAGCCCGGCGATGACGTTCATGGTGAGCGTCAGGGTCACCGCCAGCAGCACCGGCGTCAGCACGCTCGGCAGGTCGCCCGGGTCGATGGAGAGCCCGAAGGCGAAGAAGAAGATGGCGGCGAAGGCGTCCCGCAGGGGGTGGACGAGCTCCCGGATGCGTTCCCCCGACGTCGTGTTGCCGAGGATCAGGCCGACCATGAAGGCGCCGATCGCGTCCGCCACGCCGAACAGCTCGCCGACGCCCGCCACCAGCACGGCGGCGCCGAGGAAGGAGACGACGAGCAGTTCGTCGTCCTTGATCCGGAAGAGCCGGCCCACGAGGTGGGTCCCCCAGCGGGCCGCGACCGCGAGCAGCAGCAGGAACGCGAACGCCTTGGCGACCTGGAGCACCGTGCCGCCGAGGCCGTCGGAGCCGGAGATGAGCGGCTGCAGCACCGCCAGGTACAGGGCGAGGAAGATGTCCTCGACGACGATGATGCCGAGGATGGGCCGGGTCTCGGGGTTGCCGATCCGGCCGAGGTCGACCAGGACCTTGGTGACGATCGCCGACGAGGAGATGCCGAGCACGCCGGCCAGTACCAGCGCCTCCGCGGTGCCCCAGCCGAGGGCGAGGCCGAAGCCGAGTCCGGCGCCGACGTTGAGCAGCAGGTACATGCCGCCGGCCAGCGCCATGCGGCGGCCGCCGGACCTGAGGTCGTCGACGTGGAACTCGAGCCCCAGGTAGAAGAGCAGCAGCACCAGGCCGAGTGCGGAGAGCATCTCCAGGGTGTGCGGGTCCTCGATGAGGACGAAGCCCGGGGTGTTCGGGCCGAGGAGGATGCCGGCGAGGATGAACAGCGGGATCGTGGGAAGCCCGATCCGCCCTCCCAGCCGGGCGAGCACGGCGGCGGCGACGAAGGCTCCGCCGAGGGCGATCAGGGTCTCAGCGTGCCCCATGGGCTACCTCGTACGGATCGGGGTCGGACACGGGCCACGGATGGTCGGGTGTCTCGGCTCTGATGGGTCACCTCCAGGTGCGGCGGCGGGCCGGGTCATCGGCGAGGTGCCGGGGGCGTCAAGGATACGTTAATAGTTAGCTTAGCAAAGGAAGTATTTCGCGGAGATGACCGGTCTCCGGCGACGGTGTTGCCGCCAGGGCCTGGGCGACGGCGAACCGCCACCCGGCCTCCACCTGTTCGTCCGCCGCCCACCCCGACGTGTTGTCAGACCCCCGTCCTAGGGTGGTGGGTGAGTAGCACGAGGGCGCGGTACGGGCAGCGGCGGACGGCGAGTCAACTCCACGGGAGGGCAGGGCCATGGGCCTGAGCACGGCAGAACTACGGCGTCGCGGCGAGGTCTTCCGCGAGCTGCACCGGACCCCGGGCGTCTTCGTCCTGGCGAACGCCTGGGACGCGGGCACGGCCCGAGTGCTGGCGGACGCCGGTTTCCCGGCCCTGGCCACCTCCAGCGCCGCCGTGGCGCAGTCGCTCGGCCTGGCCGACGGACGCGGCCTGGTCACCCGCGAGGAAGCGCTGGCCAACGCCGCGGCCGTGGTCGCCGCCACCGACCTGCCCGTCTCCGGCGACCTGGAGGGCGGCTACGGAAGCACGGCCGCGGAGGTCGCCGAGACCATCCGCCTCGCGGCGCGGACCGGGCTCGTCGGCGCCTCGGTCGAGGACGCCGTCGCCGACCCGGCCACGCCGATCCGCCCGGTCGCGGAGGCCGCCGAACGGGTCCGCGCGGCTGCCGAGGCGGCGGCCTCGCTGGACTTCCCCTTCACCCTCACCGCCCGCGCGGAGAACTTCCTGCACGGCCGACCGGACCTCGACGACACGATCGACCGTCTCAGGGCCTACGCGGCGGCGGGCGCCGACGTCCTCTTCGCGCCCGGACTGCCGGACGCGGAGGCGATACGCCGGGTGTGCGCGGCGGTCGACCGACCGGTCAACGTACTGCCGGCCAGCGCCACGCAGCCGCTCACGCTGCCGGAGCTGGCGGAGCTCGGCGTGCGCCGGGTCAGCCTGGGGTCGACGCTGGCCCGGGCGGCGCTGGGCGCGGTACTCGACGGGGCGCGGGAGATCACCGAGGAGGGCACCTTCGGTTATGCCGCCCGGGCGCCGCGGAACGCCAACTCGCTGTTCGCCGAGAAGCGCTGAGGGGCGCCGCCCGGCATGGGCGCCGAGCCCGGCGGCGTCGAGGCCGTCGGGCGGTGTCCGGACGTCGAGGCCGTCGGGCTGTCGGCGGTCGGCCGGCGGCGGGCGGTCGGCCGGCGGCGGGCGGCCGGCGGGCTGTGGCGGCGGGGGGCCTGAACCCCGCCGCCACACGGGCGCCGCCGGCGCCGCTCACGGTGCCCGTCGCGCCTCGGTACGGGCGTCGCCGCCCGACCGGTCCTCCGACCGCGCCCTCACCCGTCGGGACTCCCTCCGACGTTCTGGAGATACGCCGGAGGGGGGTGAGCGCGAGGATGCGGACCCGGCCGCCGCCGGGGTATCAGACCCTTTCCCTCTGCGCCGGCCTCTCACCCGCCACAGGAGCGGACCGGGGACGATCTGTCGTGTACGCGGCACCTTGAGCGGTGAGTTGCCCGTTTGGCGCGGGTCAGGCGGGCCGTCCGGGCAAGGAGAGCGGCAGCGAGGACTGACGCGGACGCCGGCGGGTGGGGGCCATGTTCTCCTC
>NZ_VJYK02000440.1 GCF_007097205.2 Streptomyces alkaliterrae
AACCCCCACCGCCCCACTCCTGACGGGTGGCGCTTCTTGCCGTCAGGCCGCCCGCATCTCCCCGGCCGCCACCGGCCGGACCGGCAGCGCGCTCAACGCGCCACGCAACGCCTCCGCGAACGCCTCGAACTCCTCCCGCCGCGCCGTGCCCGGCCGCATCGCCAGCGCGATCCGCCGGCTGGGCGCGGGCTGGGCGAAACTCCCCGTCGCCAACAGCTCGTTGCGGGCCGTCTCCACGTGCAGCGCGGTACGCGGCAGCAACGTCACCCCCATGCCCCCGGCGACAAGCTGCACCAGCGTCGACAAGCCCGCCGCCGTTGTCGTCACCGGCGCGCCCTCGGTGCGCCCGGCCTCCCGGCACACGTCCAACGCCTGGTCCCGCAGACAGTGCCCCTCGTCCAGCAACAACAGCGGCAGCTCCCGCAGCCGCTCCCTCGGCACGTCATCCCGACCGGCCAGCTCGTGATCCCCCGGCAGCACCAGCACGAAGTCCTCGTCGAACAGCGGCAGGCTGAGCACCGCCCCGCCGGCCGACTCACCCGTCCCCACCGGCACCGCGAGCAGCAGCAGATCCAGCCGCCCCGAGGTCAGCCCGTCCAACAGCGACGCCGTCTGCTCCTCGTGCACCTCCAGATCAAGCTCCGGGTAGCGCTCGTGCACCAGCCGCAACACCGTCGGCAGCAGATACGGCGCACACGTCGGGATCACCCCGAGCCGCAGCGTTCCGGTGAACGGCGCCCGCGCCGCCTCCGCCTCCTCCAGCAGCTCCCCGACGGCGTCCAGCACCGCGCGCGCCCGCACCGCCAGCCGCTCCCCGGCCGGCGACAGCAGCACCTTCCGCGTCGTCCGCTCCACGAGCTGCACCCCCAGCGCCTCCTCCAACGCGGCCACCGCCCCCGACAGCGCCGGCTGGCTCATACCGATCTCGGCCGCCGCCTCCCGGAAGTGCAGATGCTCGGCGACGGCGTCGAACGCCCGAAGCTGGGCGAGGCTCGGCTGCCGCGCCTTCGCCGCGGCGAAGGCGCGCGCGGAGTGACTGCGCGCCACGGGGTTCCTGGGCTGGGTCTTGCTCATCGCTCACGAGGTTCTCTCGGGGATACCTCGCCAAATGATAGACGTATCCGATCAAACCGGATCAGCGCCCACCCTCCGGCTCCCCTCAGCCCCGCGGCCCGAAAACGTAGAAGTACCAGCCGCGCGGGGCGCCGCTGCCACCCCAGTAGAAGCACTCGTTCACGATGTGGGTCCGCCCCCAGCGCACGTTCTCCGAGTGGCACTGCTCAAACGTCGCGAACGGCCCCTGGTAACCGCGCTGCAACTCGGCGCCCGCGTGCGCCGCCGGCTGCGACGCCTGCCCGGCGACGGCAGTCAGGGGCGCGGCGAGCACCAGGCCCACCGCGCAGAGCAGGCCGATGACGGCCCGGACAGTAGAAGTCATGTCCGGGTCGTGCCCGTGAGCCCCGCTCCCCACCCCTCGTCCGCTGTCGCTTCACCCGATCGTGGTCGCGGGAGGCGAGACCGACACGTCAGCGCAGGTCGAGCCGCATCAGCACCCGGGGATGCCCCGCCAGCACGGAGGTGGTGTCGGCAGCGTGCACAAACCCGGCCCGCTCGAAGTTGCGCCGGATCCCGGCGTACGCCATCGTCTGGTCGATTCTGTCGCCACCACTGTCGATCGGGTACGCCTCGACGACGGGGGCGCCGTGCGCCCGCGCGAACTCCACTGCCCCGGCGATCAGCGCGTGCGTGACCCCGTACCCCCGGTGACCAGGCCGCACCCGCACACACCACAGCGACCACACCGGCAGGTCGTCCACATGCGGGATCTTGCGACTCCGAGCGAAGGACGTCTCCGACCGGGGAGCGACGGCGGCCCACCCCACCGGCACATCCCCCTCGTACGCGAGCACCCCGGGTGCGCGCTCCGCCCGGCACAGCCCCGCCACGTACTCACCGCGAGCCGGCCCCCGCAACTCGTTGTTGAGCTTCGACGGAACGCGGTAACTCAGACACCAGCACACGTTCGCGTCGGGCCTCTTCGGCCCGAGCACAGCAGCAACATCCCCGAACTCCGAAGCCGCCCGAACCTCTACCGCCATACCCCCACCCTGTCCCGTTCTCGCCCACCCGGCTACCGGAGATACGTCCGCTGCCACTCCACGCACGACATGTTCAACGCGGCGTCCGCAAGTGCCTTCGCCGAGTCCGTCCGCAGCCCCGCGAGGCTGCTGTCGATCCACGCCTGGACGTTCGCGTAGCCCTGCTCCCGATACTCGACCGCCTGAACCAGGCACTCCAGCTTGTCCGCGTCATGCGCGCAGACGACCTCCGGCGAGTCCCCGTTCTCGTACTCCTCCACGATGCGCTGCCCGCCCGCGCGCACCGCCGGATGCGCCGCCGAGAGCTGGTCGGCGGTGACCGTCTCGTTCTTCCGTGGTCCGTCTGGATCCCCGTGCCTTGGTGAGGAGATCCGCCGCTCGTTCGCCGGTGACGGCGGCCAACTCCAGTTCTCCCTCTTTCGCCTGAGCCGACGCCAGGTGCGCTGTGCAGTAGGCGTGGTTGCGCGCCTGGGAGTTCCGTCTACTCGCCGCGAACCTTGCGGAAGCCAAGCGGATCTTGTACCCGGAAGCCGCCGAACAGCCGGCTTCCGCCGCAGGCCCGGCGGCACGGCCTCTCGCGCCGGGTACCGGTCGGCACCGCAAGCCGTAGGCTGCGCCAGCGGCGCAGGGGCGGTCGGTTCGGCCGCGTCGAGCCGAGCTGGTCAGGTGGCGCGGGTGCACACGTGGACCGACTCGCTGCCGTTCCGCTCCGTGTGGACGATGCGCAGGACATTGTTCCGGTAGGTGACGTTCAGCCGCTGGCCGTCGCCGGTGTCCCGGTGGCCCGGCGGCTGCCAGGGAAGTACGAGGGACGCGCCTTCCTCGACTTCCTTGGGCACGGTGAGGGCCTCGCCGCCGGTCAGCTGCTCCATGCCCGTGGGGGCCTGGTGCATGTCGATGCGGAGGTGGCCGCCGCGCAGCAGATAGCCGCCGGACCACGTGATCGGGGCGCCTTCGCGTGCCCAGACGAGTGTGAAGCCGCCGTTGCCGCCGCCGTCCGCCATGACGGTGACCGTGCCCTTGAGCGTGCTTTTCCCGGGGGTGGTGGACTCCACGGTCCAGCGGCCCTTGACGAAGGCGTCGAAGGCCCAGCTCATGACGCCGGCCTTGGTGAGGAGATCCGCCGCTCGTTCGCCGGTGACGGCGGCCAACTCCAGTTCTCCCTCTTTCGCCTGAGCCGACGCCAGGTGCGCTGTGCAGTAGGCGTG
>NZ_VJYK02000441.1 GCF_007097205.2 Streptomyces alkaliterrae
CGGCTGGCGCGGCCGACGTCCGCGCCGCGCCGCCCCGCCGCCGGTCACCGCCCCGCCGCCGGTGGCCGCAGCGCCCGACGGCTGCTGCCGGCGACGCCGATGGGCGCGGTGGTGGGCCGGGAGTTGCGGCAGTGGTGGCGGGACCCGTGGCGTTCGCTGGAACTCCAGTGCGCGGTGTGGACGGTGGTGTTCATCGGGCTGATCGGCGTGGTCAGCGGTCTTCCGGTGCTGCTGCCGTTCGCCGGGGCGGTGCTCGGCCTGTTCACCGGGCTGGTGGCCTGCAACCTGCTGGGACAGGACGGCACGGCGCTGTGGCTGACCGTCGTCGGCGCAGGGCCGGGGACCGTGCGGGACGACGTGCGGGGTCGGCAGATCGCGCTGCTGCTGATGTTCGCACCGGCCGCTGTGGCGCTGACCGTCGTGATGACGGTGGTCTCCGGTGAGCACTGGACGTGGCCGGTGGTGGCGACGCTGCTGCCCGCGCTGCTGGGGGCCGGCATCGGGATGGCGGTGCTGCTGTCGGTGGTGGCCGGGACGCCGGGAGTCGACCCGAAGTACCGCGTCGGGCCGAACGACGCGGGCGACGTCTCGTACCAGCTGTGGATCTCGATCTACGGCACGCTGCTGGCGGCGCTGCCGGCCGTGCTGCTCGCGGCGGCGCTGGTACCGGGCCGGTACGCGGGCACGCTCGGCGCGGTGGCGTGGCTGGCGGTGCCCGTCGGTGTGGTGAACGGGGTGCTCGCGGCCTGGCTGCTGGGGCGGGTGGCGCATCGGCGCCTGGCGGCCAGGCTGCCGGAGACGTTCGTCCGGCTGCGCTACGGGCGGGCGATCGCCGCCGAGCAGCAGCCGGAGGGCGACGGTTGGCTGGACCGGATGGAACGCGGGGCGATCGAGGGCAACCAGGAACGCCGCCCGGTGGGCAGCTGAGCGTCGCTGCGGAGGTCCGGTGCGGCGCGGCCCGGTGCGGTCCGGTCCGGTGCTTGCCCGGCGCGGCGTGGTCCGGGCCGGCGCGGTCCGGTCCGGTGCGGTGCTTGCCCGGTGCGGCTCGGTGCCGGGCCCGGCCGGTCGCGGCGAGCGGTGCCCACCGTCGGCACGCGAGGTGGGCACCGCGACCGTCACAGACGCTTCGGGCCGGTCATCTCCGGTCCTGGCCCGTCCTGTTCGGGGTCGGCGCCGGCGTCAGCCGCAGCCGCCGCCGCACTGGCAGGCGCCGCCCGACTGGCAGCCGCAGCTGCAGCCGGGTCCGCAGCTGCACGAGGCCGGCAGCGGCGGGGGGACGGGAGTAGGTGTGCGTGGCGCGTCGGCCATGGCAACCCTCCTGGGTGGGATGGGTGTTCGGGACTGGGTGACACGCGCACAGCGGTCACCGAGTCCATTGCAAGGCCGTTCGGCAGGCCACACAACGGCGCATTCCCGGCGCGCGGGAGCACAATCGACCGTAGGCGACGACTTCTGTCCACGCCATCGCCAATTCGGACTACCCCCGCACCTACCAAAGGTTGAGTCGCAACGCGACAAACGGCGGGTGCGCGGGGCCTCGGGCGGTCCGTAACGTTCGGTGTGTGCTCAAGCTCCCCGACACCTCCCCGCTCCGAGACTCCCGTGGTCGAGTGCGTCCCTGGCGCTGGTTCTTCGGCCCCGGGCCGTGGACTGTGTCGCGGATCCTCGGCGAGGTGCTGGCGCTGCTCGTGCTGCTGCCGCTCGGGCTCGGCATACAGTTCGGGTCGCATGGCATGGGGCCGAGTGTGCTGCTGTTCGCGTGCGTCGGCTTGGCGGTGGCGCTGCTGCGCCGGCCGCTCCCCGGTGTGACGCTGATCGGCACGACCGCCGCCGGGGTGGTGATGCCCGGGGCGTCGCTGCTGCTGCCGCTCGCCAGCTGGTCGGCGGGCAAGCGCCTGGAGCGGCCCGGTCGCGCGCTCGCCGTGCTGTCCGCCGCTCTGGCCATCGAGCTGGTCAGCGGCGTGTACCGGACGTTTGTCAGCGGCGACGGCATACGTTCCTGGAGCGGGGTCGCGCTGTCGCTGATCTGGTTCCTCGTGGTGGTGGTCATTCCCGGGTTGACCGCGCGGTACCTCGGCCAGCGCCAGCGGCTGCTCGCCTCCCTCCAGGCGCAACACCGCCAGTTGCTGCGGGAGAACGCGATCATCGCCCGGGAGACCAGGCTGCGGGAGCGCCAGCGCATCGCCCAGGACATGCACGACTCGCTCGGCCACCAGCTGACGCTGATCGCCGTGCACACCGGCGCCCTCCAGGTGGACCCGGCGCTCTCCGGCCCGCAGCGGGAGGCGGTCGGCGTGCTGCGCGACGCCTCCGTCGCCGCGATGCGCGAGCTGCGCGAGGTCGTCGGCCTGCTCAAGGACGACGTGGGGGAGGAGCGGGAAGCGGGTTCGGCGCACGGCCTCGACCAGCTCGACGGCTTGGTCTCGGCGTCCAACCAGGCCGGCGCCCGGGCCGCGCTGAGCCGGATCGGCTCGCCGCGCCCGCTCGCCCCGGCCGCCGAGCAGGCCGCGTACCGCATTGTCCAGGAGGGGCTGACCAACGCGCACAAGCACGCGCCGGGTGCAGCGGTCGAAGTGGTGCTGCGGTACGAGCCGGACGTGGTCCTGGTCGAGGTCGTCAACGGGCCTCCGGCACCCGGCGGTTCGGCCGCCGGTCCGCTGTCGGTCAGCGGCGGGCGGGGGCTGACCGGGCTCGCCGAACGCGCCCGCTCGGCCGGCGGCATGCTGCACCACGGCCCGTACGGCGCCGACGGCGGCTTCCGGCTGACCGGAGTGCTGCCCTACGAGGGCGAACCGGCGCCCGACCCCAGGCTGGCGGCGGCCGACGATCTGCACCGGGCGGTCAACGGTCGTTGGCGCGGCTGCCTGCCGGTGGTCCTGGTCGCCGGGCTGCTGACGGTGTCGCTCCTCATAGCCGGGCTGCTCTGGCTGTTCACCGAGATCAACAAGGGGCTGGTGACGCGGGAGCAGTACCACTCCGTCCGGGTGGGTCAACCCGAGGACGAGGTGCGCGAGCGGCTGCCGGAGGGTACCGGGATCGGGGACGTGCTCGACGCCGAGCAGAAGGAACGGCCCCGGGGCTCCACGTGCCTGGTGATGTTCGCCGAGTCCCCGCTGAACAAGGACGGGAGCGGCAGCCTGGCAAGGTTCTGCTTCCGGGATGGCAAGCTGGTCGAGAAGCTGAGTTTCGACTGACGCGCCGGCCGCCCGACGGCCGGGCCCGCGCTCGTCCCGTTCCACCGCCGTCCCAGCCCTCAGCCCCGCCAGCCCTCAGTCC
>NZ_VJYK02000442.1 GCF_007097205.2 Streptomyces alkaliterrae
CCTCAACGATACGGCCCCTCCCCCGCCCGAGGCAGCACCGGGCGATCCGGCCGGAGTCCCGCGGTTCCGCCGGTGTCCGGCCGGTTGCCGTGTCCGGCGCCGCACCGCACACCGCCGGGCTGCTCGCCCGGTCGGCACGTCCGCGGTGCGAGCGGTGTCCGGCCCGGTGCCCCCACCGGGCCGGACACCGTGCGACGAGTTCTCAGCCCTGCTGGGCCCGCTGGAGGCCGCGGGCCCTGGCTCGCCGGCCCGGGGTGGCCGGGTCGGCGCCGGCACCCGCCTGGGGTGGCGCCTCCGGAGCCGCCTCCCGGGTGGCCGGGTCCAGCGCGGCGGCAACGCGGGCCAGCTTCCTGTCACCCGGCCGTACCGCGAGGTGGAAGTGCGAGATCTTGGTCGGGGTCAGGTCACCGCCCCACACCACGGTGCCCGCGCAGTCCAGAAGGATGTCACGCACGATCGTGTCCTGGTGCGGCCACAGCGGTTCGGTGCCGCTGAGCGGGAACGCCGCGGGACGCAGGGCGATCGCCGAGCCGGAGAGGTGGTTCGACTCGAAGGGCGCGCCCACCTCGCGGTCGGCCGTGTGGCCGAGGACCTTCTCCCCACCCTCGTCGAGCGGCAGTACCTCGTAGTGCCACCGGCGGGCGATGTGCAGGAGTACCGGCGCGGCCAGAGGATGCAGGCGGGCCTTCAGCCCGCCTGCCCCGGAGATGTGGAAATCCCGTATCTCCGAGGGGCGGATCGACCAGCCGTTCTCCGAGCGGTCCCCCCGCCACTGCTGTCGGCTCCGGGCCGCCGCGGTCGGGGGGAGCAGTACGCCGGGGAGCGCGGCGAGTGCCGTGGCGCCCGCAGCGGTACCCAGCAGTTTCCGTCGCGAAATCACGGGAGGTTCCTCACTCTGCGTTCAGGGTCACGAGACGACACGGGACACTCCGGGGTCGCTGTCCTCGCGCCAGATGTTGTGGTCAAGGCCCCAGCCCGGCTGGAACGTGTACTCCCTGATCTGGTTGAAGGACCAGTTCTTCGGCAGCGGGAAGCCGAGGTTCCCGGAGAAGCCCCAGGACATGCCGGACACGAACGACCAGCGCGCCTGCGCCTCCGCGGAGACCCTGGTACAGACGTTGCGCGAGCCGTAGACCCCGAACGTGTAGCGTCCGCCCTTCTGGCTCAGCGCCTGCCGGACGCCGTTGAAGTACGGGAGGATGTTGCTGTCGATCTCCCAGTCCTGCGCGTCGTAGTCCACCGCGAAGTAGATGCAGGTGCCGGCCGGAAGGCCGAACTCGACCGACTTGTCGTGGGCGATACCGCCCTGGTCGAAGCCTCTCCCGTAGTCGAAGTTCGCCAGCTGGGTGCCGTTGTACTGGAAGATGGGATACATCCGCAGCCCGGCCGCGAAGATGTTCTGCAACTCGCCCGGTTTCAGGGCTTTGTCCAGGTAGTAGGGACTCTCCGGGGGCAGGTGCTCGTCGAGGTAGCGACCGACGATCTCGTACCCGGCGTCCTTGAGCGCCCGGCCGCGTGCCGCGGTGATCTCGGTGATGCAGTCGCAGGCCGTGGCCGGACGGCTGGTGTCACCGGAGGAGACGAGCAACTGCGCCCAGGTCGTGTAGTCGTTGGTGCCGGTCTGGGGAATCTGCGAGAAACGCTGGAACGCCCGGAGCCAGCCGGTGTGACTGGTGGTCTCCGCGTCCGTGTGCAGATCGGAGACGTTGTACCGGACCGCGCTGTCTCCGTTGTAGGTCGGGGAGTTGAGGTAGCAGGCCGCGCGGAACAGGTAGCGGAAGTCGCCGAGCAGCTTTCCCGACCCCTTCCCGCGCAGGCCCGCCTGGGTCGACGGGCCGAAGTACCCCGTGATGCTGGCGGGGGCCAGGTCCAGCTCGAACTGGACGGACATCATCAGGCCCTTCTGGACCCCGCGTGAGTAGATGCCGTCGCACGGAACCATCTCCATGGCCGGAATGCGTCGCAGATAGCGGGAGTTCAGCCGCTGCTGGATGGCGCGGATCGAGAGGTCGCCACCAGGTACGGTCTTGAACTGCTGCATCTGGAAGAGCGCCTTGGTCATGTGCGCCCAGATGTAGGCGCTCACGGTGGATTCGCCGAGGCCCATGTCTCGCTGCAACTGCTCCAGGGAGGACTGGGACCGCGGCAACCAGATGTGCGCGGACTCCTCCGTGGAGGCCCAGTACCCCTTACACCACAACGCCCAGTTGTAGAGGCGGACGATGTTGCCGTTCCGCTCGTTGGCGGGAGTGGTGTGGCGTTCCCGGACCGCTGCGAAGGTGCCGGGGCCGAAGTTGCGTACGGTCGGCGATATCCCCAGTTCGTGTTGGAGCCCCTGGGTGAGTGCGAGCACGGTGTCCCAGCCGGTCCGGCCGTTCTCCTCACAGCGGGTGTACCCCGCGACGCCTTCGTAGGTGCGGTTCACCCACTGCTGCGCGGCCAGGACGTTGGGGTCGATGCGCAGCGAGCCGTTCCAGTCCACGGCCGGGTCGACCGACGATCCGGTGCGGGCATACGGCAGCAGGTTGCCGGGGCAGTCGGTGTCGTAGTCGTGGGAGTGCGGGAAGATGAAGGTTCCCGCACGCCTCCCCGAGGGAGCGTTGTCCCGAAGGTGCGCGATGAGAGAACGGATCGAGCGGAGCATCTCCTCGGTTGGCATCTCGCTTCCGCGGAGCAGCCCGCAGATCGAGTAGAACCCCGTGTTGCGCCCCACGGACTCGGAACGGCTGAGATCCACATAGCCGGGGGCGTTCGCCTCTGCCCGCTCGTACCCCCTCCCCTGGTAGACATGCCCGTGCGGGCAGACGAGGAAGTTGTACATCATGTCGCCGCCGTAGTCCCCGTCGAGACTCTTGTGGAAGACCTTGGCGACATCCTTCCTGCAGTCTTCCTCGTCGTTCAGCTCACCGGCGAACAGGCCTCCCCCGCGGTAGTGCAGGAACACCCCACCTCGCCATGGTTCCCAGGCGTTGCCGGAGGCTCGCGGCGGGGCGGCCGCCTGGCTCCTGTCCCTCTCCCGCACGTATGGGGCCCAGACACTGCGTGTGTAAATGGTTACCGACATTCCCCAGAGCTCCCCGTCTTTCCGTTTCGCGCAGAGCAGCCCCACTGTGCCCGCGGCCTGCCGGAAGCGGTACCTGAGAACTCTGAGGGTGATGCCGCCCCGGACTGAATCCGGGTGGCTGGAGAGCTTCGTCGGGCTACCGTGGTTGCTCCGCCGAACGGGTCGTCGCCGACCACGGCCTGTCGCTCGGTCCGAGCGGGGCTGACG
>NZ_VJYK02000443.1 GCF_007097205.2 Streptomyces alkaliterrae
CCCGCGCGCCCACCCCGCGCGTCCCGCTCCGCACCACTCCCGCGACAGCCGGCCCGGCCCGCCTCCGCGACGGCCCGCGCGAACCCTTCCGGCCGGTAACTGGACACACCCGCAGGTCAGTTGCAGAGGACCCCGGCAGGGTTGCCGACGGGCGCCGGTCCGGACCTGTTGTTGCGGCGGCCCTGTAGCCGGGCGCCCCCGTGGATGGGTGACAATAGGTGCCACTGCTGGGGCGGGCTGACGCGAGGGGAAGCATGGGCGAGAACGCCGAAGGCGCTGCCAAGGGCAAGGAGACCGGGCGGCTGCTGGGCGGACGCTACCGCCTCGGAGGGGTGCTCGGCCGGGGCGGCATGGGCACGGTCTGGCGGGCGCGCGACGAAGTCCTCGGCCGCACGGTCGCGGTGAAGGAACTCCGTTTCCCCTCCGACATCGACGAGGAGGAGAAGCGCCGCCTCATCACCCGCACCCTGCGCGAGGCGAAGGCCATCGCCCGCATCCGCAACGGCAGCGCCATCACCGTCTTCGACGTCGTCGACGAGGACAGCCGCCCTTGGATCGTCATGGAACTGGTGGAGGGCCGCTCGCTCGCCGACGTCATCAAGCAGGACGGCCCGCTGACGCCGCGTCGCGCCGCCGAGGTGGGCCTGGCGATCCTGGGCGTGCTGCGCGCCGCGCACCGCGAGGGCATCGTGCACCGCGACGTGAAGCCGTCCAACGTGCTCATCGAGGAGGACAGCGGCCGGGTCGTCCTCACCGACTTCGGCATCGCCAAGGTGGAGGGCGACCCGTCCGTCACCAGCACCGGCATGCTCGTCGGCGCGCCCTCCTACATCTCGCCCGAGCGGGCCCGCGGCGGACGCCCCGGCCCGCCCGCCGACATGTGGTCGCTGGGCGGCCTGCTCTACGCGGCCGTCGAGGGACACCCGCCCTACGACAAGGGCTCGGCCATCGCCACCCTCACCGCCGTGATGACCGACCCGCTGGAGCCGCCGCAGAACGCCGGCGAGCTCGAGGAGGTCATCTACGGCCTGCTGCTGAAGGACCCGGAGAAGCGGCTGGACGAGCCCGGCGCCCGCGCGCTGCTCCAGTCCGTGCTGGACGGCCCGGAGGACTCCGAACGCCAACTGCCGGAGGAGAACCCGTCGTCGACCGCGACCGTGCTGCTCCCGCTGAAGTCGCCCGACGAGAAGCCGGCCCGGCGCGAGGCACGGGACGGCGGCGAGCAGCCGGAGGCCGTCCCCGGCCCACGCACCTCGCTTGTCAAGTCCCTGCCCAGCGCTCCGCCGAGGGACCTGCGCAGCCTGCTGCCGGCCCGCGCCGCCGGCACCGGCGAGCGCCGCCGCCCGATCGGGCTGGTCGTGGCGGTCGTCGCGGCCGTCATCCTCGGACTGCTCGGCGCGGTACTCGCCTTCGCGCTGAACGGCGGTGACGGCGACTCCGGTTCCCGCGGCCAGGGCGAGGGCACCTCCGCCTCCAGCGGCACGGCAGGCGAGGAACGCGAGGACCCCGACGAGAAGGACAAGCCGGACGACACCGACGCCAGGGGCCCCGGCGGCGAGACGGGCGCCACCGGCGGCGACGCCACGGCCCCCACCGGCGGCCGCGAGGGCGACGAGGCCGAGGGCGAGGCCGCTCAGGAGGGCGACGGACTACCCGAGGGCTACGCCGTGCGGACCGACGACCGCTTCCGGTTCGCCATGGCGATGCCCGAGGACTGGTCCCGGGTCAACATCAAGGGCCGCAACTCCGGTGGCGAGTACGCGGAGCGGCGCGGCGTCGTGCCCAAGGTGCAGGTGGACTTCACCAACAGCCCCACCGGCAGCGCGCTGCGCGCCTGGCAGCTCCTGGAGGCCGCGGTCGCCGCGGCCAGCACCGACTACCGCAAGATCGACATGGAGTCCGTCGAGTGGCGTGACTACCCGACCGTCTCCGACTGGCACTTCGAGCGCCGGGAGCACGGCGAGCGGGTGCGGGTGCTGAACCGGGGCTTCAAGGTGGACGACCGGCACGGCTACGCCATCGTCGTCACCTGCAAGGCGTCGGAGTGGGACGGCGAGGAGTGCACCACGCTGCGGGAGACCGCCTTCCGCACGTTCGAGCCGCGACTGGACTGACGGGCGCCCTTGGTTCGTTGGCGCGCGCCCGGGCCCGCGGCGCGCTCCCCTCGCCGCGACCCCCGCGCACGCGCCCGGCACAGCGGCGCGTCCGCCCGCGCACACCGGGGGCCGAGACCGCACCGACGCCGCGTACCGCGCCCGTAACGAGTCCGCGTACCGCCTTCGTGTGGCCCGAAGTACACGTATCGTGAGGAGAGTAGGCCGCAGGCATCTGCGCGCGATCCGCCCCGCGCGGGGCGGGAACTGACGGATACGCACGCTGTGGGGAGGCGCCGTGGACGAATACGCCGGACGGCTGCTCGCCGACCGCTACCGTCTGCCGCTGCCGCCCGCCGAGGAGTACGAGCTGCGCGAGTCGCGCGCGTACGACACCGCCAGCGGCCAGGAAGTCCTCGTCCGCCAGGTGCCGTTGCCCGAGGTGCTGGACGCCGAGCTGGTCGACGCGCGGGGTGCGAGGGCGGCGTTCGGCCGGGCCACCCGCCGCCCCGACGACCCCGTCGTCCGGCGTGCCGTGGAGGCCGCGCTGGCCGCGGCCCGCATCCCCGACCACCCGCGGCTGGACCAGGTCTTCGACGTCTTCGTCGAGGACGACGGGCTGTGGATCGTGAGCGAACTCGTCGTCGCCAGACCGCTGGCGGCGGTACTCGCCGAGCAGCCGCTGAGCCCGCACCGCGCGGCGGAGATCGCCGCCGACCTGCTGGCCGCGCTGAGCGCCGTCCACACCTTCGGCTGGACGCACCGCAACATCACCCCGCGCACCGTGCTGATCTGCGAGGACGGCCGCGCACTGCTGACCGGGCTGGCTTCGGGCGCCGCCGAGGAGGCGCTGAGCGGCTACGATCCGCTGCCCACCGAGGGCCCGATGGCGCCGGGAGCGGGGTCACCGGACCCGTTGCCGCCCGAGCCCCGCCCCGCCGTGCCGCCCGCGAGGCGACCGGGCGCCGACACCCCCGACGACGACGGCCCGTCCGGCGGGCGTGGGCTGCGTCCCGGCGGCGCCGTCGCGGCCTACCGGGCCGGGGCCGCCGCCTACCGCGCCGACGCCGCCGGCCGCCGTGAGCAGGGCCAGGCCGTCGCCGAGCGGTCCGGCCCGTGGGGCGGCGACAAACCAGGGCCGTCCCTCGCC
>NZ_VJYK02000444.1 GCF_007097205.2 Streptomyces alkaliterrae
GGGCCGGTTGGTGCGCGGTGGTGGGGGCTTCACCCGCAGCGGCGCCTTCCGGGGGGTCGACGTCCGTGTGCTCGCGCTCCAGCAGCTCGACGGCGTGCCGCCCGAGCTGCGCGACCAGCGCCGGTGGCAGCCACGGGTCCAGCACCCGGCCGTCCCGCACGGCGTCCGCCGCGCCCGAGCGGTCCAGCAACTCGTCCGGTGTCGGCCGCGCCGCCGGGTCCTTCCGCAGGCAGTCGCGGATGAGGTCGACGATGCCCTCCGGCACGTCGTCAAGGTCCGGCTCCCCCTCGGCGATCCGGTACATCAGGGCGTGCGCGCCGCTGTCGGCGTTACCGAACGGCATCCGCCCGCTCGACGCGAACGCCAGCACCGAACCGAGCGCGAACACGTCGCACGGCGGTTCCACCCGGCTGCCGCGCACCTGCTCCGGCGCCATGAAGCCCGGCGAGCCGATCACCGCCCCGGTGCGGGTCAGCCCGCCGTCGGCGACGGTCTCCAACGCCCTGGCGATCCCGAAGTCGATGACCCGCGGCCCGTCGATCGTCACCAGCACGTTGGACGGTTTGAGGTCGCGGTGCACAAGACCCGCCGTGTGGATGTCCTTCAGCGCCAGCGCGAGCCCGGCGGTCAACACCCGCAACGAGCGTTCCGCCAGTGGCCCGTGATCCCGCGCCACCACGCCGTACAGGCTCGGCCCCGCGACGTAGCCGGTGGCCACCCACGGCACCGGCGCCTCGGTGTCGGCGTCCAGCACCGGCGCCGTCCACACTCCGCCCACCCGCTGCGCGGCCCGCACCTCGTGCCGGAACCGCCGGCGGAACTCGTCCTGCTCGGCCAGCTCGGCGCGGACCAGTTTGACCGCCGCCGTCCGGCCGCGGTCCGATCTGGCCAGGTACACCTGGCCCATGCCGCCGGCGCCCAGCCGCCCCAACAGCCGGTAGCCGCCGACGCGTCGCGGATCCGCCGCTCCGAGCTGCTCCATGTGGCGTACGCCCTCCCCCGTCCGGACTGGCCCACGTGCGACGGGCCCGGAACCCGAGGATAGTCGGGGCCGGGCACCGCTTCGCGCGTCCGGCGACACCACGGGAAACTCACCCGAACGGCCTACGTCCTGCTCCCCTCCGGACGTCGGCGGGCGCACGGTGGGCCTATGCGGTTCCAACGGGTCGCGCCGGCCACGGGGGTGCTGCTGGTGGCCGTACTGACGATGGGGGACACCCCGCCGGCCACCGGTCCCCGGCCGGACGCGGTACAGGAACGGCGGGTGACCTGGGCGGCCCCCCGCCCGGCCATCGTGCCGCGCGCCGCCTGGCGCGCCGACGAGGAACTGGTCAGGGAACCGTCCGGCTACAACCGCGCGGTGCGCGCCGTCGTCGTCCACCACACCGGGCACGGCAACAACTACCGGTGCGCCGACGTCCCCGAGATCCTGCGCGCCATGCAGCGTGACCACGTGCGGCGGATGGGCTGGGACGACCTCGGCTACAACTTCGTCGTCGACCGCTGCGGCACGGTCTACGAGGGCCGGGCGGGCGGCGTCGACCGGGCCGTGCGCGGCGCGCACAGCAAGGGGTTCAACACCGAGAGCGTGGGCATCGCCGTCATCGGCACCTTCGGCGGCTCCGCGGACGTGCCGCGGCGGGCCCTGGCGGCCCTGGCGGCCGTCGCGGCGTGGAAACTCGCGCCGCACGTCGATCCGCGCGGCACCGTCCGGCTGGTGTCCACCAACAACGAGAGCCGATTCCCCGAGGGCACCGCCGTCCGGCTATCGGTGATATCCGGCCACCGCGACAGCTTCCCCACCCACTGCCCGGGCGACGCCTTCGCCGCCCGCCTCCCCGAACTGCGCCGAGCTGTCGCGGACCTCCGCGCCCGGTGAGGGCGGCGGTGCGTGGTAGCGGCCGTCCCGGTCACCGCGCCGGTCGGCCAGCTGGATCATGATCACCACCACGACCAGCAGCACCACGCACAGCATCGCCGCCCAGACCAGCCATCTCCTGCCCATGTCCGCACCGTAGGCCCGCCCGGCGCCGGGCGCGCGGCGACGGGGTCCCGACGGGTGGCTCACACCGGAACCAGCACGACCTTGCCGACCGTGCCGCGCAACTCCAGCTCCCGGTGCGCCCGGGCCGCCTCGGCCAGCGGGTAGCGCCGCACCAGCGGCGTCACCGTGCCGGCCGCGACCAGCCCCAGCGCCCGCTCCTCCAGCACCCGGACGTTCTCCATCCCGCCGATCCGCTCGAACATCGGCGGCCCCAGCACCGAGCGGGAGTCGACTCCCAGCCGCGCCGCCTCCTCCGGCGGCAGCACCGCCTGACCGTCCGGATCAAAGCCGGTGGCGGCGTACCCGTACGACAGGTGCGTGCCGCCCTTCGCGAGCAGCCCGATCGCCGTACGCGCCGCGGGCCCGCCGACGCCCTCCAACAGATACGTCGCCGGTCGCCTGCCGAACTTCTCCGTGACCCGTTCGGCCCAGCCCGGGTCCGTGTAGTCCACCGCCAGGTCGGCGCCGACGCCCCGGACGGCGGCCACCTTCTCCGGCCCACCGGCCACACCGACCACGCGGGCGCCGGCCGATCTGGCGTACTGCACCAGCAGGTTGCCGATACCGCCGGCCGCCGCCAGCACCACCACGGTGTCCTCCGGGCCCAGCTCGGCGAACTGGAGGACGCCCATCGCGGTGCGTCCTGTGCCGACCATGGCGAGGGCGTGGGCCTCCGACACCGCGTCCGGTAGCACGTGTAGCCGCTCCGCGCCCGTGACGGCCAGCTCCGCGTAGCCGCCGGGAGCCATGCCCAGGTGCGCCACCACCCGGCGGCCCCGCCACGTCTCGGCCACGCCCGGCCCGACGGCGTCCACCGTTCCGGCGACCTCCCGCCCGGGGATCGTCGGCAGCGCGACGGGTACCGGCGTCGGCCCCAGCGCCAGCCCCTCCCGCAGCGCGGTGTCCACAAGGTGCACACCGGCGGCGGCGACCCTGATCCGGACCTCGCCCTCGGCGGGGACGGGGTCCGGCGCTTCCTCGTACCGCAGGTTCTCGGCCGGACCGAAGGAGTGAAGACGGATGGCACGCATGACGGCTCCCGAGTTGATCGTGGCTGACGGTCGGTTGATCGCCCGCTCATCGTCCGACCTCAAGTTCCCTTGAGGTCAAGCCCCGGCTTCCGGTCCCGTTGTCACACCCTTCGGTCACGATGTCCCCATGGACAACACCGGCCCGGTCTGCCC
>NZ_VJYK02000445.1 GCF_007097205.2 Streptomyces alkaliterrae
CCCCCTCCACATAGCCGGTCCGCAGCGCCCGGCCCTCGTGCAGCAGCCGCCGCTGCACCACACTCCCGTGCGCGACCAGCTCCCCCTCCTCCCACACCAGGGCGTGCATCCCACCGAGCCCGTGCTCCCAGTCCGCCCCGGAGTACTCCACCGTGAACGACTCCTCCACCAGCGTCCGTGCCGTCTGGAGTGTGCCGGCGTCCAGCTCGGAGGTGTGCGCGGTCACCGCTTGCGTCGCACTCATACCGCCATGCTCGCACCCACACCCCCGAAGGTGCGCGCAAGCACCCCCCGAAGTGCGGTATTGTTCTCGTGCGCGGCCGGCAAGGGGCAAGATCCCCAAGCCGCCGAGGCACCGGGACGTGGCGCAGTTTGGTAGCGCACTTGACTGGGGGTCAAGGGGTCGTGGGTTCAAATCCCGCCGTCCCGACGGTGTACGAAGAGGCCCGTTGAACTGGAGTTCTTCCAGCTCAACGGGCCTTCGTCCGTTTCGGCGAGAGCGTCAGCGGACCAGCCGCAAGTGCCCGCGCGAACGCTCCGGTGGGACCACTTTGGGACCACCGTCCTCCCGCTCGGTCGGCGAGGCGGAGCCGAGGTGAGCGCTCAGCGCGGCGCCGGCCTCCTGGATCGAGCGCTGACTGGGGTGGAGATACCGCTGGGTCGTACTCAGCGAGCCGTGACCGGCGATCAAGCGGAGCACGTGCACCTTCACACCAGCGTCGGCCATCCACGTCAGTCCGGTGTGGCGGAGGTCGTGCCGCCGCAAGTACTCGTAGCCGAGGCTGACCACCACTTCATCCCAATGCGTGGCATCGCGGAGTACCGCAGTCGTGATCCGACCACCGCGCGGACCGGTGAACAACCGTGCGTCGGGCTTCCCGTTCAGCACGGCGAGCCGCTCAGCGACGAGTGGGCGGATCTCCGGAATGATCGGCACCGTCCGGCGACGCTTACCTTTCGTCCCCTTGTCGACCAGGCCGCCCGGTGCCGGAGTGGTCTGACGACACACGCTCCACGTCCAGTTGTCGATGTCGATGTCCCGCACGCGAACGCCGGACACTTCCCCGATGCGAGCCGCGGTGCAGGCCGCGAACTCCACCACCTCACCCCACCCGGCATACCGCCCGGAGGAACGCTCTACCAAGGCGGCCGACAAAGCCTTGAGCGCCTTCCAGTTCGGCAGCGCCAGCGACCGAGGGTCGTCAAGCTCGTCCTCCGCCTGCTTGTACTCCTGCTGCCACCCGGTGACCCGGGCCGGGTTGACGTCGATGAGCCCGTCACGGACGGCCTGTTCGAGCACTCGGACGAGCACGGCGATGCTGTTCTTCACCGTGGAGCGGCTGTTCTGGTCAGCGATCCAAGCGTGTACAGCCCGGTCGACAACCCCGTTGGTGATCGCCGAGACCGTCAGGTGACCCAGCGTCGGGAGAACCCGAAGGCGCCAGCCAGCGCGGTAAGGGTCCATGGTCTTTCGCTCCAACCCGCGCATTGCCAGGCCCCAGACGTCGGAGTCCTCGGCCCCGTACTCCGCCAGAGTCATCGTCGCCGTGGCCGGAGTAACGCCACGAAACGCCAGGCGCTCCATGCGGTCGATCCACTCCTCAGCGGCCTCGGGGGTCGCCCTCATCTCCGACCGAGAGAGCCGTCGCCGAGTTTCCGGATCGAACCAGCGCACCCGGGCCCGGTAGGGGTTCGGGAAGCCAGGCCGGTACTCAACGTCCGTGGAGAGCTTCACGCCCATGGGCGGCTGCTGCTTCGTCACGCCGCCTCAGCCCCGTCAGCCGGGTCAACACGCCGCGAGATGAGCCACTGCTGGACGTCAGGAACGCTGTACAAGATGACCCGCGAGGTCAGCCGAACGAACGGCGGGCCCTGAATCGGCCGGGCGGTGCGCCATCGCCGCAATGTCGAGGAGTCCACGCCGATCAGCTCAGCTACCTCCTCCGTCGTGTACCAACCACTGTGCAGCAGGTCAGTGCCAGCCTCTTCGGTCTCTGATTCTCGGCGCGCAGCCCCCAGCAGGGCAGTCAGTTGCGCCACCGTCAGCAGTCGGCTCATGTCCAAGTCTCCTCGGTGTCGTAGCTGTTGCGGAGTTCGCGGGCGATGTCGCGGTTGTGGTTGAGGTCGTCGCGGATGCGGGCGGCGAGCCAGGATTCGCCGGGGGTGTGGCCGTGGCCGGCGTAGGACCAGTGGGCGAGGACGAGCGTGGAGCCGTCGTGTTCGTCAGGGTCGGGGAGGCCGAGCGCGTGGCGTTCTTGGGTGGCGCGGTAGTCGGCGCGTGCTTGGCGGAGTGCGCCGAGGGTGGTGGAGTAGGCGCGGGATTTGGTGGAGAAGTGGCCGCGGAAGCCGAGCATGTGTGCCCACGCCCACAGGCGGCGATCCGGGAAGGCGTCGTCGAGGTCGCGGCAGGCGCGGATGAGGCGGCGGGTGTGGTCGGGCAGGTCCGGGACCTTGTCCAGCTCTGCCATCTCCCCGATCCGCCGATCCAGCGTGCCGGTGGTCTCGGCGGCTTTGGTGGCGTACTTGGCGACGTAGGAGGCCACGGCCCGTTCGGTCAGCTCCGTATCCCCACCGGCCCCGGTGATGGGCCGGACATCCACCTGTCGCCCCCAGCGCAGTTCGCGGAGCGGTTGGCCGTGGCGGCCGGGCAGGACCAGGAGGACACGGGCGGCAGCAGCGCGGATTGCGTCGTCCAGGAGGGTGACCGTGGCCCAGGCCGGGGGCGGGGAGTCCGGCCCGGACGGTCCGTCGAGGCGGACGATGGCGTGGAAGTGGATGGCGCCTCGGCGTTGGAATTCGGCGACTTTCCCGAACGAGACCCGGCAGGTTTCGCGGAGTTCGCGTTGGGTGATGCCGGCGCGGGAGGCGATCTCCCGGGGGAGGTAGATGGTGAAGCGGCGCCACAGGTCTCCGGCGTGGTTGTTCCACAGCACCGCCGACGCGTAGTCGTAGCTGTCCGGATCGATCGCCGTACCCAGGACGGGGGCGTTGTCGGGGTGGCGGGTGCCGCAGGCGCAGACCTCGGTGGCGGGCCGGTTGTGGACCGCGCCGAAGGACGGGGCGGTGAGGGTGGCGAACACCTTGGGGTGCGTGCGTACCGTCCGGGCGATGCCCTTGTTGGGGTCGCCGGTGAGTCCGGCGCGGATGAGGTGGTAGGTGTCTCCGGCGTAGGTCCAGGCGCAGGACGGGCAGCGTGAGGCTCGACGATTCCCGCAGGCCACC
>NZ_VJYK02000446.1 GCF_007097205.2 Streptomyces alkaliterrae
TGGCTGACGGGGGCGCGGCCCGAGCGGCGAGTTCGCCGCCCCCGTCAGCCAGACCCCGCCGCTGCCCGCCGTGGACGACTTCGCAGCGCTCGACCTGCCCGCGCCGCTCCTCCGCGCCCTCGGCGAGCAGGGTGTGTCGGCACCCTTCCCGATCCAGGCGGCGACCCTGCCGAACTCGCTCGCCGGCCGTGACGTCCTCGGACGCGGGCGCACCGGCTCCGGCAAGACCCTGGCCTTCGGTCTGGCGGTACTGGCCCGCCTCGCCGGCGTCCGCGCCGAGCCCCGCCGGCCGGCGGCGATGGTGCTCGTACCGACCCGTGAGCTGGCGCAGCAGGTGACCGACGCGCTCGACCCGTACGCGCGGGCGCTCGGGCTGCGGCTGACGACCGTGGTCGGCGGCGTCTCCATCGGGCGGCAGGCCGCCGCCCTGCGCACCGGGGTCGAGGTCGTCGTCGCGACGCCCGGCCGGTTGAAGGACCTCATCGAGCGCGGCGACTGCCGTCTGGACGACGTCGACATCACGGTCCTCGACGAGGCCGACCAGATGACCGACCTCGGCTTCCTGCCGCAGATCACCCGGCTCATCGACCAGACCCGGCCGGACGGACAGCGGCTGCTGTTCTCCGCCACCCTCGACCGCAACGTCGACAGCCTCGTCCGGGGCTATCTGCGCGACCCGGTCGTGCACTCCGTCGACCCGTCCGCCGGCGCCGTGACGACGATGGAACACCACGTCCTGTACGTGCAGGACGCCGACAAGCGGGCCACGGCCACCGAGATCGCCGCCCGCGACGGGCGCGTGATCATGTTCCTGGACACCAAGCACGCCGTCGACCGGTTCACCCGCCACCTGCTCAAAAGCGGCGTGCGGGCGTCGGCGCTGCACGGCGGCAAGTCGCAGCCGCAGCGCAACCGCACCCTCACCCGGTTCAAGGACGGCGAGGTGACCGTTCTCGTGGCCACCAACGTGGCGGCGCGCGGCATCCACGTCGACGACCTCGACCTGGTCGTCAACGTCGACCCGCCCGGCGACCACAAGGACTACCTGCACCGGGGCGGGCGCACAGCCCGCGCCGGCGAGTCCGGCAGCGTGGTCACCCTCGTCCTGCCGCACCAGCGGCGCGACGTCGACGGGCTGCTCTCGGACGCCGGTGTCACACCGCGGGCGACCGCCGTGCGCTCGGGCGAGGCCGAGCTGAGCCGCATCACCGGCGCCCGGGCGCCGTCCGGCACGCCCGTCGTCCTCGCGCCGCCGACACAGCCGACACAGCCGAAGTCGGCGTCGTCGAAGTCGGCGCGGGCGGGCGGTGCCGCCGGCCCCGCACGGTCCCGTGGCGGCGCCTCCCGTCGTCGGCGCGGCGGCGGAGGCGGTGGAGGCGGCGGCACCGCCGCTCCGGCCGAGCGCCGCCCGCGCTCCCGCCGCCGCTCGGCGGGCGCGTGAGCGTCCGCCCCGCGCGGCCGGAGCCAGAACGCTCCCGGGCGCCGGGAGTCCACGTCCCGCCCACCGCTACGACAGCAACTGTGAGGTTCCCGTGCGCTGTGTGATCGCCCGCTTCCCGTTCGACTTCGTGATGAGCGAGGTACAGCAGATGATGTCCGGCGTCCGGCCGGAGCCGGCCGTCGGGCCGTGCGTGGTCATCGGCCGCCGCACCTACCCCGTCAAACAGGTCGGCGAGGTGATCACCAGGCAGGACCGACGCGACTTCACCGCGTTGGAGGTCACTCGTGCGCTGACCCGCCTCGGCTTCACCTGTGTGACCCACAGCGCCGTCCCGGCACCCACCACCGACCCCCTGGACTGAGGGCCCGTCGAGGGCGTGCCGGACGGGCGGCGGCTCAGCCGTCGGTGTAGCTGAAGTCGCCGACCGTCCAGGCGCTCACGTCCTTGATGGCGACCCGGTACATGCCGCCCGTCTCCGGGATCCCCAGGGTGCCCTGGAGGATCCTGGCGACGTGGAAGTGCAGGTGCGTCGGGGCGGCCGTGGGCTCCTCGTCGGTGCGCTCGCCCGTGCCGGGCGGTGCGAAGACCTCGGCGAACACGCCCAGTTTCTCGGAGTCCCGCAGGATCTCCGCCACCCGCTCCCGCCACACCGCTTCGGGGGCGAGTCGTCCGGTGATGACGGCGCCGTTCACGACCACGGTGAGCGACATCTGGTTGGACCGCTGCGACTCGACGGTGGCCGCCACGTCCACAAGCAGGCCATCAGGCTTGGTCATGCCCTGACCCTACAACCCGCCCGGCGTCCATGGGGTCCCCCCAGGGCCTGTCCGCCGGACAGACCCCGGCCCCGGCACCCGCCGCACACCCGCCGCGTCCGGCGCGTCCGTCGCGCCGAGGCGGCGGGTTTTGTCTCGCTCGACCCCGGGAAGGCGCGACTTCGAGCCGCTGATAGCGGTGATTGTCGCTTATGTGCCCTAGCGTAGGAAAGAGCGGGAACTGTCGGTAAAGGGGATGTGTTGTGAGCGACCTGATCCTCCTTCAGGGCGGGCCGGCGCTCCCGGCCGCGACCGTCGCCGCCGCGGTGTTGCCGACGCGAGGCCTCACCGGGGCTGACGGGCCGCCCCGGCGTCCCCCGGCCGGCCGGTCCGATGCCCGGTCCGGCGGCCGGCGCGGTCCGGCGCGGCGCTCCGGGGCCGACGGATCAGCCACGGCCCGCTCACGGTGACCGCCCAGGCGGCGGCTCTGGTCGGCTCGCTGGCGGCCATGTGGGCACTGGCCGCCGTGGCGCCGCTGATCGAACGCCGTCTCGGCCGGGAGACGGGATACGTGCTGGCGGCGGCGCTGCTGATTCTCGCAGGGCTGCTCGGCGTCGTCGCCCGGGACCCGCTTACGGGTGCGCCCACCAGCGCCGAGTGGCGCTGGAAGCCCTCCCTCGAAGTCGCATTCAGCCTGCGACTCGACGGTCTGGCCTGGCTGTTCTGCCTGCTGGTGCTCGGCGTCGGCGCGCTGATCTTCGCCTACTGTGCGCGCTACCTCCCGGAGGACGAGCCGCACGGCATCTTCTACGCGCAGCTCACCGCGTTCGGCGCCGCCATGCTCGGCCTCGTCCTCGCCGGTGACATGGTGCTGCTCTTCGTCTTCTGGGAGTACGCGAGCAGGGCTTTGAGATCGTGTTCCCGTAGGGCCTGGAGGGCGCCGAGTACGGCGGTGACCAGGCCGACGACCGTGAGGGTGAGGGACCAACCGGGCTGCTCCGCGTACACCGCGGAG
>NZ_VJYK02000447.1 GCF_007097205.2 Streptomyces alkaliterrae
CGCCCGGCCGCCCCGGATACCCCCAGGAGCGATCGATGCCCGACCCAGCCCTCCCCGCCCCGCGGCTGCGCCCCTTCCGGGGCGTGCGCTACGACCCCCGCCGTGTCGATGACCTCTCCGCCATGGTCTGTCCCCCGTACGACGACATCGGCCCCGACCGCGCGCGTGACCTGCGGTCGCGTCCCCACCACATCGCCCGGCTGCTCCACGGCGACGACCCGCGCCGCGCAGGCGCCCACCTCGACCAGTGGCTGCGCGCGGGGGTGCTCGTCCAGGACCCCCGACCGACCCTCTACGTCTACCGGCAGCACACCGGCACCGGCAGGAGTACCCGCGTCCTCCAACAGGGCGTGATCGGTGCCCTCGACCTGCCCCTGCCGGGCCGCGGTACGGTCCTGCCGCACGAGGACGTCCAGCCGCACACGGTCGCCGCCCGCGCCCGGCTCATGGAGGCGCTGCGCGCCCAGCCCGAACCCCTGCTGCTCACCTACCACGCCGCGGCGTCGGCGGCGGAGCGGGCCATCAACCGCGTCACCGGAACACCACCCGTGGCCGCCGCCCGAACCGGCGCGGTCACCCATCTCCTGTGGTCCTGCGCCAACCCCGACGACCAGGCCGTCATCGCCGCGGAGGTGGCACGCCACCAGCTCCTCATCGCCGACGGCCACCACCGCCACGCCGCCTGCCTCCGGCTGCACGACCGCCACGGAGCCGGCCCCAACCCGTGGCGGAGCTGCCTGGCCCTGCTGGTGAACTCCGCCACCCACCCCCTGCGCCTGGCCGCGATCCACCGCGTCATACCGGGACTGGAACCGGACAAGGCCGCCGCGGCCGCCGCGGACGTCGCCTGCGTACGGCCACTCCTCGACGGGCCTCGCGTTCCCCTCCCCGGGACACTCGTCATCAGCGGCGGCGGACGGGCCTGGTCCGTCACCGACCCCGACCCCACGGCACTGGACGAAGCCCTCACCGGAAAACCCGCGCGGTGGCGGGACGTCCCCGCGGCCGTCGCCGACCATCTGCTCCTCGCCCGCGCCTGGTCGACGCACAACCTGCCCGGGGCCGTGCGCCACGTCCACGACGCCCGCCAGGCGACCGCCGCCGTGGCCGGAACCGGCGGCGGAACCGCCCTCCTCCTGCCCCCGATGGCCGAGCCCACCGTCCGCGAACTCGCCGCCACCGGCGTCCTGTTGCCCCACAAGTCCACGTCCTTCGGCCCCAAGCCCGCCGCCGGCCTGGTGCTGCGTCTCCTCGACAGTCCCGAGGAACCGCACTGACCGCGGCACCGGCGCGTCGCGACGCGCGGGTTCGGCCGGAGGTGCCTCGAAAAAACTCTCCGGCGAGGTGTCGATTCCTGTCGCGCCCGTTCGACGCGGGTGTGAGAGGCGGAGAAAAACGGTCCCCGCCCTACCGAGGAGTGAGCCACCATGCCGCGTTACATGACGATGATCCGCATCGACGAGAACACCCTGCCGCCCGAGGGCCTGGGGGCCGAGTTCGAGGAGCGCATGGGCGCGCTGTTCGAGGAGATCACCAAGGCCGGCGTCATGCTGGACACGGCCGGCCTCAAGCCGACCGCCGAAGGGACGAGGGCCACCTGGTCCGGCGGGAGGATCAGCTACACCGACGGGCCGTTCACCGAGACCAAGGAGGTCATCGGCGGCTACTCGATCCTCCATGCCAAGGACATGGCAGAGGCGCTGGAGTGGGTCAGGCGGTTCCTCGAGATCCACCCGGAGGACCTCACGGTCACCACCGAGGTCCGCGAGATCGTCGAGGGCTGAGAGCCGACGAGGGCTGAGAGCCGACGACGGTTGAGCGTCGTCGAGGAGTGACAGCGGCCGCGCCGCGGTTGCGCCCCCGTGCCACGGCTGCTCTGATGAGTGGCCGTGGCACGAAGGGACGCGGCCGGCACGGTCGAGACGGTGTGCAGGATGGAGTCCGCGCGGATCATCGCCGGCGTCACCCGCATCGTGCGCGACGTGGGCATCGCGGAGGAACTCCTCCAGGACGCCGTCGTCGCCGCGCTGGAGCAGTGGCCCGAGACGGGCATCCCGGCCAACCCGGCCGCCTGGCTGACGGCCACCGCCAAGCACCGCGCCATCGACCTCGTACGCCGCCGCGAGCGGTACGCGCGCAAACTCGAGGAGATGGGCCGCGACCTGGAGACCGGCCCGCGGCACGGCGTCGACGAACTGGCCGCCATCGACCCGTACGCCGACGACATCGACGACGACATGCTCCGTCTCGTCTTCACCGCCTGCCACCCCGTGCTCTCCGCCGACGCCCGGATCGCCCTCACCCTGAAGCTGCTCGGCGGCCTCAGCACGCCGGAGATCGCCCGCGCCTTCCTGGCGCCCGAGGCGACCGTCGCACAGCGCATCGTCCGGGCCAAACGGACGCTCGCCAGGAAGAACGTCCCCTTCGAGGTACCGCGCGGGGCGGACCGCGCGGCTCGCCTGGACTCCGTCCTGGAGGTCATCTACCTGATATTCAACGAGGGCTACACGGCCACCGAGGGCGACGACTGGCTGAGGCCCGGCCTCTGCGAGGACGCGCTGCGGCTGTCCCGCGTGCTCGCCGGGCTGATGCCCGAGGAGCCCGAGGTGCACGGGCTGGCCGCGCTGCTGGAGCTCCAGGCCGCCCGGTCCGCCGCCCGGACGGACCGCTCCGGCGAACCGGTTCTGCTCGCGGAGCAGAACCGGACGCGCTGGGACCGGCTGCTGATCCGCCGCGGTTTCGCGGCGCTCGCCCGCGCCGAGTCCGCCGCCTCAGGCGCCCACGGCCCGTACGTCCTCCAGGCCGCCATCGCCGCCTGCCACGCCCACGCGCCGACCTACCAGGACACCGACTGGCCGCGGATCGCCGCCCTCTACGACCTGCTCGCCGCCCGCACCCCGTCCCCGGTCGTCGAACTCAACCGCGCGGTGGCCGTCTCCATGGCCCACGGCCCCGAGCACGCCTTCCCGCTCGTGACGGCTCTCGCCGCGGAACCCGCCCTGCGCGACTACCACCTCCTCTTCAGCGTCCGGGCCGACCTCCTCGCCCGACTCGGCCGCACAGCCGAAGCCCGCGCCGACTTCGAACACGCCGCCTCCCTCACCCGCAACGAACGCGAACGCACCCTCCTCCTCGCCCGCGCCACCGACTGCACCACCCCCAC
>NZ_VJYK02000448.1 GCF_007097205.2 Streptomyces alkaliterrae
ACCCCGGGCAACCGCCCTCCCGAACCGGCCACACCCGCCACGGACGGCGGTCATTCCGCCCCGACGCCCAGCGCCCGCAACCGACCGGCGATCTCCGGAACCTCCCGGATTCGCCCGCTCGCCACGCCGACGACCAGGTCCTCCGCCTCGTCGACGTCCGGCCGCAGCCGGACGCCGTTGAGCCGCAGCAGCGTGACGCAGGCGAGGAAGGCCGTCCGCTTGTTGCCGTCGACCAGCGGGTGGTTCACGGCGATGCCGTGCAGCAGCGCGGCGGCCTTGTCGAACACGTCGGGGAACAGCTCCTCGCCGAACGCCGTCGTCTCCGGACGGCGCAGCGCGGACGTCAGCAGTCCCCGGTCCCTGATCTCCACGGGTCCGCCCTCGCAGGCGTACCCGGCGATCACCGGCCCGTCCTCCGGCACCAGGTGCACAACACTCACTTCAGCCGCTCCAACAGCTCACGCCACCGCACGGCCTCCTCGGCGGCGACCCGCCGAACCGCCTGGCGCACGTCCCGCCGCTCCCCTGCGTCAGACGCGCGCTCCTCGGCGGGCGCGCTCCGCCCGTGTTCGGTGTTCATGCCGCGAACACTAGGTCTGTCCGCCCGGCCCTCGCAGCCGGTTTGCCGTCACCCGCCGAGCCGGAGAGCGGAGCCGCCCGCAGTGTGTCCGTGTCCTGCCCGTCTCCACCGTGCCGGTCGTGGTTGTTTAGGGACATGATCAGCAAGGTCCGCGCCCGTGTCCTGCCGGCGTCCCAGCGCCGCTCGCTGGACGAACTGACCCAGGACCTGATCCTGTCCTCCGGGGACAGCGCGGCCAAGCGATCGGCGTTCTGGACGATGCTCGCACTGTCGGCGGTCATCGCGGCCGGCGGGGTGATCACGGACTCGACGGCGACCGTGATCGGCGCGATGATCATCGCGCCGCTGGCCACGCCGATCATGGGCATCGCCCTCGGATCGGTGCGGCGCCACCGCACGGGGTCGGCCGCGGTAGTCCTCCTCGCCTGCCTGCTGGTGATCGCGGTCGGAATGCTCATGTCGGTGGCTCTGCCCGGCGGCTACGACCTGCTGTCCAACAGCCAGATCTCCTCGCGGACGTCACCGGGCCTGATGGACCTGATCGCCGCCCTGGCGACCGGCCTGGCCGGCGCCGTCGCGCTGGCCCGCCGGGACGTCGCCGCCGTACTGCCCGGAGTGGCGATCGCCATCTCCCTCGTCCCGCCCCTGGTGGTCGCCGGTGTGTGCCTGGGCAAGCTGTCGGGATGGCTGGCTTTGGGCGCGCTGGCACTCTTCCTGTCGAACCTCTTCGCCCTGGTCTTCGCCGGCATGCTGGTCTTCGCCTCGCTCGGATACGGCACGGAGGCCGACAAGGCGGTCGGGCGCCCCGCCCGCCGGGCACACGCCGCGATGGCCGCGCTGTTCGTCGTCGTGCTCGTCCCCCTCACGGTCAACACCGCGGCCACGCTGCTGATCAACACGTGGACCGGCCGGGCCAAGGAGGCGGCGGAACAGTGGCTCGCCGAAGAGCGGGACGCGTCCGTGACAAGAGTCGACGTGAAGTCCAGGACGATGCACATCCACGTCCGCACCCCCCGTGAACTCCCGCCGGTGGGGCCTCTACTCGACCGGCTCGAGGGACGGATCCCGGACGGCACGCCCGTCGTGGTGGACGCCTCGCGTGGCCGCCGCATCGAGGCCGGGACAGTCGGCGGCTGAGCGCCGCCGCCGCGGTCACGGCATGCCGCCGCCGAACTCCGTGGCGAACGTGGTGACGAAGAAGAGGCAGAACACCACCATGACGCCCACGAACACCAGCGTCGCCGCCGTGGTGGCGGCGTTCAGCCCCGGGCGCACGGCCTGCGCCGTGGCATGTTCCGGCCGTTCGGCCGCGTACCGCACCGGTACGACGTCGCCCTCCACCGTCAGGGCGGAGCCCCCTGGCTCCTCGAACCGGACCGACCGGCCGTCGGCCGTCGTGAACTCGTAGACGTGGTGCAGCGTGGTGGACACCCGGTTGTCGTCGTACCCGTGCGTTGTGGTGTAGGTGCGCACGCAGCGCCCCTGCGCGACAAGGCCGCTGCTCCAGGCCCGCCGCAGCTGCAGCGAACGGCCGAGCACCCGATAGCCGATGAAGAGCGCGACCCCGCCGATCAGCATCGGGATGACGTAGAAGAGAAATTCCATGAGAGCCCCCGTGTTCAGGTTCCGCACGTGCACCAGGTCATCGGTGCACACCGCAACGACCCGATCATCCCCGAGCAAGCGCAGGCGGAACCCGAACTTGAGCAAGATCTGAGCCCGGCGCCGCCGGGCCCCGCACCCTAAGCGTGGTAGAGCGCGCGGGCGCGAGCGAGGTCGGGCGCCAGGCCCTCCCCACCCAGGTCGAGGAAGTACCTCGCCTGCCATGCCTGCGTGCCGCGGGCCTGCCGACTGGCCGTGGTCACCCACGGCGGGTAGACGCGGAACCCGCGCTTCCCTCTGGAGCCGTCGCGGGAGACGACGCCGCGTTCGCACAACGCCTCGCACGGGAACACGAACTGCCCGAAGCCGTTGCCGTCACGGCTGCTGACGACAAACAGGTCCACCCCGTCGTCGGCGTCGAACGGTCGGATCGGCCCCTCGGCCGACCGCTGCCAAACGGTGACGAACTGACCCGCCTTCGTCGGCGTGGTCTTCCCCACGCGGAACCGCACGGAGCGGTCGTCCAGCGTGAACACGCACGCCGCGTACTCGGCGCTCTCCGGCTCGCTCACCGGTACCGAGCAGCGGAACCCGCCCGGTTCGTACACCAACGCCCTCGCCGCCGCCAGATCGCCATGCGGAGCCGCCCACGGCTCGTTCCCCACCATGCCGCCATCCTCCCACCACGCCCGACCGGCCGGGGAGGAAGCCCGGGCGCCCGCGACGAACGCCGAGAACGCGGAGGCCGGGACGTTCAGCGCCGGACCCGCCCCCGCGTTCCCAGCCCTGACGACAACGTGACGGCCACGTGTGACACGTGCGCCGAGCCGCGCACTGCTGCCTCATCGCCGACGTCACCTGATCCGCGCGGACAGCCGCGGCCGGGAACACTCGCCAGGCACCGGCGCCGCAACCGGGCACGACCGGCGCGAGCCGCGGCAGGTCCGGGCTACTCCGGGAC
>NZ_VJYK02000449.1 GCF_007097205.2 Streptomyces alkaliterrae
TCCCGAAACCGGGGTTCCGCCCCGGACCCCGGTCACGGCCTTCGGCCGCTTGTCCTCAAACTCCCCCGGCCTTCGGCCGGGGGAGTTTGAGGTCCGGGGGTCTGGGGGCTGGCCCCCAGGAAGCCACCGCCGCTGCGGCCACCGCCGCTGCCGCCGGCAGCGCGTACGGCCAGTGCGCGCCCAGGTGCTCCGCCGCCTGCCCGCCGAGGGCGGCCCCGGCGGCGATGCCCCCCAGCAGCGCGGTCACGGCGATCGTCATCCCCTCGTTGATCCGCGCCGCCGGAACCAGCCGCTGGACGAGCGACATCGCCGTCACCATCGTCGGCGCCGTGGCCATGCCGGCCACCAGCAGCGCGGGCGCCAGCAGTGCCAACCCGCCCGCCCACGCGGCCAGCAGCGGCAGCGTCATCAGTACGGCCATCAGCGCCACGCAGCCGGTGAAGCGGCGCCGCAGCCCGCCGCGCGGTCGCAGCAGCCCGAAGGCGAGCCCGGCGGCGCACGATCCGGCGGCCTGGAGCGCGAGGATGGGACCGGCCCACGCCGCGTGCCCGAGTGCATCCGCATGCGCGACCGTGACGACCTCCATCGACCCGAACACCGCCCCCGTGCACAGGAACACGCACAGCAGTGCGGGCATGCCCGCCACGGCGATCGGCGCCCGTCCACCCGTCTGCCGCGCCGCGACCGGCGGCTCGGTCCGCCGCTGCGCGGCGAACAGCAGCGTGCCGCCGCCCAGCAGCACCGTCGCCAGCAGCGTCCCGGCCTCCGGAAAGAGCCCCAGGCACACCGCGATGGCCACCACCGGACCCAGCATGAAGCACAGTTCGTCCGTGGCCTGTTCCAGGGAGTTCGCGGTGTGCCGGGCGCGCACCCGCTCCGGATTCTCCCCCCGGTACAGGTGCGCCCAGCGGGCACGCGCCATGCCACCGGTGTTGGGCGCTGTGGACGCGGTCGCGGCGCAGGCGAACAGCGTCCAGGCCGGCGCGCCCGTCCACACGGCCAGCACCAGCAGCAGGTGGCCGAGTACCGCCAGCAGTACGGCCGGTACCGCGACGCGTGCCTGCCCGTGCCGGTCGACCAGCCGGGCCACCAGCGGCGCCAGCAGCGCTGCCGCGGCCAGCCCGGTCGCGCTCACCGCCCCGGCGAGCGCGTACGAGCCGCGCGTCTGGGCGATCATCACCACGGACGCGACGCCGAACATCCCCATCGGCAGCCGGGCGAGCACCCCGCTCGCCCAGAACGCCCCGGCGCCCGGCGCCTCGAACAGCCGCACGTACGCACCGAGTCGGCCGTCCCGGAGCCGGCGGCGGGGCGGCCGAGGGGCGGCGGCGATCAGTGTGGAGCCGGTCATGGTCAGGAAGGGCGCGGGCGGACGGCGGACCGTGTCGGTAGGGGTGGTCGGCATGGGCACCAGCCTCGGGGTGGCCCGCCCGTACCGTCCAACACCTGATCCGACGGATTCACGCGATCCTGTTGTCAATCGCCGCTGCCCTGGCAGGATGGCCGGATGGCCCACGACCTCGACCCCCGACTGCTGCGCGCCTTCGTCGCGGTGGCCGAGGAGCTGCACTTCACCCGGGCCGCCGCTCGCCTCCACATCGCCCAGCAGGCCCTCAGCCGAGACATGAGGCGGCTCGAACAGCGCCTGCGCGCCGACCTGTTCACCCGCTCCACCCGGCACGTCGCCCTCACCGCCGAAGGCGAGCGGCTGCTGCCGCACGCCCGCGCGGTGCTGGCCGCCCACGACGAACTGAACGCAGCCGTCGACCGCACGGCCCGCCCGCTGGTCGTGGACGTCGCGGCGCCGGTCGCCACCGGCCACCGCGTCCTGGAGGACGCCCGCACGCACGCACCGGGTGTGGAGTTCGTCGCCCGCTTCGTCAGCGGGCTCGCCGGAGCCGCCGAACAGCTCGCCGCCGGTCGGCTGGACGTCTCCTTCGGTCGCTTCGCCGGGCTGCCGCCGACCCTGCGGCGCGGCCTGGACCACGGGCTGGTCCGGCTGGAACGACTCGCCGTGCTGCTGCCCGCCGACCACCCGCTGGCCGCCTCCCCGCACGTCCCGCTGGCCGCGCTCGCAGGCGAGACCCTGTACGCGGGCGCAGGCAACGCGGAGACCGCCGAGTGGACGGACTACGCCCGCGCGCTGTTCGCCGGGCGGGACATCCGGATCGCGCCGCCCTTCCCGAAGATCGAGGGCAAGGACGAGTTCGTCCGCGTGGTGCGCTCGCGCGGCTGGTCGGTACTGGCGAGCGAGGTCTTCGTGGAGGTGCCGGGCATGGTGCTGCGACCGCTCGTCGAGCCCGTACCGCTCTCCCCGGTCTCCGTCGTCTGGCGGCGCGGACTGCGGCATCCGGGCCTGGACGCCCTGCTGCGCAGCGCCGCCGCGCTGGGCGCCCCGGAACGCTGGCTCGACGCACCCCCGGGAGCCTGGCTGCCGGCCCCCGACCGGGAGCTGCTGGGCCTGCCCGCCGCCTGACCCGCGGTGTCTCCCGGCGGGTGGGGAGGCCGCGTGAGCGGCGCGTCCCCGGCGACCGGCACGTAAAACCTTGCCCAATTCTTCCCCGCGCGGGCATTTCGGACAGTGCCGACCTGCCGTGCCACCTCGGTCCATGCCCGGCTGATTCGAGTGAACAGGTGAAATCCCGTTCGTCATCCTGCGGTAGATTCCTCCTCCGGACGGGTGACTCGGGGGGAACACGACGACAGCCTGTCCGGGCCATGTTGGAGCGCAACCGACCACCCGCGCTCGTTGCATGAGGAGCGCGAGATGAGTGGTCCACCGAAGTCCGCGGACGCGGAGACCGTGCGGATGGCGAAGGTCGAGAAACCGACCGTCGCCGCACCCGCCGTCGACGTGTCCGGCGTCGGCGAGGAGCCGGTCTTCGTAGACGGCAGCGGGCGCCGCCGCCGTACCCTCCGCCGGATCGGCTGGGCGCTCGGCCTCGCCTGCGCCGGCTACGCCGTCGTCCTCGTCTTCAGCCTCGCCGGCGGCAACTCCAACGCGCCCTGGCTGCCGCTGACCGGCCCGCAGGAGGGCGAGTCGGCGGACGGCGTGCGCACCGACGCCGAACCGGAGAAGTCCCCCGAGGAGACCACCTCCGGCCCGCCCGAGCCGCCTGCCGGACCCGACACCCCCATACC